>CAVHQB010000073.1:0-9543 GCA_963637895.1 Lachnospiraceae bacterium
AGGCGGGTATCGGGTCCATCCCGAACATCTCCTCCATGGCGGATGTCAAGCACCCCGCAGCCCAGGGGCTGTCCCAGTCCATCGGAGTCCTGATCGACACCGTCGTGTGCACCCTGACCGCTCTCGTCGTGCTCAGCTTCGGCGGATACGAGTCCATCCAGGGAGTCTACAACTCCCTCGGCGAGGAGTCCGTCCCCACCCTCCAGTTCATCATGGAGGACGCCATCGGATGGATCGCCCCGTATCTCGTCTCGCTGTTCATGTTCCTGTTCGCCTTCACCAGCCTGATGACCGACTACGTCATCGGACAGAACAACATGGAGATCAACGGCTCCAGCAAGGCCAAGCTGATGTTCCTCAACGTGGTCATCCTGGTCGTCGTGTTCCTGTCCAGCTTCTACAGCTCGGACGCGCTGTTCGTGGTCGTCGACCTGATGATGATCCTGTGCGGTCTCGTGAACGTGGTGGTCATCTTCAAGCTCGGCTCGAGGGCGGTGGAAGCATACGCGGACTACCGCAGGCAGAGGGCCGAGGGCATCGAAGAGCCCGAGTTCCACAAGAGCGCCCTGTCCGATCAGACGGGCATCTCCTGCTGGAAGGACTGAACCTTTTTACCATCCAAGGGCGCAGGGGCCGGGCCCTTATCCGGCCCTCCGTCCCTACGGGACGGCGCGTCCCACCATCACGCTTAAATCGAACGGCAAGGTACGCCTCCACAAGGAAAGCGTGAGACCATGGCCGACGAATGGATAAGGATCGCAGCACCAGCCACAACATCCAACATCGGAGCCGGGTTCGACATATTCGGACTGGCTCTCAAAGAGCCCTACGACATCATCGAGGGCAGGAAGATCGAGTCAGGCATTGTGATCTCCGAGGTCACCGGGCCCGGCTCCGAGAGCATCCCCACAGACCCCGAGCAGAACTCCGTGAGCATCGCGGCCGCGGAGGTCCTGAGGAGATGCGAGGCCGACTTCGGCATCGAGATCAAGATCAAGAAGGGGATCCGTCCCTGCAGCGGCATCGGTTCCTCCGGCGCTTCCGCCGCGGGAGGAGCGTTCCTCGCCCACATCCTGTGCGGAGAGAAGCTCACGCTCAGCGAGGTCGTGCTCTGCGCCGCCCACGCCGAGGACGTCACTTCCGGCGGGTTCCACGCCGACAACGTCGCACCCTGCGTCCTGGGAGGCTTCACGGTCATCCGCTCCTACGAGCCCTTCGAGGTCATATCCATAAAGCCCCCGGAGGACCTGGGGATCGTCATCGCCATGCCCGACATCCTGGTGCCCACCAAGGAGTCCAGGGCCGTCCTCCCCAAGGAGGTCCGCGTGAAGGACATGGTGTTCCACCTGGGCAACGCCGCGTGCATGGTGTACGGCATGCAGACCGGCGACCTGGGGCTCATCGGAAGGTCCGTGCAGGACGCCGTCTTCGAGCCTGCCAGGACCTGCCTGGTCCCCCACCTGAAGGAGGCCGAGTCCGCTGCCAAGTCCCACGGCGCCATCGCGTCGTTCCTCGGCGGCTCCGGCCCCTGCATAATCTCATTCTACGACAAGAGCTCCCATCAGGGCGAGTCCATCGCCCAGAGCATCCGCGCGATGTACGCGGACCACGGCATGGGATGCGACACCTGGATCACGGAGCCCGGCTCCGGTTGCAGGAGGATCTGAAATGGCAGCGCACAAAGTTATCTGCTGGGATTGCGGAGCAGAGGTCGACGACCCGTTCGTCAACACCTGCCCCAGATGCGGCGGTCTCCTGACCGTCAAGATGGACCTGGAGAAGGTCAAAGAGATGAAGCCCGAGGACCTGCGCTCCGAGCCCATCGGAGTCTGGAGGTACGCTCCCTTCATGCCCGTGGACCCCGCGCACAAGGTCTCCATCCAGGAAGGCGGCACCCCCCTGTACCCCACGAGGGCCCTCGGAGCCGAGATCGGCGTCGAGAACACCTTCGTCAAGTTCGAGGGACTGAACCCCACCGGCTCCTTCAAGGACAGGGGCATGACCATGGGTGTCTCCCACGCCAAGGAGCTGGGAGCCAAGGTGGTCGGATGCGCCTCCACCGGGAACACCTCCGCCGCCCTCGCCGCTTACGCAGCGAAGGCCGGCATGAAGTGCGCCGTGTTCCTCCCCTCCGGCAAGGTCGCCATGGGGAAGCTGGCCCAGGCCCTGTTCTTCGGAGCCAAGGTCCTGTCCATCGACGGGAACTTCGACGACGCCCTGGCCCTGGCGAGGAAGATGGCCGACGAGAGGAAGCTCTACCTCCTCAACTCCATCAACCCCTACAGGCCCGAGGGACAGAAGTCCGTCCTGTTCGAGATCATCGACCAGCTCAGGTACAACGTGCCCGACAGGATCATCCTGCCCGTGGGCAACGCCGCCAACATCTGGGCCGTCTACAAGGCTGTCAAGGAGCTGGAGGAGGTCGGATGGATCGACAAGACCCCCATGCTCACCGGTATCCAGGCAGAGGGAGCGGCCCCCGTCGCAGCGGCTTTCAAAGCCCACACCGACGACTTCGTCCCCGAGAAGAACCCCGAGACCGTCGCCACCGCCATCAGGATCGGCAACCCCGTCAGCGGAAGGAAGGCCCTCAAGGCGATCTACTCCACCGGCGGCTACTGCGCCACCGTCTCCGACGAGGAGATCATCAGCGCCCAGCAGCTCCTCGGAAGGAGGGAGGGAGTCTGCGTGGAGCCCGCATCCGCGGCTTCCGTCGCAGGGCTCAGGAAGCTCCGCCAGGAAGGCATCGTGGACAGGGACGAGAGGGTCGTGTGCATCTGCACCGGGAACGGCCTGAAGGACCCCGACACAATCATCAACAACTGCGCCCCGCCGATAAAGTGCGGCAACTCGGTCGCAGACGTGGAGAGGATCCTCTCCGAGTGATCAGAAATCGAAGAGGCTGGCCTGGCGAGGGCCGGCCTCTTCCGTCTTCCCCTTCTTATCAGAATCTTCATTGACGGCATCGTTGGCGCCGTATGCGGCCGCCATCTCGTCCATCATCGCTTCCTCCTCGGAAGGAGACATTGACGTCCATTCGGGCTGTGGCGCGGAGCCGGTCTGCTGCTTCATGCTGTGGGCGAGAGCGGGGCCGATCTTGGGCATCTTCGCCAGGACGGACTCGTCCGCGGTGGCGATATCGTCCTTCCCGCAGTATCCCGCGTCGTACAGGGCCCTCGCCCTGTTCCTTCCCACTCCTTTCAGCGACACGAGCTCCATCAGCTCCTCCTTCACGCCGTACCTTATCCTGGCGGACAGGGGCCTGATCCTGCGGATGGCGTCCGGGTTGAAGATGTAGGCGATCTCCCCCATGGCGTAGATTATCCAGTCCATGCGGTCGACCTTGGCCCTGATGTCCCCCGGCCCGATGCCCATGGCGTCGGTGATCCGCTCCTCGGAGACCTCGTTTATCCAATCGTCCATCAGGGCGGCGACCTTCAGGTCGCTGAGGTAGTAGTCTTCGGAGTAGTCCTCCATGCTCTCGGGGTCCAGGAGCGGCTTCTCCTTGAGCTCTTCCATCAGGTCCATCAGCCTGTCCATGTCGGCCTTCTTGGGGTACATGCCGGTGACGTCCGGCGTCATGGCCGCGGCTGCCAGGATGCGCAGCGCATCTGTGGCGTCATCGACCTTCATGACCGCGTCCCTGAGGAGCGATGCGGTGACGGGATCGATGTACAGGTCGGAGACCCTCTTCCCGAACGGGAGGATCTCTATGGAATCGCCCTTCCTGCGGACCATCTTCTCGCATACCAGGAAATCGACCACATCTCCGACGACGCTCTCGATCCCGAACATGTTGGATGTGTGCCCGAAGAACGTGTCCTTCATGAAATCGACCAGCTCCTCCTCGGTTCCCGCATCGCCGGTGGCGATTATCCCGAGAAGATGGCTCCTGAGGACCTTCTCCTTGAACAGCTTGGAGGTGAGCTTCTCGGTGTCGTGGTCGATGTAGTCCTCCATCAGATGCTCGAAGTCGCGGTCGTTCTTGGCGACCAGGATGGCCTCTCCGTAGGGGTCGTATCCGGGCCTTCCGGCACGGCCGCACATCTGCTTGACCTCCATGACGGAGATCGGACGGTTGCCCCCGTCCTCGAAGCGCGACGTGTCCCTGACGACCACCCTCCTGGCGGGGAGGTTGATCCCCGCCGCAAGGGTGGGGGTGGCGACTATGACCTTTATGCTCCCGGACCTGAACGACTCCTCCACGTAGCGCCTCTGCCTGTAGGTGAGGCCCGCGTTGTGGAACGCCGCTCCTTTGGCGACGCATCCGGCAAGCTTCCTCCCCGTGGCAGTGGACTCGGAGTCCCCTTCCAGGAGGCTCTCGTCCTGGGAGGACAGCTTCCCGTCGATATGTTTCGATGTGAGCTGGATGAGCCTCACGGCTTCGGCCTCGGTGGACCTCCTGGAGTTGACGAACACGAGGCATTGCCCCCCGTCGGCCAGGGCCTGGGAGACCAGGGCGGAGACGGCGTCCTTGTCATCGGCCGCTTCGCGGACCGTGCGGTCACCGAAGGTGATCTCGCCGTTCATGAAGACCCCTTCCTTAAGGGGCACGGGGCGCCAGTCGCTCCTGACCAGCTTCGCGTGGAGCCAGTCCGCCAGGTCCGAGGCGTTGGATATGGTCGCCGACAGCGCGATGACCTGCAGGTCCGCGTTCCTGCGCATCATCTTCGTGAGCGCTACTTCAAGGGTGGGCCCGCGGCCGGGGTCGTGGATCATGTGTATCTCATCGGCTATGACAAGCCCGACCTCGTCCATCCACCTGCTCCCGTGGCGGATCATGGAATCCGCCTTCTCGGAGGTGGCGATCACGATGTCGGCATCGTTGAGCCCCTTGTCTTCCGAATCGAGGTCGCCGGTGCTCATGTGCACCTTTATTCCCAGGTGCGAGAACTTCAGGAAGTCGTCCCTCTTCTCGGAGGCCAGCGCCTTCAGCGGGACGATGTAGAGCACCTTGCCCCTTCCTTCCACCAGCCTCTTCAGCGCTGCAGCGTATCCGATGAGCGACTTCCCGCTGGCGGTGGGGATGGCGGCGACGAGGTTGTGCCCTTCCAGGGCCAACGGTATCGCATCGGCCTGCGGCGGATGGAGCTCCCGGAACCCCTGGTCCCGGAGGGCATCGGCCACGCTGTCCGGGATGTCAAGCTCGTCGACCCTCATGCCCACGCGAACAATCGGGGCGTTGATAACCGTTGTGGGAATCGTTCCGGCCGAAGAACGAACAGGCACGCTTATTACATATGTGATATAATGGGCGGTCGATGAGAACGAAGAGCGCCGTCATCCTGGCTGTCGCATTCCTGATGGCCGTGGCCTGCGCCCCGGCCTTGTCCGGGGACACCGCCGACACAGACTCCGGCTACGCCTCGCAGCTGGATGCCAACGGGAAGCAGATCTATTCGGAGGTCGTATCGGCCGTCGCGTCCGCACTCGAGGATCCGTCCAACACCCTGACGGTCGCCGTCGAGCCGGACTACCTGGTCCTGCACGATGCCAAGGAGGACGCGATGAGCTACAGCGAGGGGATCGTCGAGAAGGCGCTCTACGCCGTCTACTACTCCATGCCCATGGCGGCATGGCTGTGGGACCTGCCGGTCTCCTATCCGGAGGTCGAGACGACGGTGGACATCGTCAAGGTCTCTCCGGAGAGCGACCCGTCCGAGGTGAAGTCCTACTGGGCCATCTCGGAGATCACCATGACGATGACCGTCCCCGACGCCATCGCCGACGACGACTCCACCGAGGACAACGAGCTGAAGGCAGCTCTCGACAAGGTGACGGCCGCCGTCAAGACGTATTCGGGCGACGTCGCGTCCAAGGTCAAGGCCATCGCCGACGACCTCAGGTCCATCGCCTCGAAGAGCGACGGCGAGGCGGAGGTCAGCAACCTCTACGACGCTCTCGTCGAGAGGAAGTCCTCCTCCGCAGGCATCGCGGCGGCGTTCGCGTACACGGCGCAGTCCAACGGCCTCGACGCCCTGACGGTCCACGGGACCATCGGCACCGGGTCGGACACCGGGTACTGGAACATCGTCCAGCTGGACGAGGGATGGTACGGGGTCGACGTCACCGTCTACGACGGAAAGGACAAGGCTCCCCTTCTGGCGGGAACCGCCACGAAGCTGACCAGCGGCTCCGGGTACGAGAGGTTCGGGTCCACCCACGTGGCCGACGAAGAGCCCCTCGCCCAGATCGGCATGGTCCGCGACGGGTACTCCTGGCCCGACGACAGGTCCTTCTTCGAGAAGTGGGGATCCGAAGCGATCATCACCGTGATCGTCATCGTGATACTGGCGACCATCGTCTACGCCCTGAAGAAGGATGTAATCTGAAAATCCGAAGTACGGGCCAATCAACTTAATATATAACGACTGCAAGTCGAAAATCCATAATTGGGGGAAACATGACAGACAAGAAGGATGTGAAGGTGTCCAGGCTCTCGGTCGAGGAATGGGCCGACAGGCAGAGCTTCACCACCACCGAGGAGATCAAGATACCCGATCTGATGGCCGACAGGGTCATCGGACAGGACGAGGCCGTCGCGGTCATGCGCAAAGCCGCATCCCAGAAGAGGCACGTCATGCTCATCGGCGAGCCCGGTACCGGGAAGTCGATGCTGGCGAACTCCATGGTCGAGTACCTGCCGAAGGAGGACCTCCAGGACATCGTGGCCTACCACAACCCCGAGGACTTCAACGAGCCCCGCGTCAGGGTCTTCCCTGCCGGCAAGGGCAAGGCTGTTGTCTCCGAGCAGAAGGCCATCGCCGCGCAGCAGAGGAACCAGAAGAACTCCATGTACATCTACGTCTGCATGGGGCTCATCATCCTCGGACTGGTCGGGGCGCTGATGCTGAACAACTTCACGATCGCGTGGATCGCCATCCTCGGCGCCATGCTGGTGGTCATGCTCTTCAGGGCCCCCGGCCAGCAGAGGACCGAGACCGCCATCATCCCCAAGCTCCTCGTCGGGCACGATCCCGGGGAGATGCCCCCGTTCGTGGACGCCACTGGGACCCATGCCGGAGCCCTTCTGGGAGATGTCAGGCACGACCCGTTCCAGTCCGGAGGGCTGGAGACCCCGTCCCACGACAGGCTGGAGGCCGGAGACATCCACAAGGCCAACAAAGGGGTCCTGTACATCGACGAGATCAACCTCCTGAAGATGGAGTCCCAGCAGGCCCTGCTGACCGCCATGCAGGAGAAGAAGATGTCCATCACCGGGCAGTCCGAGCGCTCTTCCGGTGCTCTGGTCAAGTCCGAGCCCGTGCCCTGCGACTTCATCCTGGTCTGCGCCGGGAACATGGACGCGATCCAGGGGATGCACCCCGCCCTCAGGTCGAGGATAAGGGGATACGGTTACGAGGTCTACATGCGCAACACCATGCCGGACACCGACGAGAACCGCGACTGCATCACCCGCTTCGTGGCCCAGGAGGTCAGGAAGGACGGCAAGATCCCCCACTTCGACAAGTACGCCGTGGGAGAGATCCTCAGGGAGGCCCAGCGCCGTTCCGGAAGGAAGGGGGAGCTGACCCTCAGGATGAGGGAGCTCGGAGGACTCATAAGGGTCTCCGGGGACATGGCCATCGGCAGGAAGGCCGATGTGGTCACCTCCGACGACGTCGTCATGGCCAGGAGGGTCGCCCGCAGCCTGGAGCAGCAGATCGCGGACAGGTACATCGAGAACAGCAAGGCCTACGAGATGTTCAACACATCCGGAGAGGCGGTCGGAATGATCAACGGGCTCGCCGCCCTCAATGCGAGCTCCAACATGGCCGAGTACTCCGGAATAGTCCTGCCCATCGTCGCCGAGGTCTCCCCTTCGCAGGTCAAGAAGGGCGGGCACATCGTCGCCACCGGGCAGCTGGGGACCATCGCCAAGGAAGCTGTGGACAACATCTCCGCCGTCATCAAGAAGTACACCATGACGAACCTCTCGGACAGCGACATCCACCTCCAGTACATCGGCACATACGACGGTGTGGAGGGAGATTCCGCTTCGATCACCATGGCCACGGTCATCATCTCCGCTCTGGAGAACATCCCGATCCGCCAGGACCTGGCGATGACCGGCTCCCTGAGCGTCAGAGGGAAGGTGCTCCCCGTAGGAGGCGTCACAGCCAAGCTGGAGGCCGCCGCCGCATCCGGGATCAAGATCGCCCTCATCCCCGAGGAGAACGCCAAGGACGTCATGATCGAGGGAAGGTTCTACGACACCATGGAGATCTACACCGTGGAGAACCTCCGCGACGTGTTCGAGTACGCCTTCGTGGACTGCCCGATGAAGCAGCAGTACATGGACAAGCTCCTGCCCCTCACCGAGAACGGAGTGTCTTCCGTCAAGAGGATCGAGCCTCCGGTGAAGCACGAGTACCACCGCGAGCCCCCCAAGGCCGCAGAGCCTGCGGAGCAGCCCGCGGAAGAGGTCCATGAGGCTTCCGTCACCGTCGAGGTGCCGGCAGGCCAGCCCGACGCCAACGCGGCGTGATGAAACCGGGGGACATCCCCCTTTTTCCCTTTTCCTTTTTATACGCCTGTCCTCTACACTATGCCATGAGCAGGGAAGGCTATGCTGACCACGCCCTCGTGATAGGGAGGTTCCAGCCGTTGCACAAGGGGCACATGGAGGTCCTCAAGCAGTGCGCCGCGGAATCGGAGCACCTGATCGTCGCCATCGGGAGCGCCCAATGCTCCCACGATCCCGGGAACCCGTTCACAGCTGGGGAGAGGTACAGGATGATCTCCGATTCCCTGAAGGACGAGGGGATATCGAGCTTCAGCATAGTCCCGGTGGAGGACCTGAACAGGTACTCCGTCTGGGTGGCCCACGTCGTTTCCATGGTCCCGCCGTTCGGCAGGGTCTACAGCAACAACCCTATGACCCGCCGCCTGTTCATGGAGGCGGGGTACGACGTCAGGAGGTCCCCGCTCTACAACCGCTCCATCTACTCCGGGACGGAGGTCCGCAGGAGGATCGTCTCCGGAGAGGACTGGAGGTCCCTCGTTCCCGAAGCCGTGGCCGAGGTCATCGATTCCATCGACGGGGTCGGAAGGCTCCGGGACATCTCGGAGGGCTCCGATGGCGCACCGCTGTGAGGAGCTGGCCTCGCTGCTCCTGGAGAAGGGGGCGACGATGTCCTGTGCGGAGTCCTGCACGGGAGGGAAGATCGGTTCGGCGATAACAGATGCTCCCGGATCTTCTGCTTATTTCATGGGAAGCGCAGTGACCTATTCCAACGAGGCCAAGATGTCTCTTCTTGGCGTTTCCGAGCAGACGCTCATCGATCACGGCGCCGTGAGCGCGGAGACCGCAGGCGAGATGGCGCTGGGAGCCGCGAAGGCTTTCTCGTCGGATTATTCTGTGGCGGTCACCGGAATCGCGGGGCCCGGAGGGGCGACGGACACGAAGCCCGTAGGGCTGGTGTTCATATCGGTCTCCGACGGATGCAGGACCGTCACCGCCAGGAACGTCTTCAAGGGCGGAAGGGCCGAGGTCAGGGACCAGACGGTGGATGCCGCTGTGTCTCTGCTGATAGACTTCAT
>CAVHQB010000074.1:0-9529 GCA_963637895.1 Lachnospiraceae bacterium
ACACCAGCTGGAACAGCTCAACGATAAGTTGAGCCATCCCAACAACCAGGGCCGTTAGCTGCCAGGCCTCGGGGCCCTGGTTCTCCCTTTTGGCGATTCTTCTTGCTTTCGAAGGGTCATCAGGGTCGGGCTTGGGCGTAGACGGGAAGCCTGCGCTCAGGCCTCTACAACCGTCCATCGCACCGACTCATGCGGGCGTGTCAGGTCGGCTCGATGGGGATGATGAAAAATGAAGATAGATCTGCTCCATAGCCGTAGCTGGAGCATATGATTCCTGATGCTTCCCGACAGCCCTCTCAGTTGAGGGGGACGAACGTGTTGAGGAGCAGCACGACGACGATCAGTCCGATAGCGATGCCGATGACGGTGCGGGGGCTGACCCTGACTCCTTTCTCGTTCTCCGTGTCGAAGTACCTCATGAGACCTGCGGAGGACTGGAATCCACTGTCGTTCTTCTTTGCCATGGGTCGGGGTTAGCTCGGGTCCATATAAAAACATAGTGGGCTCCGGCTCGGTCCGGCCGTCGTGCGCGCGCATGTTCCTATACGCGCGTACCGAAAGCGTCTTTAAGCATGGGCCGATAGTCCGCCGATTAGCATGCATTGGGCAGATGTCATAGCAGAGGAGGTCGCCAACACCTGCGACCATCCCCTGATAGCCACAGGGATCAGTCCGACGGGTATCATCCACGTCGGCAGTTTGAGGGAAGCAATCACAGGCGAGTCGGTCCGCAGCGCCGTCGAGGCGATGGGCAAAGAGGTCCGTCTGATCTATCTCATCGACTCCTTCGACCCCCTGCGCAAACGCTACGACTTCCTGCCCGAGGAGTTCGAGAAGTACGTCGGGATGCCCATATCCCGCATCCCGTGCCCCTGCGGCAAGCACAGGAACTACGCCCACCACTTCGTCCAGCCTTTCCTGGATGCCGTGGACTCCCTGGGAGTGAAGTGCGAGATCATCTGGACCCACGAGCTCTACGACAAGGGAGTGTTCGCCGAGTGCATCGACAAGACGTTCAAGAAGAGGCACGAGATCATCCAGATCCTCCACGAGGTCACCGGCAAGGAGGCCAAGGACGACTACGCCCCCTACAACCCGGTCTGCGAGAAGTGCGGGCGCTTCACCAAGCCCATCTTCGAGTCCTACGAGTTCCCCTACGTGGAGTACGACTGCGTCTGCGGCCACCACGGGAAGGCGGACATCAGGAAGGGAGAGGGGAAGCTCACCTGGCGCCTCGAGTGGCCCGCCAAGTGGATGGTCTTCGGGACATCCGCGGAGCCCTTCGGGAAGGACCACGCGGCAGCCGGAGGCTCTTACGATTCCGGGAAGAGGATCATCGCCGAGATCTACGGCGGGAAGGCCCCCTATCCCATACCCTACGAGTTCGTCCAGCTGAAGGGCGTCGGGCAGATGCACAAGTCCCTCGGCTGCTCCGTCACCGGACTGGACGCGATCAACATGACGCCTCCCGAGGTCCTGAACTACCTGTTCCTCAGGGTCAACCCCTCGAGGGCCATCGACTACGATTCCGGAATCGGGACCCTGGACATGGCCGACGAGTACGACAGGATGGAGAGGCAGTACTTCGCCGGCGAGTGGGCCGAGTCCGAGGAGAACTCCGTCAGGGCCTATGTCATCGCCCAGCACAACCACGTGCCCAAGCAGCTCCCGTTGCAGATCCCCTACCGCCACCTGGTCAACGTGGCGCAGATGGCGCCCGACTTCGACGGCGTCATGGAGGTCCTGTCCCGCACCATCGACATGTCCGCCGCAACGCCGGAGGACATCGAGAGGCTCAGGAGGAGGGTGTCATGCGTGAGGTACTGGCTGAACGGGTTCGCCCCCGACATGGTCAAGTTCTCCGTCCTGCAGTCCCTGCCTCCGGAGACGGACCTCTCGATGAACGAGAAGGTCTTCTTCCAGGCATTGGTCAAGAGGATGAACGACTGCGTCTGGGACGCGGACACCATCACCGGTGTGGTGTCGGACATCGCCAAGGCCTCGCCCATCGGAGCGAAGGGCGGGTACAAGGCCCTGTACAAGATCCTGATCGGGAAGCCCGCCGGCCCCAGGCTCGGGCCCTTCCTGGCGTCCATGGACCAGAAGTTCGTCGTGAACAGGCTGATACAGGCCTCCATGTGAGGCTCCCATGACGATCCCTTCCAGGGCCCTCGATCCGAAGACGTCGCTCATCATGGCCGTCGCAGGCATGGTGCTGGCGGCCATCGGGATAACCGTCTACGTGTTCGAGCCTATAGGTGTGGCGCAGGCCGTGTTCGTCGTCGGCGTGGTCCTGTTCATCATAGGATATGCGATGCTCAACCTGTCCGGCCGCCGGGCCGCTGCCAGGGCCAAGGCCCTGGCGGACAGGGAGGACCGGGAAGGGTTCTACTACATCCTCGACGAGGACTATTCCGCGCCCGTCGGGGATGCGGTCATCATCGACCTGAGAGAGGAGTGACTTCCATGGCAGCATTGAGCGCCGACCTGCTCTACCTGTTCTTCAATTCCGTGAACATGCACAGGTGGAACGACCACATGCGCCCCGTCGACCTGACGGAGCTGGACAAGCAGGCGCACAAGGCCGCCATAGCGTGGGTGCTGGGGAAGTACGAGGAGTCCGAAGGCAACAGCATGGACTGGACCAGGCTGATCGAGCACACCATGTTCTCGTTCATCCAGAGGTCCGTGCTGACGGACCTGAAGCCCCAGGTCTTCCATAAGATAGTCTCGGAGAAGAGGGAGCAGGTCAACGCTTACGTCTCGAGCGAGTTCGACCGCCTGGTCCCGGATGCGGATCCCGGGTTCAGGGGCCGTCTCCACGATTACCTCTTCGCGCCCGGAGACTCCAGGGAGGACGCGGTCATCCGCGCCGCCCACTATCTCGCCACGAGATGGGAGTTCAATCTCATCTACGATTCCAACCGCTCCCTGTACGGGATAGACCAGACCCGCCGGGAGATCGACGAGCAGATCGACCGCCACAAGGACCTGGTGGGCGTGAGGGAGCTCAACGAGGACACCTTCGACTTCATCGACCTTGTCGGACAGTTGAGGTTCCAGCAGCGCTGGGCCAGGACCCCCAGGGTGCCCAGGACCACGGTCCTGGGGCATTCCCTGATGGTCGCCGACATGATGTACCTGGCCGACCTGGACGCCGGAGCATCGGACAGGCAGATCTACAACGACTTCTACAGCGGCCTGTTCCACGATCTGCCTGAGGTGCTGACCAAGGATGTCATATCCCCGATCAAGGAGAACGTCAACGGGCTGGCCCTCATCCTGGAGGAGTACGAGCACGATCAGGTCGAGTCCACCATCATGCCCCTCCTGAAGGATGAGTGGAGGGACGGCTTCAGGATGATGGTCTACGACCCGTTCTCGGACCGCGACGACCCTGTGTTCGGGCCCAGGAACGGGACCGACCTGAAGACCTGCGACATGGTCGCCGCCTACATGGAGGCCATGGTCTCCCGCAGGTACGGGATATCCTCCAGCACATTGTCCGACGGCGAGCTGGGGATCCGCGACAGGCTGCTGGCCCGTCGCGGGAAGATCGACACCGGGGCGCTCATCGTCGGACTGGACTCGATGAAGATCTGAGCCGGCTCGATCCCGGGCCTGTCAGACCACTCTGTAGCATCTCCAATCCTCATGGTCGATCAGCCCGAGGCTCAACGCGGGCAATATCGATGCTTTCACCATCTTGTCCCAATCCATGCATCCCGTCTTCGTCATCAGCTCGTCGATCGTGAGGTGCTCGTTCCCAAGGGCATCCAGCAGTGTGCGGATCTCATCGGGATCGATTTCAGACAGCTGCTCGAAGGCACTCACGATGCATTCCAGGTTGAACTTCACGAACTCGGTGCAGTCGAACGGGGTCACGGATTGGCATCTCCGGAGCACACGGTAGTACTCCTGCTGCCTTCTGCGGATGAACGATTCGAAGGGCACGTTCCCGTAGATGTCGTCGTCATCCCTCAGGATCTTCACGTTCCACAGGCGGCCCATCCTCCCGTTGCCGTCGAAGAACGGGTGGATGGCCTCGATGTAGAAGTGGGCGACGGACGCGACCACTGGCGCGGGAAGATCGGATTCCGAGCCCCATTGGAACAGCCTCTCCACAAGCGGGGGCACCTTCTCGTGCTCCGGAGGCCTGTAGACGAGCTCCCTGCCCCTGAAGATCCCCACCGCCCCGTCCCTGAAGCCCGGCTTCTCCAGAAGGCCGAAGGTCATGGAATCATGGGCTTCCAGGAAGTCCTCCACCGACCATGTCTTCAGCGTCGGCATGAGCCTGTACGCCTCTACCGCGTCCTTGACTTCGGTGAGCTCGTCGAAAGGCGCCTCGACGATCTCGCCCTTGGCGATGTCCGCCACCTGCCTGTAGCTCAGGGTGTTGCCTTCGATGGCGGTGGAATCCATCACTGCTCTGAGCATCGACGCTTCCGACAGCTCCTTGCCTATCTTCTCCGCAGCGCGGGAGCAGTCCCTTTTCGCGAAGTCGAGGGAATACAGCAGGACCTCGATATCGACGTCGGTATCCTGAAAGCCAATCCAATCGGTCTCCATGAACGCCCTATGCACCAGATATCATATTTGAAGAGGATGCTGCTGGACAGCATTTTCCTGGCACAGGAAGCCATTGGATGAGTGCTGTAGTTATATTTGCAGAAGGAAGAACGGGCCTTGCGGCCCATTGTTTTCAGCGCCTTCCGATGGTCTCCTGGCCGCGCATGTAGGGCCTGAGGACCTCGGGGATGGTGACGGTGCCGTCCTTGTTCTGGTAGTTCTCGAGGATGGCGACCATGGTCCTGGGCAGGGCGAGGCCGGACCCGTTGAGGGTGTGGACGAACTCGCTCTTCAGGTGGGGCTCGGGCCTGTACTTGATCCTCGCCCTCCTGGCCTGGAAGTCTGTGAAGTTGCTGCACGAGGATGCCTCGAGCCAAGCGTCCTTCCCGGGAGCGTACAGCTCCAGGTCGTAGCACTTGGAGCAGGAGAAGCTCATGTCCCCGGTGCACAGGAGCAGGACCCTGTAGGGGAGCCCCAGTCCGTTGATCAGGTCCTCGGCGTTCTGCCTCAGCTCCTCCAGCCTGGCGTAGGAGTTCTCGGGCAGGACGAAGTTGACCATCTCGACCTTGTTGAACTCATGGACCCTTATGATCCCCCTGGTGTCGGCGTGCTTCCCGACCTCCCTCCTGAACGAGGGGAGGTACGCGGTGTAGTAGATCGGGAGCTGGGACCTGTCCAGGATCTCGTCCTGCAGGAGATTGGTTATGGGCACTTCCGCAGTGGGGTTCAGGAACAGGTCGTCCTTCTCCAGGTAGTACATGTCGTCCTTCAGGTTGGGGTACTGCCCGGTCCCGATGACGGCGTTCTTGTTCACGACCACCGGAGGGAACAGCTCGGTGTACCCCTGGTCCTGGTGGGTGTCCAGGAAGTAGTTGATGAGGGCCCTCTCGAGCCTCGCTCCGTCTCCCTTGAGGCAGTAGAAGCCGCTTCCGGCCACTTTGACTCCCCTGTCGAAGTCGATGATGCCCAGGTCCTCGGCGATCTCCCAGTGCTCCTTGGGCTTGAAGTCGAACTTCCTCTTCTCCCCTTTCTCGTACACGACGACGTTGTCGTGCTCGTCCTTCCCCAGGGGGACGGACTCGTGGGGGATGTTGGGGATGTTCAGGACGCAGTCCTGGCGGATCCCCTCGAGCTCGGCCATGCGCTCGTCGTTCGCTTTGATCTTGTCGGAGACCTCCCTCATCTCGGCGATGCTCTTGGTCTTCTCGTCGCCGTTGGGCATCTTGGAGATCCTGAGGGACACCTCGTTCCTGGTCTGCCTGAGGCGGTTGTTCTCGTCGGTCAGGGTCCTCCATTCGGAGTCGGCCGCCAGGAACCTGTCGAGGATCGCATCGTCCTTGTTCCTGTTCTTCAGCATGGTCCTGATCATGTCAGGGTTGTTTCTGATGACGTTGACATCGAGCATCGTAAAGCACCTCGGAACTTCTTCTGGCTGAGCGACGACCACGTGCGCTTGTCGGTGAGGACGATGACGCTGCCGCGGACGTCCACGGCGACCGCTCCGGTCGACTCCTCTATGCTGGCGGCCGCACCCTTGGCGTCGTCGTCGGAGTTGGAGAGCACCTTCACCTTGATCAGGCGGTTCTTCTTCAGCTGGCTGACGATCTCGTCGAAGACCCCCTGGTCCAGGCCGTCCTTCCCGACGTGGACTGTCGGGCTGATGTCGTTGGCCCTTCTCATGAGCTCCTTCCTTGCGTCCTTCTCAGTCATGTGATTGCTCCTTCAGGTACGGCCTGCGACGGACCTCTCCGCACATGCCGCAAGTGACGCACACCATGCGGTTCCCGAGGCGGACCCGGCAGTTGACTCCGGGCAGCATGGGGATGCCGCAGCCTTTGCATACGGCGTAGTCGCGGGGCAGGGGGACCTGGGTCTTGGCGCTTATGCGCCTGGCCAGGTCCACGTACCTCCTGGCGCGGTCGGGGTTGTCCTGGTGGACGGATTCCTCCGCCAGGGCCAGAAGCTTCCCGATGCGCTCGCTGCCGATGTCGGCGAGTGCCTTCTGGGAGATGCGCCTCTTGCTCATACGGTGTGCTCCGGACGCTACGATTACCGCCCAGTATATAATAAGTGTGAGGGGGCTCTTTGGAGGTGTCCGCTGACGGCCGTCGGCCCCGGTCCCCGGGGCCGCCGCCGTCAGCGGATGTACTCCATGGTCAGCAGGAGGTCGCGTATCTCCTGCTCCTCGCCGTCGAAGGGGCCGTCCGATTCCTTGTAGGTCTCCCAGAGGAAGGCGAAGTAGTCGTGGAAGGCCAGGACGCACTCGTCCCATGAGGGCTTGGTGATATAGATCCCCAGGTCGTCGCTGGTCAACGACCAGGCGCCTTTGGAAGGATTGCAGGACGGGACCGCTTCGGCGGGGTTGAGCAGGACGATGTCCCTGTCCGCGGTGACGATCCTGTGGAACTTCACGGAGGGGAACGAGTAGATCCCCGTTGCGGAAGACAGGCCGGTGACGTTACCTTCGGGGTCCATCTCCACCGTCCCGGATGCGATGACGATCCCGGCTTTGACGAAGAGCGGGATGTCCGCGGGGGAGATCCTGCTGCCGAACGTGATCGGGACCGTGGACTTCCCGTTGGAGATGGTCCAATGCCCCTTCCTGACGGGGTCGCGGGATATGGAGCCTATTATCGCGCCGTTGAACTGCGGTATGTCGCTGTCCGCATCGGACTCCAGCCTCTCCCTGCGGTTGACCCTGAGCTTCCTCGACGCCCTTCCGGAGCCGTAGAGGAGGACGTTCCCGTCCAGGCGGTCGCACAGGTCCAGGATGTCCCTGCAGACGGACCTGCGGTAGAGGGCTTCGGCGTGGTCGGACGGCATCGGCATGGCTTCGGGCATGTTGGCGCGGTCCAGCTCCTCCATGAGCTTGTTGAGGGCGTCCAGGGCGAGGGTGTCGTCGCCTTCGGCGACGACCTCGTTGCCTTCCCTGGAGCCGGCCCCGGACAGGTCGAACCTTCTCAGCAGGCTGTCGGGGACTTCCCCCTGCAGCCTCAGCTCCTTCGCGATCATGTTCCGGCCGATGTCCTCCAGAAGCTTCTGGACGTCTGCCACCGCCTGCATGGCGGTGTCTTCAGGGACATGCTCCGATGCGTCCCCTTTGGGGACGATCCTGAACTCGAAAGGCTGCATCGGGACCTGGATGGAGGGGGAACGTACTTATCACTTGGGGATGCTGTCCTCACGCGTGCGCGTTCCGTATAGAGATTAGGAGCGTGGCGAAATGCTTATATTGGGGTCGGATATCGGCACCTTAGTTAGACGGAGCCATGGTGCTCGCGTCGTTTCACAATCCAAGGTGGTATGAATGGTAAGAAAGCCAGCATCAATGTACAGGCAGATCAAAGGACAGGCGTACACTCGCCGCGAGTACATGGGAGGAGTCCCCGCAAGCAGGGTCTCCCAGTACGAGATGGGGAACCTCAAGGAGGACTTCCCCGTGGTCCTCACCCTGAGGGTCAAGAACCGTGTCCAGATCAGGCACACCTCCATCGAGGCCGGCCGTATCGCCGCCAACAAGGTCCTGAACGGACAGGCCGGAGTCGCCAACTACCACATGACCGTGAGGGCCTTCCCTCATGTTGTCCTCAGGGAGAACAAGCTGGCGACCGGAGCAGGAGCGGACCGTGTGTCGAGCGGAATGCGCCAGGGATTCGGCAAGACCGTCGGGACCGCGGCGAGGCTCGAGCGCAACCAGGCCATCCTGACCGTCCGCGTCCCCGCCGAGAAGGCGGTCATCGCCAAGGACGCCCTGTGGAGGGCCTCCATGAAGTTCCCGTCCCCCTGCTACATCGATGTGGAGAAGGGCCAGGAGCTCATCCTGTAAATGTTCGATTTCGAACTGGAAACGATATCACGCTGGATAAGCGACGGAGGTTACACCTCCGTCGCCCTCCAGATGCCCGAGGGCCTGAAGATAAGGGCCCCGGAGATTTCTGAATATATTGAGAAGACGACGGGTGCTTCCGTTGTCATCGTCGGCCGTCCGTGCTACGGGGCCTGCGATCTTTTCGACTACCACGGCTGGGCGGACGCGCTGGTGCATTTCGGGCACTCGCCGATACCGTCGCAGGGCGAGGATCCGAACGTCCTGTACATAGAGTCCAGGTCGGACGCGGACGTCGATGATTCTATTCTGGATCCTCTGTCCTCTCTGCCCGAGAGGGTGGGGCTGCTGGCCACCGTCCAGTACATCGGGTTGATCCCGAAGGTGAGGTCCATCCTGGAGTCCTCCGGGAGGAAGGTGCTGGTGGGAGAAGGGGACAGGAGGATAATGCATCCCGGGCAGGTGCTGGGGTGCAACTGCACCGCTGCGGAGTCTGTCGCCGATGACGTGGACGGCTTCCTGTTCATCGGCGAGGGGGATTTCCATCCGTTGGCCGCTGCGTTCGGCATGCAGAAGCAGGTGCTCGTGCTCAATCCGGTGACCGGGGAGGTCAGGGACATGGCCGAGACAAGGGACAGGATCCTCAGGAGGAGGTTCGCCGCCATACAGGGGGCGAAGGACGCCGAGAGCTTCCTGGTGATCGTGTGCAGCAAGATAGGGCAGAACAGGTCTGCCGAAGCGGATGCCATAGTGAGGATGCTGAAGGACCACGGGAGGAAGGCGCAGAAGGTGGTGATCGAGGAGATATCGCCCATGGCGCTGATGTCCTATCAGGTGGACGCTTTCGTCAATACCGCTTGTCCGAGGATAGCGATGGACGATTCCGCCAGGTATCCGAAGCCCATGCTGACGCCACCGGAGCTGGAGATCGCCCTTGGGCTCCGCGAGTGGAACGATTATCTGTTCGACCAGATCCGCGGATGAGCCTGCGGTCCTCTGTTATTATATTGTAAATAGGGGCCTCCGAACCCGGCTGTTGCATGTGGCTGCTCTGAGGCTCGGTTCTCAGTCCACAGGTCTCATGCTGTTGACCTGAATAGTAGATCCCTTGACAGTCTGTCCGTAGGTCATGGT
>CAVHQB010000075.1:0-9102 GCA_963637895.1 Lachnospiraceae bacterium
GGTCTGGAGGACCTCGTCCGTCCGATGACGTAAATGACAGGATTACCGTTTGGTACTGAGTTCGGTAATTATCACGGACACGTGGCACAGAGGATGCGATCGCCGAAAGGCGATCGGTCCCGGCCTTCTCTGACGTCGACGTACGTCTTTCCGAGTAATCGTCTCCGGGTTCGGGAAGGAAATTGTGGCTTTCTTCACTTTCCTTCTGCCCCGATCAAGAACAAGGGCGGATACATCACCTACGGGATCTGCATTCTGAAGAGCATGGTCGAGGAGGACCTCGGCATGAAGTTCGACTACAGGAAGTGCAGGCGCACCTTCGGTCAGAGGGCTATCGACGAGGGTCAGAGCAGGCATGATGTATCTCTTGTCATGGGGCATGCGACCACCGCTACGACACCGAAGGACTACTGCGATAAGGACGAGCACAACGCCGCTCGGGACATGCAGAAATACTGGTCTGGAAAGGGTGAGAGACAGGAGTGTTGAATCCAGTCGCGTCCGTATCCTTCACTAGATTCGGACGCGCTGTTTTCCAACGGAGGCGCTAAAGGCCTCGAAACGTCAAAACAATAGAATTTTTTCAGAAGATCTGGCTAGACAAGTGGCGGGCCTGAAGGGATTCGAACCCTTGGCCGTTCGATTAAGAGTCGAACGCTCTACCTAGCTGAGCTACAGGCCCCGACAAAATCCCTTGAAGTCCCAGTGATATTTAAAGTTTTCTTTCCAACATTTTTCCGGCCCCCGTCGCCCGGTCCCCTCTGGCCTCCATGGGAAACGAATATATGCGCGGAGGGCGGATACCCTATCGATGTCCAAGCTGAAGGTAAGGGATCTGATGACCACCCAGGTGGTGACGCTTAAACCCGATGACACTGTCAAGAAGGCCGTTATCAAGTTCGCCCTTGACAACATATCCGGGGCACCCGTTGTGGATAACAGGAACCATCTCCTCGGCATTCTGAGCGAGAACGACATCCTGGGGCTCATCCTGGAGTATCAGGACAAGCTCGGGAAGGAGAACCCGGACGACATCATGCTCAACTACCCCATGGATTCCGCCATGGAGGAAGGCAAGCTGAAGTCCATATCCGACGAGATCTCCAACATGGTCGTCTCCGACATCATGAAGCGCACGGTCCTCACGACCACGCCCGACACCGCCATCATGGAGGTCCTCAGGGCGATGATCGGGATGAACGTGAACCGTCTCCCCGTCATCGAGAAGGGGGTCCTCGTGGGGATCATCTCCAGAGGAGACATCATCTTCGCGCTCTACAAGAAGAAGGGATGAGGGGCTCTCCGGATGCTCGAGGTCCATGTACTGGCCAGCGGCAGCGATGGCAATTGCACCGTCATCGAATCCGACGGCGAAGCCGTGATGATAGACGCCGGCGTCAGCTGCAGGAAGATCCTCTCGGCAATGGAGCAGGAAGGCGTGGATCCCGGCATCGTCAAGGCGATCCTCGTCACCCACGAGCATTCCGACCACGTCGCGGGAGTGGGCCCGACCGCCCGCAAGCTGGACGTCCCGGTCATGTGCAACACGGCCACGATGTCGCAGTTCGATCCCGGGATGGTGGACTTCGTGCCTTTCGATTCGGCTTCCAGCTTCGATGTGGGGCACATGCACATCACGCCGCTGCCCACGTCCCACAACGCCATCGAGCCCAACGCATTCCTCACGCAGGTCGACGGCATGAGCGCTCTGCTGGCCACGGACACGGGGAAGCTGACCTTCCAGATAGAGGCCGCCCTGAAGATGGCGGACATCGCCGTGATAGAATCGAACTACGACCAGAAGATGCTCGTCGACGGACCTTATTCTCCGAGCCTCAAGAGGCTGATCGGGAGCGAGCAGGGGCATCTGTCCAACGTAGACTGCGGTAAGGCGATCCGCAGGACGATGACAGACTCCCGCAGGCAGCTGTTCCTGGCGCATCTGTCGAAGACGAACAACATCCCGGACCTGGCCCGCGAGACCGTCTCCGAGATAACGGGGATAAGGAGGCTGAACATCGATTGCCTCGAGTTCCCCGGCGACACCCGCACCCTCAGGGCGTAGGCCTGACGTTGCAGGCCTTCCCGGTGCTGACAAGGGGCTCGGCGAGCACCTTGGGCATGGTTATGATGTCCTCTTTGCAGAGGCTGTAGTCGCGCTCCGGGCCGGCGAAGGTCGGCAGGTCCTCCAGGATCCTTATGAGCACGGGCGAGAGCTCCGAACGATCCTCGGACGGCACGCCTGCGTGCACAGGCTCGCTCTCCGGCACAGGCTCAGGGGCCGGTTCGGGCTCCTTCTCGGGAACGGGCTCTGGGGCGGGCTCTCCGAACTCCTCCTCCATCATGGCCTCCAGCTCCTCGGGGATCGGCTGGTCGTCGAAGGGCTCGTCGAACCCGTCGTCGAAGACCGGGGGCTCCTCCTTCGCAGGAGGCTCGGGCACAGGCTCGGCCGGCTCCTCCGCTTCGACGGGCTTCCTCGGCTCGATGGGCTCGTCGATGCGGGTGTCCACGGTCTTCTTCCTTCCCCTGAGGGCGTCCACTTCGCAGATGTGCTTCTTGGTGAGGTCCAGCACGGAGTCGTAGTAGTCCTTCTCCTCCGGGGTCAGGACCTCCAGCGTGTTCTTGCTGCCCGTGGCGCTGCGGAGCGCCATGCTGCAGATCTTCTGCGTCCTGATGCGGATGACCTCCTTGGCCATCCTCTCGGCGTTCTTCTTGCGCGCTTCGGCGCCCTCGCAGATGATGGACTCCACGTCGATGGCCGCCTGGCGCTCGTACTCCTGGCGCAGCGTCATGAGAAGGCTGGCCAGCGCTCTGAACAGATCCTTGCGGGCCTCGGTGACGGAGCTGCTCTTCATCTCCATCCTGTAAAGTTCCGACAGCTCGTCGAATGTCATAGGCCCGTTCGCCGGATTGCTCATCGGAACTCCAATGGAAGTGCAGTAGATAATCCCATCGTAAGCGAGTTATCCGACCTCTGCGATGGGCCTGCATGAAGGTTTCGGACGCCTGTCGGACCAGGGAAGGGGCCGTGGAGATCGACGTGTCGGTGTCCCCCCGCTCCAACCGTTCCGGGCCCGACGGGTTCGACGAATGGAGGCGCAGGGTGATCGTCCGCGTGAAGGCTCCGCCGCTGGACGGCCGGGCGAACAAGGAGGTCGCGGCGCTGTTCTCCGATCTTTCCGGATGCAAGGCGGAGGTGACCTCCGGCCAGACGTCCAGGCAGAAGACCGTCACGGTGCACGGGGACGAGGCCGAGATCATGCGCAGGCTGGAGGAAGCGATAGATGGACGACGGCGAGCGCCTGGAGCTGCTGGAGTCCCTGATCGACGAGCTCAACGGCCTGGACGGGAAGAGCATAATCCTGGTGGAGGGCGTGAACGACGTCGCCTCCCTCAGGGCGGCAGGCGTGACGGGGGAGTTCCATTGCGTCCAGAGCAGCGGAGGGCCGGTCCGCGCCGCGGAGCATGTGTGGCGTTCCGGGAAGGAGGCTGTCATCCTAACCGACTGGGACCGCAGGGGCGACAGCCTTGCCGGATCGCTGAGCGAGAACCTCGCATCCCTGGACGTGCGCTACGACATCAGCATCAGGAAGAGGATGGCCTCCGTCTGCAGGCCGTTCTGCAAGGACGTGGAGTCCGTGCATTCGGTGAAGCGGATGCTGGAGTCCAAGGCATTGTATTAAGTCGCTATGCGGATTCATGCTCCCGGATGAGCGGCCGTTTGATTGTTTTCGAAGGAATCGACGGGGTCGGGAAGACCACGGTGTGCAGGAGGGTCGCAGAGGCGCTGGAGTCCCGCGGCCTGGAGACGGAGGTCACCGCCGAGCCCACGCATGAGGGCATAGGCGCGTTCATACGCTCCGGCGATGCCGGCAGGATATCCCAGCGCACCGAGGCGCTGCTGTTCGTCGCGGACCGCAACGACCACACAGAGAAGATGTCCGGGTCCCGCGATGCCGGGAAGGTCGTCCTGTGCGACCGCTACTTCGCGTCCACGGTCGCATACCAGTCGGCGAAGCTCGACGGCGATTCCACGGACCGCGATTGGCTCCTGGAGATAAACAGGGCGTTCATGGGCGTCCCCGACGCGGTCATACTCCTGGACATGGATCCGGAGAGGAGCCTGGACAGGGTCTCCTCCAGAGGGGAGGCCGAGAGCAAGTTCGAGAACCTGGGGTTCCTGCAGCAGGTGCGCAGGGAGTACCTCAGGCTCGCCGACGAGCTCGGATTCTACAAGGTGGACGCTTCGGCAGGGCCCGACGCGGTGTTCGCCGAGGTAATGAAGATAATAGACGAGGTGGTTTGAAATGCATCCTTCAGAGGAGATCTACTGTGAGAAGAGCACGAAGCTCAGAGGAAAGACCATCGTGATGGGGATCACGGGGAGCATTGCCGCAGTGGAATGCTTCGCGACCATCAGGGAGCTGATCAGGCACGGGGCGGAGGTGTACCCCGTGATGACGCCCGAGGCGCAGAAGATCGTCACCCCGGACGCGCTGGAGTTCGCCAGCGGGCACAGGCCCGTCACCGACCTCACAGGAAGGACCGAGCACATCACGCTGATGGCGAAGAGGTCCGCCGACCTCCTGTTGATCTATCCCGCCACCGCCAACACGATATCGAAGATCGCCAACGGCATCGACGACACCCCCGTGACCTCGATGGCCACCGTTGCGATGGGGTCCGGCATCCCCATGGCCATCGCCCCTGCGATGCACGATTCCATGTTCACGAACCCCGCGGTGAAGGCCAACCTGGAGAAGCTGTCCTCCTGGGGAGTCTCCCTCATCGGCCCCCGCAGCGACGGCGTCCGCGCCAAAGTGGCATCCAGGGACGAGGTCGTCGCATGGACGTTCAGGGTCCTGTCCAGGAACTTCTTCCACGGCAAGAGGCTCCTGGTGATCGGAGGCAGGAGCGAGGAGCCCATAGACTCCATGAGGATCATAACCAACCGCTCCACCGGCATGATGGCCGTTGAGCTGGCCAAGCGCGCCTTCGAGAGGGGCGCCGATGTGGAGCTGTGGATGGGCGGATGCAACGTGGAGCTCCCCGACTACATCCCCACGCGCAGGTACGAGTCCGTCAACGACCTGGTGTCCATGGTGGGCTCCATCGACCACGACGCCGTCCTGGTGCCTGCCGCCCTGGCAGATTTCACCCCCCACGAGACGGCCGAGGGGAAGATCCCCAGCGACAACGGCTTCAGCCTGGACCTGGACTCCGTCCCGAAGGTGCTGCCCCTGATACGCTCCAAGTGCTCCGTGGTAATCGGGTTCAAGGCCGAGTCCGGCATGACCAAGCACGATCTGGCGGAGAAGGCCAGGTCCCGCCTGGAGGCCTACGGGCTGTCGGCTGTCGTCGCCAACGACATAGATGTCGTGGGCAGGACATCCTCGTCGGCCCTGCTGGTCACCAAGAACGAGTCCAAGGACATCTCCGGCACCAAGGCCGAGGTCTCGGACTCCATACTGGACTTCTGCGTGAAATGCCTCTGATAGCATGATCTCAGCGTTCTGCCCCGGCCACATCTCCTGCGTGTTCCAGCCCATGACGTCATTCGACGGCATGAGCGCCGGGTCCAGGGGGATCGGGATCCGCCTGGACAAGGGCTGCAGGGCCTCGGTGGAGGCCAGGGACGACGGCGTCGTCAACATCTTCCTGGACGGCTCCCAGTCCGTGGCCCACATCACGAGGATGGCCGTGGAGACGCTGGCGCCGGGCCAGGGGATGGACATCCGCATAGAGAACGACCTCCCCATAAGCCAGGGGTTCGGCATGAGCGCCGCCGGCGCCATCGCCGCAGGGATCTGCGTGGCGGACATGTTCGGCCTCCCGAGGACGGACGCCTTCAAAGCCGCCCATTGCGCCGAGGTCATGGGCGGAGGCGGGCTCGGGGATGTGGCGGCCATTGTGGCCGGCAACGACATCCCGATCAGGACCGTCCCCGGCATGCCCCCGTTCGGGAAGGTGTCCAACGCCGGGTTCAGGATGGAGCATCTGACGCTGGGAGTGATCGGAGGGGAGATGAGGACGGATTCCGTGCTCGGGAACCCCGTGATGCTCAAGAGGATCCGCGATGCGGCGATAGAATCGATGGACCTTTTCCTGGAGGACCCCTC
This sequence comes from Lachnospiraceae bacterium, assembly GCA_963637895.1. Lineage (GTDB taxonomy): Archaea > Thermoplasmatota > Thermoplasmata > Methanomassiliicoccales > Methanomethylophilaceae > Methanoprimaticola. Next base: position 6,120 of record CAVHQB010000075.1, read on the forward strand.
TTACGACAACCTCTTCGCGGTGTCCAACAGGTTCTCGTCGGAAGCAGGGCTGGAGAGCCCGGCCATCAGGCGCGCGATAGTCGGCCTGAACGACCGCGGGTTCAACGCGGGCATGTGCATGCTCGGGAACAGCATATTCACCGATGCTCCCGAGGAAGCCCTCTGGGCCGTCATGGGCCGGGGGCACGTCCGCACCTACCGCTGCTCTTCCAGCAGGAAGGAGATCGTCACTCGTAGAGCGTGAAGAGCACGTCGTCCCCGCCGACGTCGAAGAGCCCGATCCTGGCGCCGCAGTCGAGCCACGCATGCGCGTAGTTCACGGCCGCGAACGCGGTGACGATGTCGCCGGTGTCCCTGAAGTGCTTGGCATCGGCATAGTAGCAGTTGGCCATCTCCAGGAAGCTGTCCGCCAGCCTGCGGTTGTACGATTTCTCCGGCGCGGCGATCCTGATCTTCGCCAGGGCCCTGGCCGTGATGTCCAGGTACTTCTCGATGCGCTCGTCCGTGACGACGTCCAGCTTCTCTGCCATGTCGGATGCAACCGCCTTCCCCGATAATTGGTTTGCGGGCGCCCGCGCGATAATCTAATAAGCATCAGGTGTTACATCGGGTCATGATAATCGTAGGCGGGTCGTCATCCAGGGACCTGGCCAAGGAGATGGCCTCGATACTGGATTGCGCATACATTCAGGCTGCATCCACGAAATTCCCCGACGGGGAGTGCTACACCAGGATCGACGTCGAGTCCCTCGACGACGACGTGGTCATCGTCCAGAACACCTATCCCAACGACAACCTGATCGAGATGTTCCTCCTCCAGGACGCCGTCAAGAGGCTCGGCGCCAGGACCGTCACCCTGGTCATCCCCTACTTCGGGTACGCCAGGCAGGACCGCGTCTTCAAGCCCGGAGAGCCCGAGTCCGCCAAGGTCATGTGCAAGCACCTCGGACTGCTCTGCGACAAGGTCATCACCATCGACATCCACAAGGAGGCCGTCCTCGACTACTTCAGCTGCCCCCATGTGGACCTGAAGGCCGCCTCCGTCATCGCCGACTACTTCAAGGACAAGAAGATCGACCTGGTCCTCTCCCCCGACATCGGAGCGGCAGGCCGCGCCAAGGACGTGGGCGAGAGGATGGGCCTCCCCTACGACCACCTGGAGAAGACCCGCCTGTCCGGAGTGGACGTCCGCATCGCACCCGCCAAGATGGACTGCACCGGGAAGAACGTGCTCATCGTCGACGACATGATCTCCACCGGAGGGACCATCATCGCCGCCGCCCAGGCCCTCAGGGACGCAGGGGCGGACAGCGTCTCCGTCGCATGCACCCACGGGGTGTTCGTGAACAACGCCATCGAGAGGCTCACCGGCAGCTCCCTGGACTCCGTCCTCTGCTGCAACACGCTGGAGAACGAGGTGTCCCACATCTCCGTGGCCGGCATCATCTGCGAAGCCGTCAGGAGGGGATGAGCGCATGTCCATGAAAGAGGACGACTTCGCCGACTGGTACCTGGACATCGTCGAGAAGGCGAACCTGTCGGACAAGAGGTACCCCATCAAGGGGATGAACGTCTGGACCCCCTACGGGTGGAAGATCATGAGGCAGATCGACACCTACATCCGCGAGGAGTTCGACGCCACGAACCACGACGAGGTCTGCTTCCCCCTGATGATCCCGGAGACGGAGTTCGCCAAGGAGAAGGACCACATCAAAGGCTTCGACGAGGAGGTCTACTGGGTCACCCACGCCGGGCTCAACGAGCTCGACGTCAGGCTCGTGGTCAGGCCCACCTCGGAGACCGCCATGTACCCCATGTTCTCCCTGTGGGTCAGGTCCCACCAGGACCTCCCCCTGAAGACCTACCAGATCGTCAACACCTTCAGGTACGAGACCAAGCAGACCCGCCCGTTCATAAGGGTCAGGGAGATCCACTTCTTCGAGTCCCACACCTGCCACGTGTCCGAGGAGGACGCCCAGTGCCAGGTGGAGGAGGACATCCAGATCCTCGAGAGGATCGCCAGGGCCATCTGCCTTCCCTACATGCTCTGCATACGCACCGAGTGGGACAAGTTCCCCGGAGCGCACTACACCGTGGGGATCGACACGTCCATGCCCAACGGCAGGACCCTCCAGATGGGGTCCATCCACCACTACAGGACCAACTTCTCCGTCCCCTACAACATCACCTACGAGGACGAGAACGGGGAGCACAAGCACGTCCACCAGACCACCTTCGGCATGAGCGAGCGCCTCGTGGGAGCCCTCATCGGAGTGCACGGGGACGACCAGGGCCTGGTCATGCCTCCCGGCATCGCGCCCTTCCAGTGCGTCGTGATCCCGATCTTCAAGAAGGACAACGCCGCCCAGGTCGCCGAGGCCACCGTGCAGATGGTCAAGGTCCTGAAGGACGCCGGCATCAGGGTCAAGCTGGACGACAGCGACGCCCGCCCCGGAGCGAAGTACTACGAGTGGGAGATGAAGGGAGTGCCCCTCAGGCTCGAGCTCGGAGGAAGGGACATCGAGAACGGCGTCGTGTCGTTCGCCAGGAGGGACACCGGGGAGAAGGGCACCATCGCCCTCGATTCCCTCGTGCCCGGCATCAGGATGCTCCTGGACGACATCTCCGAGAACATGTACACCAAGGCCTGCGAGGTCCAGAAGTCCAGGATCCAGGACATCGACTCCATGGAGGACATCCCCCAGGACAAGATCCTCAGGCTCGGATGGTGCGGATGCGCGGAGTGCGGCCACAAGTTCGAGGACACCACCGAGTTCAAGATCCTCGGAAGGCCCTACCACCCCGAGCCCTACTCGGGCAAGTGCATCATATGCGGGAAGCCGGTCGACAAGGCCGCCTACGCTGCCCACACGATGTGAAACCTCTGGGGGTCATCCCCCATTATTCTTTTATCATCGCACTCTATCTTGAAGAACTCGGAATCCGTGTATCGACGGGCCGAAAAGAAGTCTGAATCCGTGTA
>CAVHQB010000076.1:0-9017 GCA_963637895.1 Lachnospiraceae bacterium
CCGAGAGGTTCGGCGTCATCAACACCGGCGACCCGAAGCAGGCCGACATATTCCTCGTCACAGGCTCGGTGAACGAGCAGAACAAGGGCGTGGTGAAGCAGCTCTACGACCAGATGTGCGAGCCGAAGGTCGTGGTCGCCGTGGGCATCTGCGCATGCAACGGCGGAGTGTTCCGCGACTGCTACAACGTGCTGGGAGGAGTGGACACAGTGATCCCCGTGGACGTCTACGTCCCCGGATGCGCCTCCAGGCCCGAATCTATCATAGACGGCATAGTCAAGGGCGCCGCCGTCCTCGAAGAGAAGCGCGCCCGCATGAAGGAGGATGAGGCATGTTCCAAGAGCAGGACTTCGAAGAGCTGAGCGCCGACGGCATCAAAGCGAAGGCGGCAGAATTGAAGGCGGACGGCTACCGCATGGTGCAGATATGCGCCGTGCCGCAGGAAGGCGGTTCCGAGCTGGTCTACAGCTTCGACAAGGACATGAAGCTGAAGAACTACAAGGTCCGGGTGTCCGGCGACGGGCCCGTGGACAGCATAACGCAGTCCTACTGGTCCGCGTTCATCTACGAGAACGAGGTCCATGACCTCTTCGGAGTGGAGTTCTCCGACCTGGCCGTGGACTACAAGGGCAACTTCTTCCGCACGGGGACGAACAAGACCCCCTGGAAGGCGCCCGAGAAGAAGGAGGGGGAGTGACATGGGCAAGAGGACCATAGTCCCGTTCGGCCCGCAGCATCCCGCCCTCCCGGAGCCGGTCCATCTGGACCTGGAGCTCCAGGACGAGACCGTCGTGCGCGCGGTGCCCTCGATCGGGTACGTGCACCGCGGGCTGGAGAAGCTGGTGGAGCAGCGCGACTACCAGCAGATGACCTACGTCATGGAGAGGGTCTGCGGGATCTGCAGCTTCGGCCACGGCTGGGGATACGCCGGAGCCGTCGAGGGGCTGATGAAGATCGAGGTCCCGGAGCGCGCGGAGGTGCTCAGAGTGGTGTTCCACGAGCTCGCAAGGGTCCACAGCCATCTGCTGTGGCTCGGCCTCCTGGCGGACGGGATGGGCTTCGACAGCCTGTTCATGCAGTGCTGGAGGATCCGCGAGAGGATCCTGGACGTGTTCGAATCGGTCACCGGCGGAAGGGTGATCATATCCTTCTGCAGGATCGGAGGGGTCAGCACAGACCTGACCCCGGAGCAGGTGTCCAAGATCATCGGGATAATCGACGACATCGAGGAGGAGGTCAGGAAGACCGGCGTGGTCTTCATGAAGGACTCCTCGGTCCGCAACAGGCTGAAGGGCGTGGGGACGATATCCAAGGAGGACATGATCGACCTCTGCGGCGTCGGCCCCACGGCTAGAGGGTCCGGGGTGGACAACGACATCCGCAGCACCGATCCCGTGTACAAGAGCCTGGGATTCTCCCCCGTCATCTACGACGAGGGCGACTGCCTGGCCAGGTGCTTGGTGAGGGTGGACGAGCTGATGCAGTCCCTGAGCATAATCCGCAACGGCCTGAAGTCCCTTCCCGAAGGGGAGTGGAGGGTACCCGTGAAGGGCAACCCGCCGGTCGGAGAGTATGCGATGAGGATCGAGCAGCCCCGCGGAGAGGCGTTCTACTACGTCCAGGGCAACGGGACCAAGAACCTCGCCAGGGCGAGGGTCAGGACCCCGACGAACATCAACATCCCTGCGATGGTGAGGATGCTGCAGGGCTGCAGCCTCCAGGACGTGTCGATGATAGTGATCACCATCGACCCCTGCATAAGCTGCACGGAGCGGTGATAGCATGGCCGTCATGAAGATGGGAGGGAAGATCCTCTCCAACCTCTTCCGCAAGCCCGCGACGGTGGACTACCCCGCAGTGCCGAGGAAGTACCCCGAGGCCTCCCGCGGCCACCTGGCGTTCGACCCTTCGGACTGCATCCTTTGCGGGATATGCTCCAGGAAGTGCCCCGCATCGGCGATCCATGTGGACAAGCCAGCCAGGACCCTGACCATCGACCGCATGCAGTGCGTCCAGTGCGGGTTCTGCGCCGACTCCTGCCCGAAGAAGTGCCTCGCCATGGCGCCCGGGTACCCCGAACCGGGGTCGTCCAAGGTGTCCGACACCTACCCTGTGCCGGAGAGGCCGGCCCAGGAGAAGAAGCCGAAGGACGCCGACGGGAGCTGAAACTTTCCGGGAGGGGCCGGCGACGGCCCCTTCCTCCAGAGCAGGATGCGAGATGCAGGCCATCCTGCATTCTGAAATCATTGAGAATAATGGCATTGCCAGTGCGAAATCGTTGATGCGTATGGCGGCGACGCGGACAGCGCCTGCCGCCATGAGACAGAGTGGTTGCAGCGGGTTATCCCGCGTCTCATATGACCGCGGGCGCAGGGCGGTCCTTCTCCAAGAGGGTGGATATCTCGGCGACGAGCTCCCTTATGCGGGCGCCGTCGTCGCTGAGCGTGTATCTGGTGCAGTTCTCGTTGATCGTCGCGGTGACCAGCCCCGCCTCGACGAGCTTCTTGAGCTTGTCGGGCATGCGCGGGTTGTGCGACACGGCTTTGTATATCTCGGTCTTCATGCAATCGGGGTTGCTGCCGATGAAGTCGAGGATGTGCATTACGTGCTTTTCCTCCAGCAGTCTGATGCCGTCATCCATCTTCATGTGGTTGTCTCCTTTTGTATTCGACCGCTCTGCCCACCGGGCCAGTCGGTCAGCGATGCGGAGCTTGACGGTTATCGTCGAACGCCTGCACCGGTGCCGTTACTCACAGCTATAGATTCAAAGCGTTGATATGGATATAAAGATATCTAGCATGCTATAATTAGTAACAGGCATTAATACACTTGATTCTTGTCCATTTCATATAGATCATCGAATTTCTTTGATGATTTTAATGATTAAATCCCATATATACTGCATAATATCATTCAATATTGTACTGTTTAGTTCATATATACTATGAACATGACGATACACGCGCGTTAATCGAAAACAACGAGATTGATAAATCTAATTCTTTTACGAATATCAATGTCCGTTGAGTCAGACTTATCTGCAGATGTTAGACGATTGTCGGATATCTTGGGATAAACCGTCCATCCGAGCAGTATCGGCGCCCGGCAGGGGTTTTCGGTCCACCCCCTCGGAATCGTTCATAAACGGGACCGGGGTCGGAAGGCCCATGATCCCCAGCGAGGACGACCTTATAGGCACGATGCGGCAGTCGATACGCGAGCTGGACCTGGCCCTGGGCCCCCGCGTGTCGGCCATGGTGGTGTCCGGGGCGATGTCGCCTCCCCGCAGAGGGGTCGCCACCCAGGAGGGCCCCCAGTTCCTGACGTCCCGTGTGTTCGTCGCTCCGATGCTCCGCATCCTCGGATACAGCGACGTCACCCTGATCGCCAGAGCCATGGACCGCCTTCCCGGCCTGGCGGTGTCCATGACTGCGGTCAACTGCCCCCTGTCGGACCCGGTCCGCGACCTCATGGACCTGATGCGCAGGGACGGGATGAGCCTGGGCTACGCCACCGACGGCGTCAGATGGGCTAAGGGAGAGGGCGATGGGGATAAGGTGAGGATAACCGCGGTGTCGGACCTGAGCGGATACTACGTCGAGGTCCTGGACCGCATGAGGTTCAGGGTGTCGGTGGAATCGGACAGAACGGAGCTGAACAGGTTCGCGGAGGCGTTCTCGAAGGCCGACGGCTTCAAGGCCTGATGTCGGCGCCGGCTCCGCGGCCGACGTATCCGAGGGCGTCCTTCCATCCTCTGAGCTTCTCCTGCCTGACGTCTTCGGGCATGGAAGGGACGAACCTGCGGTCCAGCGACCAGATGCCTTTCAGGTCGTCGGTCCCGTTCCAGAAGCCGGCCTCCAGGCCGGCCATGTGGGCCGCCCCTAGGGCGGTGGACTCGATGCACTTGGGCCTTTCCACCACGGTCCCCGTTATGTCTGCGAGGAACTGGCAGAGGAACCCGTTGGCGCTGGCGCCGCCGTCGACCTTGATCGAGCAGATGCTCTTGCCGGAATCGGATTCCATGGCGCGGATGACATCATGGGCCTGGAACGCTATGGACTCCAGCGCCGCGCGGGCGATGTGGCAGCGGTTGGTGGCACGGGTGAGGCCCGTGATCACGCCTCTGGCGTTCTGGACCCAGTACGGCGCCCCCAGCCCGGTGAAGGCGGGGACCACGTAGCATCCGCAGGTGTCCTCCACGGATTCGGCCATCTTCTCGGTCTCGGAGGACTTCTCTACAAGCTGGAGCTCGTCCCTGAGCCATTGGACCGCCGCTCCGGCGATGTATACGGACCCTTCGAGGGCGTAGGACGTGGATCCTCCAAGCGTCCATGCGACGGTCGACAGTATCCCGCTGGCGGGCTCGGCGGGAGCGGGGCCGGTGTTCATGAGCAGGAACCCTCCGGTCCCGAATGTGATCTTCACCTCGCCTTCTCCGAAGCATGACTGCCCGAAGAGGGCTGACTGCTGGTCTCCCATCGCAGAGGCTATGGGTATCTCCGCGCCCAGGACGTCCTTCGACGTGCATCCGAACATGTGCGATGACGGCACCGGCTCGGGGAGCATGCAGCGGGGGATGTCCAGGATCTCCAAGAGGCCGTCGTCCCAGTCCAGCTCCCTGATGTCGAACATCATGGTGCGGGATGCGTTGGAATGGTCGGTCTTGTGGGACTTCCCGGCGGTGAGGCACCATATGAGCCATGTCTCCACGGTGCCGAACAGCAGATCGCCGTTCTCGGCGCGCTCCCTGGCGTCGGGCACGTTGTCGAGCATCCACCTCAGCTTGGTGCCCGAGAAGTAGGAATCGACCTGCAGCCCCGTCTTGGACAGTATAGTCTGCGCATGGCCGGCATCGATGATGTTTTTGCACAGCTCCGCCGTCCTGCGGTCCTGCCAGACGATCGCGTTGCATATCGGGGCGCCCGTCGCCTTGTCCCACACGACGGCGGTCTCCCTCTGGTTGGTGATCCCGATCGCTCTGCACCTTTCCGGGCCGCCCATCTTGGACAGGCACTCCTTCGCGGCTTCTATAGACAAATCTCTGATCTCCAGGGCGTCATGCTCCACCAGCCCGTCGCCGGGGTATATCTGGCGGACCTGCCTCTGTGCGACGGCCAGCACCTCTCCGCTGTGGCCGAACGCTATCGCGCGTATGCTGGTCGTCCCTGCATCGATCGAGAGTATCCATCCGTCCATGGGGATCATCCGACGTAGATGTCGTCGAGCGTCTTCAGCACCACGGACGCGTCGCTCTTGGCCCTGGCCTGGAGGTCCGGGCCGAAGCCGCATCCCGAGAACATGATGTACATCTTGTTGGAGCCTTCCAGCTTCTTGCCCTTGTCCATCAGCTCGATGAGGTCCGATTCCCTGAACGGGTCGCCGTTCAGCCTGCAACGGGCGACGATCATGCGCTTGACGCCGTACAGGTTGGCGCCGGCGACGAAATCGACCACGGAATCCTTGGAGTCGTCCTTCCTGCGGAGCTTCCCGATGAAGGTGTAGTCGTAGGCGTAGGTGATGTAGTCCATGCAGATCGACTTGAATCCCTTCTCCATGTAGCCGTCCACCAGCGGGCGGGCCATGTAGAAGGCGTCCTCCGGGGACTCGAACTCCACCTGGTGGGTGTGCCTGTACACCACCTCGTAGAAGAAGCGGATGATGTTGCTGCATATGGTGTACACCGACCTGCGGGGGATCCCGGACGAGGTCTCCTTGTTCACCAGGCCCTTGTGCTCCATGTCGTCCAGGAGCTTGGTGCAGAACGCCGATCCCAGGCCGGTGCGGTCGGAGATGTCCCTGATGCTCTCGCATCCGTTGGCCATGGCCGACAGGATCTTGCTGCATGCTGGGGTCACCGCCGTCTCCGCTGACACCATGCCCTCCACTTCCAGCGAGAAGACGGACATGTGGTCGAAGAACTGGTCCCTGACCACGTCGAGGGGGTCCCCGTGGATGAGCTCCTGGTAGGCGGGGGTGCCTCCGACGATGCTGTACGCCATCAGATGCTCCCTGGGAGTGTATTCGGGATGGAAGCCCTTGCACTCCAGATAGGACATCTGCTTCAGGTCCAGGGTGTAGTAGAACCTGCCGAACACAGAGCTGTCGTTGTCGCAGACCACCAGCATCATCTTGGTGTTCATGAGGTCGCGGTTCATGAACGACCTGAGGTACGAGTTGAACTCGGGGAAGTTGTCGACAAGGTCGGAGAACCTGTCTATGATGACGACTGTCCTCCTCCTCTTGCAGATGTCCGACAGCGTCGGGAGCAGGTCCAGGATGTCCGTGATGTGGACGGTCTTCCCGGTATGCTTGGACAGGGTGCGGCTGATCTCGGCCAGGTTGTCCGTCTTCAGCCCGGTGGTGCCCGTGATGTAGATGTGCTCCTTGCCCTGGCAGAACCATTTCAGGAGGGATGTCTTCCCCAGGTGGCGGCGGCCGCACACGGCGCAGGCCACGGGAGCTTTCGCATAGATCCTCTCCAGAAATTCCATTTCCTCGGCACGGCCGACGCATCCATCCATGCCTAGTGAAATGAATCATGGATGATAAAGATGCGTCAAGCTTCGTCAGGAAGTCGGTTCGGGGCATCAGATTTAGGATAGCTTAAAATATGATTTTAGGCTTTCCTAAAAACCGATGTCAGACATCGCAGTAGTGTATTGGAGCGACACAGGGAACACGGAAGAGATGGCCAAGCTCGTGGCCGAGGGGATCTCCTCGGCCGGAGGGAACGCCGTCCTGATCGGAGCGGATTCCTTCGGTCCGGCCGACGTCGAGAAGTACGGCGCCATCGCATTCGGATGCCCCGCCATGGGCGACGAGGTCCTGGAGGAGGACATCTTCGAGCCCATGTTCGCCGAGGTCGAGGGAAAGCTGTCCGGGAAGAGGATCGGGCTGTTCGGGTCCTACGACTGGGGAGACGGCCAGTGGATGAGGGACTGGGCCGACAGGTGCAAGGGCGTCGGAGCCGATCTCGTCAACGACGGGGTCATCGCCAACCTCGCGCCCAATGCGGCGGAGTCCGAGGACTGCAGGCAGCTCGGCAAGATGCTGTGCGCCTGATGTCCTTCCTTAAACGGGGCTCCGGCTCCCAACTTCCCTTCCTTCCCATTCTGACGCAGATCTTCACTTCATAGGGCCGAAAGGGATAAGGCCGTGTCCATCCCCGAAAAGGCAAGCCCGTTGCACCGGCGGACCCGAGATAGAGGCGGTTATCGCGGCGACGAAGCCATCCACGATATCCCGGTCTTTATTTTAGGCTGACCTAAATCATTAAATAGTTTTTAGGCATTCCTAAAATCATGGAAGCCGAAAGGGGTTCCGGGAGCAAGATGGGATGAAGCTCGACATAAGGAGGCTCTTGAACGGCATCATGGCGACGGACTATGACGATCCGTTGTTCATGGAAGGACTGGAGACAGAGGAGGTGGACATCAGAAGGTTGAACAGGCGATGCCGATACTCACATCACTTGCGCCCGGTTTGAGCTGAACCGTATAGTATCACAATTGGGGCCGGGCGCATCCGTATACCATTCCGACCCTGTCGTTTTTCTCACAGTCTGTAAAGTTCCGGTCTCCTCTTGTCGAGGAAGCACAGGTCCTTCATGCTCTCGTAGCCTTTCCTGCGTATCCGTTCCAACGGCTCCGCGGACAGGTCTGCGGTTATGATCCCTGTTCCGCCGAAGTCCTCGCACATCGTCTCGCCGCGGGGATCGAATATCATCGCGCCTCCGCCGAACTCCGTCCCGAACCCGTTGGGGCCGTATGCGTTGCACGCTCCGACGTAGACGGTGTTGTCATAGGCCCTTGCTGGGAGATACCTGAGCCACGACGACCTCCTGCGGTCCCCTCCGAGGCCGGAGGCGAAAGGCATCAGGATGATGTCCGCCCCTTGCAGGGCGAGGGTGGTGGAGATCTCCGGGAAGTGGGACTCCCAGCAGATCTGGATGCCGATGACCGCTCTGGACGTGCGGACGACGTCGATGGTCCCTCCGGGCCTCATGGCCCGCTCCCTCTCGCCCAGATGGGTCTTGTCGTAACAGCCGACGATCCTTCCGTTCTCAGCCACCGCTTGACGGATGCAGGGCCCCTCGCCGACGTAGCCGAAGCAGATGCACATGCCGGTCTCGGAGCTGACATCCGCGATAGACTGCACGGCGGGATGGCCGTCGGGGATGGAGATCTCCGAGCTGTACGGCATGGCGTATCCGGAAAGGCAGAGCTCGGGGAGGCACAGGATGTCCGTCCCTTCGGAAGCGGCGAGCCTGCAGATGTCCAGGATCCCGGAGAGGTTGCCCTCCATATCGCCTGCGACGGAGCCCATCTGGGCCATGGAGAGCCTGAGGTCCTTCATGGAGGGGCATGGCCGTGGCATGGATATCAAGCTTGCATAGGGCCGGAGGCCATGATCTTCAGGTCGAAGCGTGCAATTCCTACGAAATACATATGAATAGCTTGCAACTGGCAATCAACAGCATGGCCGGACGGCACGACCCGTCGCCGGTCGGAAAGAGAGCCTGGCTCGGCAGCAGCCATCTGTTTGCCGGGACCGGGCGAGGAGGCTATCGGATATGAGGAGTGAGTTCAGGAGCAGGCTCGTCCTGCTCATATCGGTGCTGATCGTCGTCTCGGCATCTTCTTTCGTAATCGTTGAGGAGGGGTCTCAGAGCCTGAACGCCTCATCGAATACCTCGACGGCAGTCGCTTTGAGCGACGGGTTCACCCTCAGCACGACAGGGAGCGGGACGCCGTCCGAATACACCATCGTGGTCGTCGTGCCCGACAACGGCGGTGCGCCGTACAAGGACTACACGATAAGCTTCACAGGTTCTTTCGATGGGTACACACCGAGCTACGGTACATTTACGCCTTCTACGGGTGCCTATTCCGGACTCCAGACTGTGGAATACACAGCCAATGATGGAGCCACCCGTGCACAGATCGGGTCCGATCTCAGCACGATAGTGTACAAGGGGGCAGGCACAGTGACCGTGACGGCGACCGACGGTCCGTCGG
>CAVHQB010000077.1:0-8438 GCA_963637895.1 Lachnospiraceae bacterium
TCATGATACTGGCCGACATAGTGGCACGCTCTCTCACCAACTCCGAGATCCCGATAGGGATCATCACCGCCATCGTGGGGACTCCGGTGTTCGCGTACATCATGATCAAGAAATCCTACGGGTTCGGGGCGACTGAGCGATGACGATGATAGACATCGACATCGAGCAGGTCGGAGTGACAATCTCCAAGAAGAAGATCGTCGACTGCGCGGACATCTGCGTCCACGAAGGGGAGTTCGTCGGGCTCATCGGGCCCAACGGGAGCGGCAAGTCGACCCTCCTGAAGGCGGTCTACCGCACCCTGAAGCCCGACTCCGGGGAGATCCTCCTCGGCGGCACGTCCACCGCGGACCTCACCCTCAAGGAGAACGCCAAGCGCCTGGCGGTCGTCGCCCAGCACAACCACTTCAGCTTCGATTTCCTCGTCGAGGACGTGGTCGCCATGGGCAGGACCCCTCACAAGGCGGTCATGGAGATGGACAACTCCGAGGACGCGAAGATAGTCGACGACGCCTTGGAGCTTGTCAACATGATCCACATGAAAGGGCGCAAGTTCGCCTCCCTGTCGGGAGGGGAGCAGCAGAGGATCGTGCTCGCCCGCGCCCTGGCCCAGCAGACGCCCTGCCTGGTGCTCGACGAGCCCACCAACCATCTGGACATAAAGTACCAGCTGGAGGTCCTGGACATCGTGAAGAGCATAGGATGCACCGCGCTCTGCGCCCTCCACGACCTGAACCTGGCGGCCCAGTTCTGCGACAGGGTGTACATCCTGAAGGACGGGAAGATCCGCTACGAGGGCACGCCTGAGGAGGTCCTCACAGAGGACATCATCTCCGAGATCTACGACGTTAAGTGCACCGTGTCCAGGAACCCCGAGTCGGGGCTGCTGAACATCGTGTACCACCCCAAGTTCGCTGTCGGGAACATGGACCAGCGCTCCGTCGAGCTGGCGAAGAAGTTCGCCGCAACGGCCGCGTCCTTCGACGGGACCGCCGCCGAAGGGAAGAAGCGCATGGGAACGTCCGTTCTCCGCAGGAGATGACCTCCCGACCATCGACGAGCATCCGGACAGGATGCGCAAACGCATCGGACGTCTTCGGGCCTCGGGTCCGGAGCATCCGATGCCCTTCATCACCACACTGCACCTTAAGGAGCGGTGCTCACAGGAACATCGTCATGTAGATAGGGATGTACACCACATCGCCGTCGACCTTCAGATCGCCGGCATGGACCACATAAGCGCTGTCGATCCTCTTCTTGTACCGCTCCATGAACAGGTCGAGGGACTTGTGCCTGGATGACACCCCCGGCTTCACTTCGATGGCGACAATCTTCCCTCCGCGAGGGAGGATGAAATCCACCTCGTGGATGTGCTTGTCGTCCGATTTGTCGTAGAACTCGGCGAAACGGAGGGAAGTATGCCTCATAGCGAGCTCCTGAGCCACCATGTTCTCGAACAGCATTCCCTCATTTATGGACAGCCGCCCTCTGATGAAGCTCAGCTGCACATCCGAGAAAGACGAGAGGCCCACAACGGACGACAGCGTCACCAGCAGGCCCGTGTCAAGGAGATAGCACTTGAACCTGCCGTCGGCATCGTCAAGGCCGTCGGTCCCGTCGCAGACGTTGACCGTCCTCGACTCCTTCAGCCAGGACAGGCTGCCTGCGTACTGGAATGCCTTGGACCCTGCAGACACCAGGCCCGGGCTGAACGCCTTGTTCCGACGGGACAGATTGGCCGGGATGCTGTCGAACATCCCCAGAGCATGGGAGCCGCCGTTGACAGATATCTCCGACATCTCATCGCGGTACTGTCTGATTATCGACCTCTTGGCATCCTCGCACGAGCCGAAGTCCTTCGCATCGACATGATGGGCGACTGCTTCCGGCATGCCGCCGACCATCATGTACGTCCTGTACCTCTCCATCATGGCCTTATGGAGCGGGGGCTCCAGAGGCTGCCTTGCCTCGAACCTGCTGCGCAGGAACGGGACTGTTACGAAATCCCCGTTGGCCCAGAGCCACTCCTCGAAGTCCATAGGATGCATCTCAACGCATTCCTCCTCGGAAGGGATCTGGATGCTCCTGACGTTCTTCTTCAGGGAAATGAGAGAACCTGTCTCGATGAAATCGAACCTGCCGTCTGAAACGAAGTACTTGATCAGCTGCCTGGCCCTCGGATAGCGCTGGATCTCGTCGAGCACGAACACCGTGTCGCGTTCCCTCAGAGGGACATTGTAGTACGCTGCCAACGACGAGAGCAGAGCTGGAACATCAGAGTAATAGTGCTCGAAGATCTCGATCACATCCGCTGGCGCATCGTGGAAATCGACGATCACCGCTGAAGAGTACTCCTTCTCGGCGAACCGCCTGGTCAGCGCGGTCTTCCCGACCCCTCTGGCGCCCTCTATGAGAAGCGCCCTTTTCCCCTTGGTGCGGCTCTTCCATTCCAGCATGCGGTCGTAGAGCTTGCGCTTGAACGCGTCAGCCATGCCGGATAGCAGCGGTTGGAAGCTATTATTACTTTCCCGTAATTTTTAACAGAGGTTATCATTGCCTTCCCGCGATTCCAAACGGGGCTGGTCATTACCTTCCCGCGATTCCAGAGGCTCTCGCTTCACTCGCGGCGTATCTTCCTGGCAGGGTTCCCGACCCAGGTCTCCCCTGCGGGGACGTCGTGGGTGACCACCGATCCGGCGCCGATTATCGCGCCGTCGCCTATGGTCACTCCGGGAAGGACCGTGGCGTTCGCCCCTATCCACACGTCGTCTCCTATCCTCACGGGCTTCGCCACCGTCTTGACGTTCCTGCGGTCCGCCGGAGGGAAGTTGTGGCCGGGGGTCGCTATGCAGACCTTGGGCCCGATCAGCACATAATCGCCGATCCAGATGTCCGCGGAATCCAGGAACACGCAGTCGTAGTTGATGGTGGGCCGCTTCCCCAGATGGATGTTGGTCCCGAGGTCGCAGCGGAACGAGGGGCATATCTCGGAATCCGGATCGAGGTCCTGGCCGAACAGCTCCTCCAGTATGGCGATCCTCCCCTCCTTGGGGCCGAGGTACGTGTTGAACCTGTGGCAGAGCGTCCTGGCGCGGTCGACCGCCTCCAGGAACGCCCCCAGGTCGGGGTCCTGGATGCTGGTCGGTATGCCTGAACGGGAGCGCTCGATGAAATCCATGCGCCCGTGATGGAGCCTGACAACAAATACCCTGTGCCGATGCGGGCCTCCGAACCTCAACATTTATCGTGCCGACGCCTGATGCATGGATCAGATGGTATCATGTCATCCAAGGTCACAGTGAAGATGAACACCTGCAGCAAGACGCACCACATCACGGCCACGATGAGGGACGACGGCGACATCGACATCTCAATCGAATCGGACTGCAAGAACGTGCAGGAATACGCCCGCCGCCTCACGCGCGTGACGATGGACGACCTGATGAGGTTCAACGACAGCAGGATCGTCAGCTGCGAGTGCAGGGAGCCCCTGTCGGTGCCGTGCCTCTGCCCCATGGGCGTGTTCAACGCCGCGTGGATGGAGTGCGGGCTGCTGTCCAAGAACCTCTGCAACAGGGTGCATTCCAACGAGATCATCCTGGACGAGAACAAGGACCGATGAGGGCCTCATCCCAGCCGCATACCGCGATCACGCGATGCTGCACGGGCATGTGTTCTTCCAGGGCCGTAGCGGATCGTGCAGACCGTTCCTTTGCACAGTACATGTGCAGAGGGCCCATCTGGTGCCGTCGAGCCCCTCCTCCGTATCGGCATCCGATGTCCAGCCGTGCCTGGCCCCAGATTCCATGCCCTTGCGATGCCTCTCCAGTTCGGCATTTATCTCGCTGTCTGTCGTCAGCTCATACGTGGCGTCCTCGGGTGCGGTGAACACATGCTGTCTTCTCTTGCGACCGCCGGACGGCATGATGTCGTCCGAAGCGGACCTTTTCCATCACTGCGGCGCACCCTTCGGCATCATGGGCTATGCCGTACAGGATGGTCTCCCCCTCGAATCCTGCGAAGCTCCTCTCCTCATGGACCATCATCAGAGCTACCTGTGCAATCTCGTCGAGGGTGTAATCAAGGCTCTCATCGTCGCGGCTCAGGAGCTTCACGATGATGTTCGGGCCCGTTCCCGACCAGCGCTCGAGGCCGATGCACATGTCTCCGATGCTCTCGTCAGGCTCGACCTGAGGGCAATAGCCCAACTGGACGAGCTTGCCCATCAGAGCGTTCATAGCCCTCCCGTCCAGGGATGCCTTGGACCTGCCTGCCTGGTGGAACAGATCCGCCAGATCTGCGAACCTCGATTCGACGCCGCCGAGGTCTTCCATCTCCATTGCAAGGATCATGTTCTCGACTGCTGCGGCCAGGGATTCGACGTGCTTGTCTTGGGCTTTCGCCCTGGAGTTACGTGATGTTCTCGACATTCTCGTCACCTGTTGGCTCAGAGTCTCCCGCCCTTTATAAGAGCTCGTCCGGTATGTGTGCTGCATCGTCGGTTTCCCGCGGTTTCGAGGGCGTTATGCAACTGCATCCGCCCTGCGGCCCCGGCAGTGTTATAGCTGCAGATCTGATCAAGATCCGTATGATCGAGGTGTCCGCGGCCATCGTCACCGATGGAGACCGTGTGCTCTGCTTCCGGAAGGGAGAATCCAAGAGGCCTTACATGTCGTACAGGTACGAGTTCCCCGGAGGGAAGCTGGAGGCCGGGGAGTCCCCCTACGACGCCCTTGCCAGGGAGCTCATGGAGGAGCTGTCCCTCGACATCAGCGGCATGGAGACGGCCCCTTTCGCAGACCTCTCGCACGATTATGCGGACCAGTCCGTGCTGATCCATTACTTCCTCGTGCGCTCCGACGGCCCGCAGTACGTCCTCAGGGAGCATGTGTCCGCCGCCTGGACCCCCGTCTCCGGCCTGGAGGGGCTGGACTGGGCCGGCGCGGACCTGGATGCCGTCAAGCTGCTGGAGGCCAGGGGCCTTTGAACGGCGGATCGCTCCTGAAAGGGCTGGAGAGCGGCTACATCGACAGCAGCATCAGCGCATCCGAATCGTTCAAGCCCCAGCTGATCACCAACGACCCCGAGAAGAGGGAGAAGGTCATCACCGCCCTCAAGCAGGAGATGGAGACCTGCGACGAGTTCATGTTCTCGGTGGCCTTCGTCAACTCCGGCGGCGTCAACGCCCTGGCCCAGGAGTTCAGGGAGCTGAGCCGCAGGGGCGTCAAGGGGAGGATCGTCGCATCCCAGTACCAGAGCTTCACCGAGCCCGCGGCCCTCAGGGCACTTCTCAAGAACAGCGGCATCGACGTCCGCATAATGACCGAGGACACCTGCAAGATGCACTCCAAGTGCTACATCTTCAGGCACGGGGACATCTACGACGTGCTCATCGGCAGCAGCAACCTGACCAACAGCGCCCTGTGCGAGAACATGGAGTGGAACCTGAAGATCAACTCCAAGGACTCGGGGGAGATCATCAAGACGCTGATATCCGAGTTCGAGAAGGCCTTCTCCATCGCCACGGTGGTGGACGAGGCATGGATCGAGCAGTACGCCAGGGTCTACGATGACATGAAGCGGCTCAGGAGGTCCCTCTCCGAGAAGGACCGCAGGCTCCCCGGGAGCACGGGGAGGCCCCAGCCCAACAGGATGCAGCAGGAGGCCCTGGAGTCCCTCCAGAGGCTCAGGGACAAGGGCGCGGACCGGGCCCTGGTCATATCCGCCACAGGCTCCGGGAAGACGTACCTCTCGGCGTTCGACGCCAGGGCCACCGGCATGAAGATGCTGTACATCGTCCACAGGCTGCCGATCCTCCGCAAGAGCATGAAGAGCTTCGAGACCGTCATGGAGGGGACGGAGACCGTTGCGATGTACGACGCCTCCAGGAACAACCTGGACGCCGACTGCACCTTCGCCACCATACAGACGCTGTCCAAGCCCCAGGTGCTGTCCGTGATCCCTCCGGACACGTTCGAATACATACTCATAGACGAGGTCCACCACGCAGGGGCGGAGACCTATCAGAGGGTCATGAACCACTTCAGGCCAAGGTTCCTCTTGGGCATGACCGCCACCCCCGACAGGACCGACGACTACGACATCTACAGGCTCTTCGACTACAACATAGCCTGCGAGATCAGGCTCAGGGAGGCGATGGAGAACAGGCTCATCTGCCCGTTCCACTACTTCGGCATATCCGACCTGTCCATAGACGGCGAATCGGACGAGGACTACTCGCACTTCCTGAAGACGCACATCGACCAGAGGGTGGACAACGTCATCTCCAACGCCGACTACTACGGGTTCTGCGGGAGCAGGGTCAAGGGGCTGGTGTTCTGCACCGACCTGGAGGATGCCGAGGAGTACTCCCGCAGGTTCAACGCCAGGGGCTACCGCACCGCATGGGTGTCGGGGGCCATGGACAAGGAGCACGTCGAGGCGCAGATAGAGAGGCTGGAGTCCGACGGCGGGGAGTTCGCCCTGGACTACATCTTCACCGCCGACCTGTTCAACGAGGGGGTGGACATCCCCGCGATCAACCAGGTGATAATGCTCCGCCCGACCCAGTCGCCGATAGTGTTCACCCAGCAGCTGGGAAGAGGATTGAGGCACCATCCGGACAAGGACTACGTGGTGGTCCTGGACTTCATCGGCAACTACGAGAGGAACTACAGCATCCCCATGGCCCTCTCCGACGACCGCTCCTACAGCAAGACCGAGACCAGGAGGGCCGTCTCCACGGGAGACTCCATCATACCCGGGAACTCGACGATAAGCTTCGACGAGGTCTCCAGGAAGAGGATCTACGACTCCATAGACAGGACCGACTTCACCGAGGCCAGGATCATCTCGGAATCGTACAAGGCCCTGAAGATGAAGCTCGGGCGCATCCCCAGGCTGATGGACTTCAGGAAGCACGGCACATACGAGCCGCTGAACATCCTGTCCAAGTACGGCTCCTACCACGGGTTCCTGTCGAAGAAGGAGAAGGAGTACGATTCATCCCTTACCGAGAGGCAGGAGGCGTTCCTCGAGAGGATCGTGAAGTTCGCCGCGGCAGGGAAGAGGAGGGACGAGTTCACCGCCCTGAGACTGCTCCTGAACGGGGCCGCGGACCTCGTCTCGGGACTGTCCGCGGCCGGGATAGACGCCGGCAAAGGGAACATCCTGCAGGTCCTGGACGGCAGCTTCTACGGGAGCGCCCCGTCCGATGGGCAGGATGATGATATCGTTCTCATAGAGCCGGACGGGCCTGTCTGGAAAGCGACACCTGAGTTCGGATCCATGCTCGACGACCCCTGCTTCAGGGACCATGTGGAGCAGGTGGTCGAGCTGGCGGAGGACGGATGGTCCTCATCCTACAGCTCCAACGCGGACACCGGAGGCCCGGTGCTGAACATGAGGTACACCTACGAGGAGGCCTGCAGGGTCATGGGCTGGAAGAGGAACGTCACCGCCCAGAACATCGGAGGGTACTTCCACCACAAGGAGACCAACACGTTCCCCGTGTTCATCAACTACCACAAGGGCGAGGATGTTGTCGAATCGCAACGGTACGAGGACCATTTCGTCAACCGTAGCACGCTGATCGCCCTGTCCAAGTCCCGCGAGGGGCCCGACAGCTCCAGGATGCGCACGGTGAGGGATTCCGGTTCCAACGGGGCGAGGATCATGCTGTTCGTCAGGAAGAGCAAGAACGACAAGGGCTCCAAGGAGTTCTACTACCTGGGGCGGATGCGCTTCTCCAGGTTCCTGGACTCCAACACGCCGGTGACGATAGAGTACAAGCTCGACGACGAGGTGAGGTCGGACCTGTACGACTACTTCGAGACCGAGATCTGACCCTCATTCTGAGAACGCCCTGCCGAGCTCCCTGCACTTCTCAAGCACCTCTTCGCTCGGCTTCTGCACGGCCATGACGCCGGGGTAATCGAAGACATCCGCTCCGAAGGCCTCCAGCCTGCTGCCCCAGTTCCTCAGCCACATCCCCGTGCCGTATTTGCACGACCCGAAGATGGCCACCTTCTTCCCGGCGAATCCCTTGCCCACGTCGGCCATCAGGTCGGTCTGGCCGTCCCCGGTCTGCTCGCGGCCCATGGCCGGGCATCCGAGGTAGATGACGTCGCAGGCCAGCATCCTCTCGCGGTCGGCGGTCTGGACGTCCTGGATCCACACGTCGTCCCCGGCCTCCCTGGCGCCTTCGGCTATGGCCTCGGCCATCATGCGCGTGTTCCCGGTGTTGCTGTCGTAGAGGACGGCCTTCTTCATGCCTGCCCGAACAGCATCCGGGATGATAACCGTCACGGAGCCGGACCGGATGCCCATCATTGTCCATTCCCCGACCGGGAAAGATTGTCCGGCCGGTTGTCGCTTGGAAAAGGGTAAATATACAACCACGTTGAACGCTTTATGACAGACAAACAGACAGGCCCGGG
>CAVHQB010000078.1:0-8025 GCA_963637895.1 Lachnospiraceae bacterium
ACTTCCTGGACCTCAACGTCAAGCTCTGCGGAGCCAGGATGACCACGAACTACCCCCGTATCGGAGGAGTCAGGAACGACACCACCGATATCTTCGACAGGGACATCATCCGTGTCGTGGACAGGTTCGAGAAGGCCATGTGGGACATCATCGACCTGATGGACGAGAGCTCTATCATCGTCTCCAGGATGAAAGGCGTCAGCTACATGACCCGCGAGCAGGTCGCCAACCTCGGAATGACCGGGCCCGCGATGAGGGGATGCGGAGTGGACTTCGATATCCGCCGCGACGACCCCTACGACAACTACGACAAGGTGGACTTCGAGGTCCCCGTCCTGACAGAGGGAGACTCCTATGCCAGGTACATGATCCGTATCGAGGAGATGTTCCAGTCCTGCGACATCATCAGGCAGGCTGTCCAGAAGATCAACGCTCTCGGAAAGAACGCTCCCTACAGGATCAAGACCCCGACCAAAGTCCCCGCAGGCACCCACTTCATGAGAATGGAGGACCCCCGTGGAGAGTCCCTCATGTACCTGGTGTCCGACGGGACCGACAAGCCCTACAGGCTCAAGGTGCGCAGTCCCATCTTCACGAACGTATCGACGTCCAAGGCCATGTGCCAGGGATGCAGGATCGCTGATGTTCCGGCCATCCTCGCCCAGATCGACATGTGCCTCGGAGAGACCGACAGGTGATGGATTTGGTAGTGACATACACAAGCATACTGGATTTCGTCAACTTCGGCAGGCCTCTCATGGAGAACGCCTACTATCCGTTCGATACCTACAACCTGGCCTACGCTATCTCGTTCAGGCTGTGGGAGCTCATCGGAGGAGCCCTTGCCTGGCTGATCAACCTGATCTTCCCCGGCAACTGCGTCTCCACGTGGCTGATGTGCGACGGCGCCTCGACCCTCTTCGCCCTGATCATCTTCATGCTGATCATCTTCATCATCGTGTTCGTGTGCACGCTGCTGTCCCTATGGATGGAGCGTAAGTGCCTCGGAAGGATGATGGACAGGAGAGGAACCATGATCGGTCTCAAGGGATTCCTGCAGTGCGTTGCAGACGGTCTCAAGACCTTCATGAAGGAGAACACCCTCCCCGGCAAGATCGACAAGATGACCTACATGTGGACCGTGTCCCTGGTCGTCGGTGTGTCCGTTCTCGTCGCATGCATGATCCCCCTGTCCGCCAGGTGGTACGTCGTCGACTACCACACAGGACTTCTCATCGTGATGGCATTCTTCGCCCTCGCTCCGTTCTTCATCCTGGTTTCGGGATGGGCCCAGAACAACAAGTACTCCCTTATCGGAGGAATGAGGGCTGCAGAGCTGATGATCTCTTACGAGGTCCCGATGCTCATCATGATCGCAACCACTGCGCTGCTCGCCGGCAGCTTCAACATCGGCGACATAGTCTATGCGCAGAACGACACCGTCTGGTACTTCATACCCCAGATCATCGGATTCATCACGTTCTTCTTCTGCGCCACCGCAGAGTCCGAGCGTCTGCCCTTCGATATCGCAGAGGCAGAGGCCGAGCTCGTCGAGGGATGGCAGACCGAGTACGCCGGAATGAAATGGGGTCTCATCATGCTGGCCGACTACTTCAGAGGATACGTCGCATGCGCGATGGTCACTATCATGTACCTCGGAGGCTGGACCCTGCCCTTCATCGGCGACGGACCCATACCCGAGATCGTGTTCCTGCTGAAGACCTGGTTCGTCTTCTTCCTGATGATCCTCGTCAGGGCCGCTCTGGCCCGTGTCAGGCCCGACCAGATCCTGAACATCGGATGGAAGGTATTCATGCCCCTGTCCGTCATCAACCTGGCAGTCGTCATTCTGCTCAAGTCGGGAGGAATCTTCTGATGACGATCAGATATCTAGACAAATACCCGAAGAACCTGGCGAAGAGCCTGTGGGTCCTGAGGCCCCAGTGGGCAGTCCTCAAGCTGTTCGCCAAGACCATCGTCCACAGGCCCGTGACCGTCCTGTACCCCTATGAGAAAGAGTGGGTGCCCGACAACTACCGCGGACGCCCCGGACTCGTGTTCGACAAGTGCGTCGGATGCGGCATGTGCGCACGCATGTGCCCCACTGCATGCATCAAGCTGGTCGACTCCGAGGACTCCGAGGGCAAGACCGTCAAGAGGCCCCAGGTCAACCTCGGCAGGTGCGCCATGTGCGGATACTGCGCCGAGTACTGCCCCGTGGACGCCATGACCGTCACTCCCGAGTACGAGCTCGCCGAGTACACCAGGTTCGACCTCATCTACGGCCCCAAGAGGCTCAACTACGAGGGAACGACCGAGGGAATGAAGGTCAAGCTGGAGGTCACCCTGCCCTCCGATATCGAGAACGGCAACCCCGAGAGGCGTGTGTCGCTCTTCGCCATCGACAGGCCCGAGCTGATCGACAGCAAGTGCATCGGATGCAAGAAGTGCGCCAAGGTCTGCCCCGTCACGGCCATCGAGATGGTCGAGAAGGGAGTCAACGACAAAGGGAAGCCCATCCTGCGCCCGGTTATCGACAATGAGAAGTGCATCTGCTGCAGCAACTGCGTGGACGACTGTCCGAAGGATGCCCTTCAGATCAAGGAGGTGCTCTGATGGGAGCTCTCATGGATTTGTGGAATTCGTTCTGGAACGGACTCGGGAACTTCGGCAGCTTCCTGCTGGGCAACCTCGATCTGGTCGCGTTCATGATACTGGCGGCCATCGCCGTCCTCGGTGCCCTCTGCGTGGTCACCAAGAAAGAGGTCATCCACAGCGCGTTCTATCTCGCTCTGGTCTTCCTCTGTGTCGGATTCGTGTACTTCTTCCTTGAAGCAGAATTCCTAGGTGTGGTGCAGATCCTCGTCTACGTAGGAGCTATCACCATCCTGTTCGCGTTCAGCATCATGTTGACAAGAAGGTATATCATGAAACCGGAGGGCGATTCCGATGAGTAAGAAAGCAATGGTCGGAGTCGCAGCTTCGGTCGTTCTGCTGGCCATCCTCATGGTCGGCATCGCCACGATCGACTGGAACAACTTCACCGAATACGACGAGCCTCAGAACGTCCCCACCATCGACCCCACAGGGGACGCTGGAATCATGGACGACGACGGCAACGTCAAAGAGAACAGTCTCGCATACACAGTGTTCGAGAAGTACGGTCTCGTGCTGATCCCCCTGGCGCTCCTCATGTTCGGAGCCATGATCGGGGGAGTCTGCATCTCGAGAGAGGAGGTTGAAGCGGATGATACCGATTGAGTTCTTCCTCACCCTCGGAGCTATCCTGTTCGTCATCGGCGCCTACGGCGTCCTGACCAAGAGCAACGCTATCGTCGTGCTCATGTGCATAGAGCTCATGCTCAACGCGGCCAACATCAACTTCGTGGCCTTCGGCGCGTTCAACGCCGATGTCATGGGACAGGCTTTCGTCGTCATGACGATCTCCGTCGCTGCCGCAGAAGTCGCAGTCGGTATCGCCATCCTCCTCAACGCATACAAGCTGAGGAAGACCAGCGACCTCGACGACGCCGAGCTCACATCGATGAGGTGGTAAGATGTTCATAGAATACACTTGGCTCGTGCCCCTCATTCCGATGCTGTGCTTCCTGATAATCGGCCTTGTCGGCAGGAAGACGCCTGAGAAAGGCGGATACATCGCAATAGCGGGCGCTCTGTTAGCATTCATAATCGCTGTGCTGATCTCCTACGAGTACTACACCGGAGACCAGTACCCCGCCGCCGCAACGGCTTCCATCGAATGGTTCCACATCGGCGACATCACAATCAACCTTGGATACTACGTGGACGACCTGACATGCATCATGATGCTGTTCTCCTCGTTCATCTCCACCCTGATCTTCGTGTACTCCATCGGATACATGGGCGACCAGGGCCCCAGGAAGACCAGGTACTACGCCGAGGTCTCCCTGTTCCTGACCGGTATGCTCGGACTGATCGTCTCCAGCAACTTCCTGGAGCTGTTCATCTTCTGGGAGGTCATGGGACTGTGCTCGTACCTGCTCATCGGATTCTGGTCCTTCAGGCACCCCGAGGGCGACGCTGCCTCCGCCAATGCGGCTTCCGCTGCGAAGAAAGCGTTCCTCGTCACCCGTCTCGGTGACGTGTGCCTCATGGCCGGTCTGTTCGTGCTGCTCGGCGAGTTCCACAGCCTGGATTACACCGCTCTGTTCGACGAGGCCAACATCGCCCTCGCCGACCCCGACATGCTGACGCTCGGAATGCTCCTCGTCTTCGGTGGAGTCATCGGTAAGAGCGCTCAGTTCCCCCTGCACGACTGGCTGCCCGATGCGATGGCCGGTCCTACAACCGTCTCCTCTCTGATCCACGCCGCGACCATGGTCAAGGCCGGAGTCTATCTCGTCGCTAGGGGATACCCCCTGTTCGTCCAGAACCCCGACGTCATGCTCTTCGTCGGAATAATCGGAGGAGTCACCGCGTTCTTCGCCGCCACCATGGCGATGAACAACATGAACATCAAGAAGGTCCTCGCCTTCTCCACCGTCTCCCAGCTCGGATACATGTTCCTCGCTCTCGGAGCCGGAGGATACCTCGTCGCTCTGGGAATCCAGAACAACGATGACACGCTCATCGTCGCCGGAGCCGCAGGATTCGTCGCAGGATGCTTCCACATGATGAACCACGCCTTCTTCAAGGCCCTGCTGTTCATGGGCTCCGGATCCGTCATCCACGCCGTGGGCACAGAGGACATGAGGGAGATGGGCGGACTCCACAAGCACATGAAGATCACCTCGATCACCATGCTGCTCGGTTCCCTGTCCATCGCAGGATTCCCGCTCTTCAGCGGATTCTGGTCCAAGGACCTCGTCCTCGAGATCGCCATGGAGTCCGGACACCACACCGTCTGGTTCACCGTCCTCTGGCTGCTCGGAGTCATCACCGCTTTCATGACCGCGTTCTACATGTTCCGCATGTGGTTCATGACCTTCATGGGAGAGGAGGGACACGCCACCCAGCACTGCCACGGTGAGTCTCCCAAGACCATGACCGTCCCGCTCATCATCCTGTCTGTGTTCGCTGTCTTCAGCGGAGTCGCCATCCTGGTCGGATTCGATGCCGCGCTGTCCTTCGACCTCACATCCGCCGGATTCGTCATCGGAGGAGGAGAGAAGGAAGGTCTCCACTACGTCAGTGAGCTCTTCAGCAACCCCTACACTTACCTGACGATCGTCCTCGCCCTGGTGGGAATCGCCATCGCTTACTTCATGTACGCGAAGAAGTCGATCAACCCCGGCAAGTTCAACAAGGAAGGTCAGTCCGCTATCTACAAGCTGCTCGCCAACAGGTGGTTCTTCCCCGAGTTCTACAACCAGATCTCCTGGAAGCTCGGAGACGGAGTCGCCCGCGGCGTGAACTACGTCGACAGGCAGGTCATCGACGGAACAGTCAACGGACTCTCCGGCGCCGTCATCGGCGGAGGAGACGTCATGAGCAAGGTCCAGACCGGTCACGTCCAGGATTACTCCTCGGTCGTCCTGATCGGAGTCTCCGTGCTCTCGGTCCTGTTCATCGTCATCGCTATGATCCTTGGAGGTATGTGAGATGGAAATACCGTTTCTGAGTCTGCTCATCCTCATGCCCCTGATCGGTGCAGTCGCCACCCTCTTCATGGGAGGAGAGAGGCAGAAATACGCAAAGTATGTGGCAGGAGTCTTCTCCGCCATCACCCTCGTGATCACCCTTTACATCATGTCCGTCGCCAATATGGGCGAGCTGAGCGAGTCCTACAAGTGGATCAGCACGAGCACCGTGTCGATCAGCTTCGCGCTCGCAGTCGATGGGCTCAGCATCCTGATGGTCTTCCTGACCGCCCTGCTGACCCTGCTCGTCGTCATCTTCTCCTCCGAGGAGAAGGACAGGCCGAACTACTTCCACACCCTGGTCATGGCCATGGAAGTGGGACTGATGGGAGTCTACCTCGCGGCAGACTACTTCCTGTTCTACGTGATGTGGGAGATCACCCTGGTGCCCATGTACTTCATGATCTCATGGTACGGAGGCCCCAGGAGGCACTACGCCGCTATCAAGTTCCTGATCTACACCCATGTGGCGTCGCTGGTCATGCTGATCGGTATCTTCGCCATGGGATTCGAGGTCGCCTCGATGACCGGAGTCGCAGACTTCTCCTTCGAGACGATCAACAGCATCATGCCGCTCACATCCGAGGCGTTCCAGGCGATGGTCTTCGCTCTGCTCTTCTTCGGATTCATGGTCAAGATGCCGTCCGTGCCCTTCCACACATGGCTGCCCGACGCACACGTCGAGGCCCCTACCGGAGGATCCGTCCTCCTGGCCGGTGTCATGCTTAAGATGGGATCCTACGGTATCATCCGCATCTGCCTGGAGGCCCTCCCCCTGGGAGCTCACTACTGGCAGTGGGTCATAATCGCGATCGGACTGGTCTCCATGGTCTATGGAGCCTACGCCTGTATCGCTCAGACAGATCTCAAGAAGATGGTCGCGTTCTCGTCCATCAGCCACATGGGAATGGTCATGCTGGGAATCGGATGCCTCTCCGACATCGGAATCACCTTCGCGATCTTCCAGATGTTCGCTCACGGACTCATCTCCGCCGTCCTGTTCATGGTGTGCGGAATGTGCGGCCACATCGTCGGAACCAGAGAGATGCCCCTGCTCGGCGGTCTCGCCGGAAGGCTCCCTGTGTTCGCCACGTTCATGATGATCGGATTCATGGCATCCCTCGGACTGCCCGGTCTCGTCGGATTCTGGGGAGAGTTCCCTCTCGTCTACGGATTCTACGAGTTCATCAAGGGCGAGGACATGCTGTGGCTGATCCTCTTCTGCCTGCTGACCCTGATGCTGACCGCAGGATACTACCTGTGGGCTATGCAGAAGACCCTCTTCGGGCCTGAGACAACCAAGATCGACCTGGAGCACGTCCACGACGTCAGCAAGCCCGAGTTCGTGGCCCTGGCCGTCCTCGTGGTCCTGATCGCCCTGTACGGAGTTTGGCCCGATGGAGCCCTCTCCTTCGTCGAACCCTACATTGACACCCTTATGGAGGTGCTCTGATGGATTTCACAAGCATATTCGGTGACTACACAGCCATCGCACCCCTGATCATCCTGCTCGTCGGTGCGCTCATCATGCCCGCGGTCCAGTTCCTCGGAAAGAGGAACACCGCGACATGGGCGGTCGCCCTGATCTTCACCGTCGTTTCCTTCCTGGTCAACATCATGATGCTGACCGACGGATGGACCGGCGAGACCATGGGCGCCTACGCCTACAACGCGTACACCGGCCTGATGGTGCTGCTCTTCCAGATCGTGCTGTTCCTGGCGATCCTCGTGTCCAACGCCAGCGTCGAGACCACGAGGCTCCACGTCGGAGCATACTACGCCCTGATCATGGGAGCCGCCACCGGTATGATGTTCGTCGCCGGGTCCTCCGACCTGCTGACCATCTTCGTCGGTGTCGAGCTCACAAGCATCTCGTCCTACGCCCTCGTCACCATGAAGAGGAAGGACTCCAGGGCTGCAGAGGCCGGAGTCAAGTACGTCATCATCGGTGGAATGTCCACCGCTCTGACGATCTACGGTATCTCCATGCTCTACGGTCTCACCGGGACCACCGAGATAGCAGCTATCGCCGACACCGTGGCCCTCGATGGCATGAACTGGATGTTCGCCATCGCGCTGGTCTGCATGATCGCCGGTTACGGATTCAAGATCGCCGCCGTGCCCTTCCACATGTGGGCACCCGATGTGTACGAGGGAGCGTCCTCGCCCGTGTCGATGTTCCTGGCCACCGGATCCAAGAAGATGGGACTGTCCGTCTTCTTCCAGATCTTCCTGGTCATGTTCGTCGCCGGAACGGCATGCGCCCAGATCTGCGGTGAGGAGGTCCAGTACCTCTTCGCCATCATCGCGGCCTTCACCATGACCGTCGGAAACGTCGTCGCCATCGCACAGAACAACATCAAGAGGATGCTCGCGTACTCCTCCATCGCCCAGGCCGGTTACA
>CAVHQB010000079.1:0-7915 GCA_963637895.1 Lachnospiraceae bacterium
AGAAGCGCAGGTGCAACTCGATGATGACCACCGGCGATTTCGATCCCGGGCACGCATGCTGCGTCGTCGGGGCTTCGCACGAGTACATCACATCCCACTCGGACGAGACCGTCAGGTTCCTGGCAGGATACATAGAGTCCGTGAACTGGGTCAACTCCGCCCTGGCGGACAAGTCCTCCGACGACTACGAGGAGCTCATGAGCATCGCCCAGGCGAGGACCGGAATGAGCAGGGCCGTCCTGGCAGAGGCCATGGATTCTGTCGTGTACACCTACGGTGGGAACGGGACCGGCGACACATCGGACGCTCCTCTGATGAGCCTGGAGGGCGACATCACCAAGCTGGTCAACAATCTGTACAACCTCAACGGCGTCCTGAGGGTCAGTCTCAAGGATGCGGGATTCAGCAGCTCCCATGAGCTCGCCCAGAGGTTCGTCAACGACGGGTACCTCTCCCAGGCCATGTCCTATGAGAAGAGCTCCTCTGGATACAGCAGGGCCTCCGTGACCGTAGCGGTCATTTCCGGAGACGTGCACCAGATCGCCATCTATGTGGGGATCGAGAAGGGCTTCTTCAGCGAGTACGGGATCAACGTCAACACGACATCGGCGGCCAACGGAGCAGGGGTCGCTACTTCCCTTCAGAACGGGGAGGCCGACTTCGGGTTCCTCGGAGCTCCGCCCATGACGATCACCGCGATCAACGGCATGCTCATCAAGAGCTGAGGTGAACGGATGTCAACGATATTCGGCTGGACATACGATGACAACAACAGGCGCCATCGCATGTTCAGGACCGGGGTCATCGCCGTCACCTCCCTGGTGTGCTTCGTGTTCGCATGGTGGGACGTGGCGCTCCTGGTGAACTCCACCGCGATCCCGACTCCCGCGCAGACCTGGGACGCCCTCACGGACCTGGTCGCCAACGGCGATTCCCTCACCGGGAAGTCCCTCTGGGACTACATCGCGTCGAGCATGAAGACGTTCCTGGAGGGATTCGCCCTCGCGCTCATCGTGTCCGTCCCCCTGGGACTGGTCATCGGGTACTCCAAGACCCTGCGCGAGTTCGCGAACCCCGTCATCGAGGTGCTGAGGCCCATCGCGCCCATCGCATGGGCGCCGATATTCATCCTGGCCATCAACTACACCATCGGGCCCATACTCGTGGTGTTCATCGGGATCTTCTTCCCGCTGCTCACCAACGTGGTGTTCGGAGTGCAGAAGATCGACCCGAACCTCATGGATGCCGCACGCACCATGGGAGCCTCGTCGACGCAGGTGTTCTACAAGGTCATGGTGCCCAGCGCCGTGCCCTACCTGATGAACGGTGTCAAGGTCGGTCTGGGGATAGGATGGATGTGTATCGTTGCAGCCGAGCTGTACGCGCCTCAGCTGAGCGGTATAGGATTCTACCTTTCGGAGCAGGCCACGGCCGGATTCTGGCCCGGAGCGTTCGCCGCCATAGTGGTGATCGCAATCCTCGGGCTGGTGACCACCGGTCTGGCGGAGTACGTCCACAAAGTCGTGTCGAGAAGGATGGGGATGTCCAATGTCTGAGATCGAAGAAGGAGTGTCGCTGTCGCAGGCGACCGACGACCAGCCGTTCAAGGAACCGGCGGAGATAGAGGAAGGAGAGGACCAGATCCATATCAGGAACCTGCAGAAGACCTATGTGACCGACGAGTCCCAGACCGTCGTCCTGGAGGACTTCTCCCTGGACATACGCAAGGGGGAGCTGATATCCATAGTCGGGCCTTCAGGATGCGGGAAGACCACGATCCTGAGGCTCATCGCAGGGCTGATTCCTCCTTCCGGAGGAACGATCTACATCGGGGACCGCGAATGCTCCGGGCCCGGGGCCGACCGCGGCTTCGTCTTCCAGGATTTCGCCCTGTTCCCGTGGAGGTCCGTCAGGAAGAACGTGGAGTTCGGCCTGGAGATCGCAGGCGTTCCCAAGGAGGAGCGCAGGGAGAGGGCCGACAAGTACCTGAAGATCGTCGGTCTGGAGAAGTTCGCCGATTCCAGGATCCACGAGCTGTCCGGCGGGATGAAGCAGCGTGTGGCCATCGCCCGTGCGCTGGTCACCAACCCCGACGTGATCCTCATGGACGAGCCCTTCGGCGCTCTGGACGCTCAGACCAGGAACCTGATGCAGGCGGGCCTGCTGAAGATCCTGGACAAGACCGACCAGACCATCATCTTCATCACCCACTCGGTGGACGAGGCCGTCTATCTCTCCGACAGGATCGTGGTCCTGACCAAGCGCCCTGCGAAGATCAAAGAGGTCATCAGAATCGACTGGCCCAGGCCGAGGGACCGTGCGTCCCCCGAGTTCACGGCTCTGAGGAAGAGGATCCTCGAAGAGCTGGAGAGCGAGAACGTCCTCCAGTGAGAAAAACGGGGGCGCGGGATCCGTCTCGCGCCCCCTTATCATATTGTATATAGGCGGGCTCAGGCCTGCTTCCACGCGGGAAGGCCGTCTCTTATCTCCACGGCGAGCTTGCCGCCGTCCATCATCCATGCGAGGTAGGACCTGACGGTGCTGCCGACCAGGACGTACTGCTCCAATGTCATGGTGAGGCCGTACTGGGCGAACAGCTTCCTGAGGATGTCCTCGAACGAGGACGGCGCTGAGCATATGACGAGTATCTTCTCGCCGATCTCCAGCGCCCTGTCGATGTTGAACCTCGCCAGCTCGGAGATGTCCTCCGCGGGGTCGGCATGGGCCGGGATGAACAGCTTGGCCTCCATCTTCTCCACGGCTTCGAGGGTGGATATGTACGCCCCCACATCGTGGATGAACGGGATCCCGTACTTCTCCAGGGTCGCTCTGCTGGAGAG
The DNA here is from genome assembly GCA_963637895.1 of Lachnospiraceae bacterium. GTDB lineage: Archaea > Thermoplasmatota > Thermoplasmata > Methanomassiliicoccales > Methanomethylophilaceae > Methanoprimaticola. The sequence goes on from CAVHQB010000079.1 coordinate 2,841, forward strand.
GCAGTCTGCCAGGAAGACGACGTCGTCCGCCGTGCGGTAGCCGACCATGTCCATGGAGTGGCCGGGCAGGGGGACGATGGAGAACCCTTCTGGGAGCACTTCCTCCGTCAGAGGCTCCGCCGCGCTGGGCTGGGCCATGAGGAACTTGTGCCTGAGCTCTTTAGGAGGGCATCCGGCGAAGAGGGACACGGGCTCCAGGATAGGATGGTTGACGAAATCGCACTCCACGCCCTTGGCGTACGCCTTGCACCCGGTCTGCGCCTGGAGGTACTGGTTGCCTCCGATATGGTCCGCATGGGAATGGGTGCTGTATATGGCCTTGAGGCGCCAGCCGTTGGCATCGAGAATCTGGCGCACCTTGCGGCCCGCTTCCTTGTCGTTGCCGCTGTCGATGAGGCAGACATCCTTGTCGTTCAGCTTCACAAGGCCGATCTTGGCAGGGCTCTGGACATAGTAGGTGGAATCCGACACCTGGATAAGCTCGTACATGGGGGATCATCCTTCTGATGCCCGTATGACGACGGGATAAAGTAATTGCCCCCGTGAGGGGGCTTTTGAAGAAGCCGAGGGAGGGGAGCGGTCCCCGTTCCCTCAGAAAGCGAGTTTCAGCTGGTCGTACTTGTAGACCTTCTTGGGGCAGGAGAACTGGCATCTGTAGCATGCGGTGCCCAGGCAGTTCTTGGTCTTGACGACGATCTCGTTGCCGTCCGCTACGGTGAGGGCGTTCTCGGGGCACTCCTTCTCGCATACCTTGCATCCGACGCAGCCTTCCATGTGGCCGCGGAGCTCTGTCCCGATGTCGTGGAGGATGGTGAGCCCCCTCTCTCCGAGGTCGGGGATGTCACGCTGCACCATGCGGTGGACCGTGGGGATGCCCTTGGGCTTCGGCAGCTCCTGGATCCCTGCCATGGCGTTGTTCCTGTTGTACATCTCCATGGGCATTCCCTCGTCGCAGAGGGCCAGCTCCTGGGTGTAGATCTGCTCGAAGATCTTGTCTCCGGCGAACATGATGTGGTTCGCCCTGATGCCGTTGGCGATGCCCTGGAGAGTGTCCAGCAGCTCGGGGTCCCTCAGGATGTCCGTGGCCATGGCCAGGGAGGTGTTCCCGTACTGGTAGATCGTGCCGCAGGACGGCGGGAGCAGTCCGATCTCGCGCGCCTTGACAGCATCCACATAGGTTCCGGAGGCTCCGGCCATGTACATGATGTCCAGGTCGCTGAACTTGATGCCGGCATGCTCGAGGAGGGTGAAGTGCCCTGCCCTCATGGCTCCGATGGCCTTGAGCGCCTCGGCGATGTCGTGGGAATCGACGTAGACCCCGTCCTGGAGGTGGAGCTTGCCGTCCGATGTGTCCAGCTTGCCCTTCCTCCAGAGGTGGTCGTCCATGGCGGCTGCGACAGCGGCGACCACTCCTGTTCCGGTGATCCCCTTGGCCTTCCCGTGCATGGGGCCGTACTCCTCGATGATCTCGAGCCCGAAGTCGACCTTGTCCCCGTCCTTGGGGATGATGTCGTCGTCCAGGACCTTGCAGATCCATCTGAAGTCGTACTCCAGGTCGGAGATGGCTCCGGGCCCGGCGAGCATGCCGCAACGGATGGACTGTCCTTCCATGGCCGGTCCCGCGGCCGCGGACCCGGTGTAGATGTCGTCTCCCACCTTCAGGGCCATCTCGGCGTTGGTCCCGTAGTCGGTGACGAGGCAGTTCTCCTTCTGCTCGAGGAAGCCGCTCTTGTACATCATGGCCAGAGCGTCGGCTCCGATCTCGTGCCTGATCGCGGGGGGCACAAGGAGCTCGCATCCGTCGCGGACGTTGAGCCCGGCGTCGACTGCGGAGAACACTCCCGCGTCCCTCTTCTGCTCGACGATCCCCCTTGCTTTGTGGGCGTTCTCCCCGGCGAATGCCAGGTCGTCCACGGGGATGTTCTGGAACATGGACAGCTGGATCGGGTTCCCGCAGATGCTCACCCTGTCGACCTGGTTGAGGTCGATGCCCATGCGGGCGATCAGCTTGTTGACAGTGTCCATGAGGATCTTGTGGGCCACATCTGTTCCGAAGTTGATGCAGAACGTCAGGTGGTCCATGATGTTGGCACCGGGCAGGGGGTGGCACTCGGTGACGACGGTGGAGATGATCTTCCCCGTCTCGAGCTCGACTGCATGTCCCCTGGTACCGCTCGTGCCTATGTCCAGCGAAATACCGTATCTCATTCCTTTCCCTTCCTGAAACGGTCGAAGAAGGACTTCTTCTCCTTCTTCGCTTCCTTCTTGGCCCTCGCCGCCTCGCATTCCGCGCAGTGGCATTCGCCATCGTCATCATCGTGGTCATGGTGGTGATGGTCGTGGCCTTCGTGATCGTGATCGTGGTGGTGCTCATGCTCGTGGTCATGTCCGCAGCAGCAGCCGTGCTCATGGTCATGATCATGGTGATGATCGTGCCCGTGCTCGTGGTCATGATCGTGGTGGTGGTCATGGTCATGTCCGCAGCAGCACTCGACCTTCTCGTCCAGCTCGTAGTCCAGGCCGGTGTCGTCCACGGCGTGGTACATCCTGTGCTTGAGCTCGTGCTCGTCCACATCGAGGACGGCGCACATGAAGTCGAAGTGGACCTTCTCGCATGGCTCCAGGGTGCCGTGGTGCTCGACGCCGTTCTCCATGTCGGTGAGGTTCAGGGTGATGCCCTTGCCGTCGTCGTCGACGATGGCGGCCTTGATGTGGCCCAGGAGGCATCCGGACTCGTCGGTGACCCACTGGCCGACCTGGAGCAGGGCCTTGGCGAACCTGGCCTCCGCATCGGCGTTGAAGCATGTGATGGTCCCTTTCAGTCCGACAGCGCATCCGCCGGCCTGCTCGATGGAGGTCGGCTCGTGCTCATGGTCGTGATCGTGGTGGTGCTCGTGCTCGCTCATCTCATCATCTCGTAGAGCTTGTCGATGTTCTCGTCGGTCTTGGCGGAGATCGCCATGACGGGCTTCTGGGGGTACTCGGACTTGAGCCATCCGGTGACCTCCTCGATCTGACCGGGCTTGGCCAGGTCCATCTTGTTGATCAGGATGAAGTCGGCCTGCGACATCTGCATCTTGAAGAACTGCTCCTTCTTCTTGATGAGGTCGTCGAACCTCTGGACGTCGGCGACGCCGATGATGTAGGTGGCGTCATCGTCGATCATGGACACGCGGACGAGCTCCTTCACCTTGTGGGGGAGGGCGAGACCGGTGGGCTCCACGATGATTATGTCGGGGTCGATGTCCTTCTTGATGTTCTTCAGCGCGGACTGCAGGGTCCCGGACAGGGAGCAGCAGATGCATCCGTCGGGGAGCTCGACAGCGTCGTAGCCCTCGGCCTTCAGAGTGGCTCCGTCGACGCCGATTGATCCGGACTCGTTCACGACAAGTGCGGTCTTGAGTCCGCGTTTTGTGTACATGGAGGCGATTTTCATGAGCAGAGTGGTCTTCCCGCTTCCGAGGAATCCGCCCAGAATGTAAACATACATGATTGATTCGATTATGATACTCCGATATAAGCTTAAGCGGAAAAGCTCCGAAGTTCATAGGTGTTGAGGAGCCGCTGGCCCCGCCTTCCGGAGCTGTTGTCTATAATACAGTATATTAGGCTGATGGGAGCGGGGCGGATCGGCGTCCCATAGCCAGTTTATTGACGTCTACAACATAATGGATGAATGGCGCATCCATCCGCCGTGGCGCCGGCGGCGGTTCATCATTGCGTATGTTGGATGTACTGATTTATCCTTAATGTGATAATTCAATAGAATCAATCCTTATTGTACTAACTTGATATTTCTTTAAATAAAAACGGGGTTTCTTTATAAATTCATATATAAATAAACATAGAATTTTATTGATGAATGTAACATTTTGTAAACAACCATATATAATCTTTTTTTCTGAGTATTTAAACTATGGATACAACATCCATCCTCGAAACTGATTAAATACCCTCCGGGCCGATGGTGTCATTGCAGGAAACGGAGAGCAACCGGGACCTGCGAAAAGGAGGAAAATAGATGATTGACTACAAAGGAGTGGATTTCGCCAAGATCCTCAAGCGCTACGACGTAGAGGCTCAGAACGAGACCAGCCCTGAGGCTGTTGCCAAGAAGATGCTGCCGTCCGATCCCGTCCTCAAGAAGGTCGCCGAGACTGTCCTGTACATGAAGTTCAAGGATGTAGGACCCGCCACCGCTGAGGCCCTCAAGACCCACAAGCCCCTTGACATCATCAACAACGGACTCGTTGTCGGAATGGAGTGCGTCGCGAAACTGTACGCGGAGCACATCTACTACCTGCCCGAGATCATGATGGCCGCCAAGACCATGGAGATCGGAATCGCTCTCGCCGAGAAACAGATCCCCGGCGGAAGGGAGACCAAGGGAACCGTCGTCATGCACGCAGCCGAGGGAGACCCCCACGACATCGGAAAGAACATCGCCAATGTCATGCTCAGGTCCTCCGGATACACTGTCATCGACATGGGTAAGGATGTCGCAGTCACCGACGTCGTCGCCAAAGTCGAGGAAGTCAAGCCCCTCATGGTCACCGGTACCGCTCTGATGACAACCACAATGACCGCATTCCCCAGGGCTGCCGAGCTGCTCGTCAAGGACGGAGTCAACATCCCGTTCATGGCCGCAGGCGGTGCAGTGAACAGGGACTTCGCGGAGTCCTTCGATCTCGGAATCTACTCCGAGAAAGCGCCCCAGACTCCTCCGATCGCCGACAAGGTCCTTGCCGGATACGACTGGAAGAGAATAAGGGAAGAGTGGGACAACATAGTCGGAGGTGCTTGAAATGGCAGCAACCAGATACACAAAAATGGCGTACAGCAGTGCAGACGAGATGGTCTTCGGGACCGCAAAACAGCCCGTGTCCTACGGATTCGGCATCAAGGTCGGAGCCGGCAGGGTCATCCCCGAGCTGAACTACGCCCCCAGGCCCGGAAAGGAGAAGGACCCCGAGTCCCTCAGGAAGGAGTACGTCGACTACATCTCCAAAGATGTGCTGACCAGGGCCGTCACCGTCGGATTCCCCGACGTCCAGCTCGAGACCGAGTGGGTCTCC
>CAVHQB010000080.1:0-7768 GCA_963637895.1 Lachnospiraceae bacterium
CGATCATCGTGGAAAGCTATGGCAAAGATGCCTTTGAGATCACAGGAAGTACCGTAAAAGTCACTCTCAAGTACAAATATGAAAAGAACAGACTATCAAGGATCTATGACAACGAACTGAATCCGACGTCGTTGCGCGTACTGAATTATCTGGCTTACAACCCCAGCAGCACGTTGGCAGAGGCTTCAGAATCAACGGGAGTCAATAGAGGAACCTTAGGGAAGATTGTGGTCAGGTTGCAGGAACAGGGCTACCTGGTAAGGAGCGGGTCCAAGAAGAAGGGCTACTGGGAAGTCGTCAACAAGCACTCCGAGAAGCGTGAGAATGATGGGAACCGGTCAGAGGCCGATGATGCCGATACCTGAAAACACGACAAACCTGGCCAAAAGCTCTTTTACCGAGCCTTCCGATTCTCGACCCATGTGCTCCAAGGTGCTCATACTCTCAGCCTCCCCGCGCAAGAACGGGAACACCGACATCCTCTGCGACAGGTTCGCGGAAGGCGCGAAGGAAGCAGGCAACGAAGTCGTCAAGATCCGCGTCGCCGAGAAGCGCATAGGATTCTGCACCGGATGCGAGAAGTGCATCGGCACAGGCAGGTGCGTCATAAGGGACGACATGGACGAGATCGGCAAGCTCCTGCTGGAGTCCGATGTCATCGTGTTCTCCTCGCCGGTCTACTTCTACACAGTGGACGCCCAGATGAAGGCCCTCATCGACAGGTGCGTCCCGTATTATACGGAGATGACAGGCAAGAGGGTCTACTTCATCACGGCCGCGTCGGATCCCAACGAACATATGCTCGACCTGACGCTGGAATGCTTCCGCGGGCTGACCCGCGACTGCATGCCGGACGCCGTCGAATGCGGCTCCGTCAAGGCTGCAGGCATAACCCGCAAGGGAGAGGTCGTCGGGACGCCTTACATGGACAAGGCCTACGAGCTGGGCAGGTCCGTCGAGTGATCCTCAACCGGTGATCCTGTACCCGTCCTCGTCGCCTTCGGCGTCGTACCTGACGCCGCGGTCGTCGAGGACGGCCCTGACCGTCTTGATGTGCACTCCGAGCCCGACGTTCATGAACTGGTTCTCCACCATGGTCTGCCCGTCGTAGACGGCGGTGGGGTGGAGGTCCAGGGGGATGTGGCGCGTCTGCACCTGTATCGCGTAGAGATGCCCTTCCCTGTCGAAGATCGGCCCTCCGGACTGGCCCTTGAGGCCGGGGGTGGACGTCTCCACATAGAGGCACTCGTACTTCCCGTCGGCCGTCCTGCCCTGGTTCACGGTGCGGGTGTGCATCCCGTCGTTGGGGAACACCACCTCCTTGGAAGGGATGGAGGGGATCCTGAACATGCCCTTGGACTCGTCGAAGGACGACTTTATCCCCACGAACGGGAATCCCATGCGGCACACGCTGGTCCCGGGGCGCAGGGACTCGGGATCTTTCAGAACAGGGTACTCGGAGACCCATGAGGGATTGAACCCCGCCAGCTTCCCCACGGCGATGTCCACCTGCCTGTTCACGAAGACCTCCTCCACGCGGGTGCCGTCCCATCCCCACCACATGGAGTGGTTGGTGATGAACTCCGGGTCCAGCTTGATCTTCCCCGAAGGCGCACCGGGCTCGTCGACCCTGTTCTCGTTCAGGCTGTTGATCTCGGCGATCTTGTTCTGGTCGCCCTGGTACTTCACCATGGAGTCGTACAGATGGCCGGCGGTGACGAACCATCCGTCCCTGTTGATGATGGTGAACGTGCCGCATTCGGTCCTGACATCACCGCTCTGATGGCGGGTGGAGATGACCACTGGTCTGGCGAATTCCGAGGCTTTGCGGCACGCTTCTGCGAACATGGACCTGCATCCTGCTACATGTATATGAGAACCATCGGGATTCGCACGGAGGAACGGTTGCGCGGGAGCTCCGGACAGCGCAACCGACGGGGCCGGGGAATCTGTCAAATACATCCGCGGCATTATGCGGTCCTAGAAGGCGAGAGTTATGATTTCTAAGGAGACCCAATACAAGTTGTATGCAGGTACCAAGAAGGATGACTACACGGGATGGGAGCACGTCGATGTCGATCCCGAGCAGGCTGACACCCTCGACTTCTGGTCTCTGAACCTCGGCAACGGGTACTTCCTGGACAGGATCACCAAGGTCAACCACGGGAAGCTGTTCAAGAAGATCATCAAGATGAACAGCGTCCGCAGGGACCGCACCATCGAGGACCCCGACGGAGACTACAAGGACCTGGACTTCCACGTTCTGTTCGACGTGAACATCACCGTCGCGGAGGACTCCATCAAGTTCGACGGGAAGCACAACTCCTTCGTGCTCCTGTCCAGGGAGCCCGTGGACTGGGAGGCGTTCGCGCGCGAGGCCCCGAAGTTCTCCGAAGAGAACCTCGATGACAACTGGTCCAGCTTCTACCGCTGACTCTCGGAACTACCGAGCTTAAACCAGCACGCTCGCTTTAAGTGCCTGAAGCAATCTTGAATCGGGCATGAAGCCCGAAGACATCGCCGAGACGATCGCAAGCTCAGCAGACGCCGTCTACGACTACCTTGAGTTCATGCAGTACGCCACGGACCCTCCGTTGGGCGTGTCCGTGACGGAGGTGTCCGGATGCACCGTGTCCGGGAACTATGCGGTGCTCAAGCTGGATTCCGCCCTGGGGGATTCTTCCAACCTCTCCCTGATGGTCGATTCCCAGTGGATCAAGGAGGACGCGGCCGGGTTCACCAGGTACGACGAGGTGTCCAAGACCATCGTCGTCAGGCCCGGCGCGGAAGTGCTGGAGAGGATGGCCGATCCCTCAGCTAGGATACGTCTCGTGTCGGACATGAAGTTCCTCATCATCGCGCTGAGGGACTTCTACCGCAAGTACGGGAAGCTGCTGACGCTGCCCCTGACCGATCCGGTGTCCGCCGAGCCGTCGTTCCCTGCAGGGTCATCACCGACCGCCAACCAGAGGGACGCCGTCGACACGGTTCTCCGCAGCAGGCTGTCGTATGTCTGGGGCGCTCCGGGGACCGGGAAGACTCAGTTCGTGCTGGCCACCTGCATAAGGGCCTGCCTGGAGGCGGGGCAGAGGGTGGCGGTGTTCGCCCCCACCAACAACTCCGTGGAGCAGGTGCTGAGGGGGATAATCAAATCGTTCTCAGACACACCGTCGATACTCGACGGTATAATCCGCCTCGGAGTGCCGACGAAGGAGTTCCTGAAGGAGCATCCGGGCATGTGCGAGGACTCCCAAGCGGACAGGAGGATGCAGCAGTGCCTCGAATCCGCGGACAACCTCATGGAGGTCATGCTGGAGAGGTGCTGCGACGAGCTCGAATCGGAGGTGCTGGAGCTGCAGAGCGATGTGGACTGTCTCAAAGCAGACGCGTCGGGGAGGGTGATGCTGAGGGACCATCGCAGGATAGCCGACAGGTTCGCCGAGCTGAAGGAGATGTTCGCGGCGTTCCCGGGATCGAGGGAACTGGTCTCGGAGACCGACACCAAGGATATCCGCGATGTGATGCACGGGATAGTGGACGCATTGTACGGCCGCGACCGTCCCGCATCCGAGATAGACGAGTTCGATTCCTGGTCCGATGCTGATCTCATGGGGGCGATGCTCCAGTTCGAGCTGGACGCGGAAGGGTTCAGGAAGAGGTCGGTGGAAGCGAGGATTGGGGATGCGACGATCATCGCATCCACCCCGCAGCAGTTCATCTCCAGGTTCCGTCCGAGGGGGTCGGAGGAGGACAAGCGCATGGAGCTGGACGTTGACCGCATATTCCTGGACGAGGCAGGATACTGCGGGCTCCTGCAGGCGGCATCGCTGATGACGAACGGCGTCCCGGTGACCTTCCTGGGGGACCACATGCAGCTCCCGCCTGTGTCGGTGCTCGATTCCCAACTGCTAGAAGACGCCGCTCGGAAGAACGGCAGCCTGAAGGACGCCTACCTTTGGAACATGTCGGCTCTCTACTGCGAGCAGCTGGTCGACGCCAGCCCGGGATCCGTCAGGGCATCTTTCCTGGACAGCCTCCCTCCGGAGCTTATCCTCACGAGGCGCGCGGACCTGACCGAATCGCACAGGTTCGGGTCCAACCTCGCCTCTATCCTGGACCGCTACGTGTACAGGAACGGGATTACCGGCGTATCGGGAAGCGACCTGGACATCGGATGCATCGATGCGACCTGCACCGAGCGCAACGGAAGGGAGAACAAAGGGGAAGCATACGCGATAAGGGACTACCTGAAGCAGAACCCGTTGGACCCGGACAAGGTGGTGATCCTCACCCCTTACACCGTGCAGCTGCGCCTTCTGAAAAGGGTCCTCGGGCGCAGGTACAGGGATTCTGTCATGACCGTGCACGGCTCGCAGGGCCGCGAATGGGACACGGTGATATTCAGCGTGGCGGACAACGGCGTGGAGTCAAGGGACGTGCCGTTCAGGTTCACCAGCTCTTCCACGGACATAGGGATAAAGGTGATCAACACTGCAGTGTCGAGAGCGAAGAAGATGCTGCTCATCGCCTGCGACAGGGATTTCTGGCTGTCGAAGGACGATGAGCTGATAAGCGGTTTGCTCCGGGCGGTGCCGGAGGGGAACGTGATCACTCCTCAGGCCTCTCGGGGACGAGGTTCCTGAGCAGCTCCTTGATGTCGGAAAGGTCGTTCCTGATGTCGGAGACCTGGGCCCTCAGGCCGCGGTAGTCCGCTTCCAGGGCCTTGAAGCGCTCTTCATAGGCTGCATCGGCGGAAGGCTCCGGTTCGGGCTCTTCGGGAGCGGTGTTGATCGCCCTTATCTCCTCCACGAGGGAGTCGCGGCGGGCTTTCAGCGAGGATGCCATCATCGACAGCTTCTGCTTCTCGCCGTCATCGCCGTCCATGTCGGCCTTCAGCATCTTGATCTCGATCTGCATGAGCTCGCTCATGATCGACTCCACCTCGGCGGTGAGCTCCTCTTTCGTCGCGGAGGGCTTCACGGCGGGGCGTCCGTCGTCGTCCGAGTCCTCCATGAAGGGACGGTAGTTCTGGATGTTCGAGTTCAGGTCGTTCGTCACGTTGGGGACCTGCATCCCCACTGCGATGAACGAGTCCTCGATCTCCTTCTTCCTCGCGAGCAGCTGCCCCATCCTGTCCTCCATCTCCATGACCTGCTCAGCCTTGGCCTGGGCCTCGGCGGGGTCTGCGGGCATGACGTCCCTCAGCTGCCTGAGGAGCATGCTGAGCCTGGCGGTCTCGGTGGCTATGAACCTGAGCTCGCGGTCGTATTTGCTGCCCGGCATCTTCAGTCCTTCTTCTTCTTTTTCTTGGCCTTCTTCTGGGCCATGATGGTCTGGTAGGAGTCGTAGAGGTAGTCGTCGTAGAAGATCAGCTCTCCCAGGGCCTCCAGGGTGTAGGGGTCCTCCAGGATGGTCTTGACCATCTTCTTGCTCTTGAGCGCCGATCTCCCGATGTCGATGCAGAGGTCCTCCACGATGGCGTCGCAGTAGTCTGCGCGGATCGCATCGGCCTCCAGCTCGTTCTCAAGGTCGTCGGCGTTGAGCTCGGAGATGTATTTGTCGTACAGCTCGGGGCACTCGACCACCTTGTCGTTCTCAAGGTCCAGTCCCTCCAGCATGGAGTCGTCCTCCTTCATGTCGGCGACGACGGTGATGTAGGCTGTCAGATCGGCCTCGAGGTAATCGATGAGGTCCTGCACCTGCTGGATGCTGGACTCCTTCTTGAGCCTCTTCTTCTTTTTCTCCAGATCGGCGATCTCGGTGCGCTTCCTCGCGATGGTGTCGGTGAGGAGGGCCACTGCCTGGTCCAGGGTGTATTCTTCGTCCATGGTGTCTGGATGGGCCTGCGGGCATAATATGGTTGGCACGTCCAGCGCACCGATCGTCCATATGCCGGCGGCTCGGATAGGTAACAAATAGGTGGGTCGGCAACCATTATATCCAGTCTGGGCGATTACCTTCCCATGGACGAGCAGGGACCTTCTATTCTGGAGCTAGAGTCCCGCAGCGAACGGAACGACCCCGAGGCCATGTACCTCCTGGGGAAGTGCTATTTCCAAGGCGACGGCGTCCAGCAGGACGTGCCCAGGGCCGTGGATCTCATCCAGAGGTCCGCGGAGATGGGCTATGCCGATTCGGAGTACACATACGGCTACTTCCTGTGCACCGGGATCGGCGTCAAGACAGACAAGGTCGCCGCCATCAGATGGTACCGCCAGGCCGCCGACAAGGGCTGCGTGGAAGCGCAGTACGGCCTCGGCTACATGTGCGACAAGGGCGAAGGGGTGAAGGTCAACAAGATGGAGGCCGCCAAGTGGTACCATCTCGCCGCATCCCACGGCCACGCCAGCGCCCAGTGCAACCTCGGGATCCTCTACTTCAACGGATGGGGGGTCAGGCTCGACAAGAAGGAGGCCTTCGACCTGTTCACCAAGGCCGCTGCCGGAGGGAACCTCGATGCGATGTACAACCTCGGGAGGATGTACGAGGTCGGGGACGGCATCGAGAAGGATGACGAGGCCGCACTGAGGTACTACGCCGAAGCCGCTTCCCGCGGAGACGCGCATGCGCTTCTCTCGATGGGCATCCGCCATCTCACAGGGGACGGCGTCCCGGTGAACCCCCAGCTGGCCGCGAGGATGCTCGCCGGCGCGGCGGAGAAGGACAATTCCGTCGCCCAGTACCATCTCGGCATGATGTACTACCGCGGGATAGGCGTGGAGAAGGACCTGTTCAGGGCCGCCAACCTGATCACGAGGTCGGCCATGAACTGGAACGAGGAAGCGATCTACACCCTCGGGATGATGTACATCAACGGCGAGGGGCTCCCTAAGAACGAGAAGAGGGGCAAGGCGCTGCTCAGGTTCGCGACGGACCTGGCCAGCGACGATGCCCCGGAATGATCAGAACTTGGTGTCCCTGGGGATTATCTGGATCTCCTTCCCGCAGTAAGGGCACTTGAAGAACACGGTGTCCATACCGTCCTTGTCCTCCCCCAGCAGCGCGGGGCCCTTCATGGTCTCGGTGAAGATGATCCTCTGGGCGAGCAGGTCGTCCAGCATGGGCTTGCAGCATGCAGCCTCCACATCCGCGTCGGAGAGCTGGAGCTTCAGTATCGGCCTGGCCCTCAGCTTCTTGTTGCGCTCCTCGGTGAGCATCGTGTCGATCCTCTCGGCGTCGACGTCCGCTCCGGGGTATCCCATCGATGCGGCGTAGGCCAGGAGCCTCATGCACCTCTGGAGGTCCTTCTCGATTCCGATGCCCTTCTCCAGCATGAGGGCGAGGTGGTACATCGCCCCGGGGTCCAGGTCGTCGGAGGCCTCCTGCAGCAGCGAAGCTCCGCGGGCGGGGTCGGGCTCGCAGCCTTCTCCGGACGAGAGCAGGATGCCGAGCTCCCTCTTGGCGGGGGTGTGGCCCTGCTCAGCGGCCTTGGAGAACCATCCGAAGGCCTTCGCGGGGTCCTTCGGGACGTCGCCGCCGTAGATGTGGATGAGCCCGAGCTGGTACTGTGCATCGGCGTCTCCGCTTTCGGCGGCCTGTGTGAGAGCTTCTGTGCTGGTCATTGCGATCGGGTGTCAATCGCCTACGGGTTAAAGGAACCTTGCATGTTCATCGACAGGGACCGGGTGACACACATTATCAACAATCCGAGCATACCTCATAAGCATGGGGCCAATGGAGAGTCAGAACACGGAGTGGAAAGAGAGCTGGAAAGACGAGTATCTCAAGACGATCTGTGCATTCGCCAACACCGAGGGCGGCACTCTTA
>CAVHQB010000081.1:0-3619 GCA_963637895.1 Lachnospiraceae bacterium
GAATAGTCCCATCGAAAAGTAATCGCCGAAGGGCCGTAAAAGCGTATTCCCGCGTGATCGACGGCCAGTCGCCGGAGTGTCCCGTTGGATGAATTGGATTTTATCCTTAAGACTTAGATTGTTTTTATCGATTAATGTGATAAATCAATTCGCGGATGTTATTAATTTGATAGCTCAAATAAATACTTCAAAGATTTTTATTTAAATTTTTCTTATGATTTTATAAGTATTGGACGATAAAACAAGTTGATTGTGTCGGTATACAAAACCATGAACTGATAGATTAGCTTGATGTGTCAATCTATAAATACGACAGGACGGGATGACAAATCATCGAGCGGACAAGCGCCGATGAAACAACGGATTTGAAAAAAGGAGGACGAAAGATGAACGAGAACGAACAGAAACTGCACGACGCGATGGTCGGATGCAAAGTGCCCGAAATCCTCGGCGCGATGAACGAGGCGCTGAACGCCGGCATGGAACCCACCGCGATCATAGATGCGATGTCCGGAGGAATGTCCGAGGTCGGAGTGCTCTTCGAGAAGGGGAAGCTCTTCCTGCCCCACGTGCTCTCCGCCGCGGCCGGTATGAACAAGGCCATGGAGACCCTCTCGCCCCTTCTCCAGAAGGACGCGGTCGAGTCCGGACCCAAGATTTCCATCGTCATGGGAACCGTCGAGGGCGACGTCCACGACATCGGCAAGTCGATCACCTCGACGATGCTCCAGTGCGCCGGATTCGAGATCCACGACCTCGGGAGGGACGTCCCTCTGAAGAACTTCATCTCCGAGTGCAAGGACAATGGGTGCACCATGTGCGGCATGTCCGCCCTGATGACCACCACCATGACCGGCATGAAGACCGTCATCGACATGCTGAAGGATGAGGGCATCCGCGACAGGACCACCGTCCTCGTCGGAGGGGCCCCCGTCACACAGGGGTACTGCGAGAAGATTGGCGCGGACATCTACGGAGAGTCCGCATCCGAGACCGCCACCAAGGTCAGGGCCGTAGCTGGGATCTGAAATGCCTGCAGAATACCGCATGCGCATGGGCGACGGCGGACGCGCCTGGATGACCAAGGAACAGATCCGCGCCGACGTGGAGGACGGAGTGGCCAACGCCGTCGACTGCGCCGAAGTACCCGCACTGACCGAGGACGACATCACCCGCATCGTCGACATCATGTGCGAGAAGGGCCGCACCGTATCCGTCGAGCCGGGGGAGGAGGTCATCCTCACCCAGGACGGAGGGGAGCTCAAGCTGCTGAACGACAGCGGTTCCTCCAGCCCCGCGCTGGAGATGAGCCGCACCGCGGCCATCCAGGTCCACGAGCGCGCGCTCGGGATGGATACCTTCGAAGTGGCGTACTTCGACCCCAGCACCAAGCAGGTCAAGCCCGTCATCGGAATGGAGATGGCCCACTGCCAGAACGTCATGGCCAACACCGTCATCCCCATGCTCTACATGTTCATGCCCAACATCGGGCTCTACTACCAGCCCACCGGGCCCTTCGGGAACCCTCCCGACCTCATGAGGGAGTTCAAGATCGACGAGGCTATGGAGGCCGGAACCAACGCCATGAACGCCATGCGCGATGATATCATCTTCATCGGCGAGAGGATCCTGTCCACCGGGATCGACGGTCTCGACTTCGACACGACCGCGTCCGGAGGGGACCTCGACTTCGTTGGATCCCTCGAAGCGGTCGAAGAGCTCCGCAAGACGTACCCCGACGCCGACATCCAGATGGGCATGTCCGCCGAGTCCGTCCTGGGAATCAGCGGGATGTGCGAGTACAAGGGGCAGCTGGCCGCCGGACTCTACCCGCACCAGCAGGTCAAGCTGGCCGAGGCCGCGGGAGTGTCCACATTCGGACCCGTGGTCAACACCAACTCCTCGAAGTCCACCGCATGGAACGTCGCCCGCGCCGTCACCATGGTCAAGGAATGCTCCAAGGTCTCCAAGATCCCCCTCCAGGTCAACATGGGCATGGGAGTCGGAGGGACCCCCATGTTCGAGACGCCTCCGATAGACGCGATCACCCGTGCCGACAAGTGCATGATCGAAATCGCGCACGTCGACGGTCTTTAGGTCGGAGTGGGAGACCCCATGGGTCTCGTAACCCACTACACCAGCTCCGGTCTCGGAGGAATGCGCACGTGCGGGGACCTCGTCGGAAGGGTCCAGCTGCGCAACAAGTGCAAGATCTCCGAATCCAAGAAGTACGTCATGGACAAGCTCGGACTCGGATACGATGACATAGCTGACGAATGCTTCATGAGGAACTACCGCGAGGAGCACGGACTGGGCGTCATCACCACCATCGGCGGCGCCCCCTACGGCATGGAGGCCAAGTTCAACATCGAGGAGGCCCTCGACATGGAGATCGCCTGCTGCAAGCACCTCAGGGACGTGGCACGTCTCCACCGCTGAAACGACACGAAACAGGGGGCCCAGCGCCCCCGCCTCATCATATTTCCATAGAAGGCGAAGACATGTCGGATACAGCGACATTAGACAAGAAGGCCATAATAGCCAAGGAGAAGAAGGCCCGCGTGAAGTGGGGCTTCATCTGGGCCATCCTCACAGCCGTCATGTGGGGGATCGGCTACGTCCCACTCCAGGTCATCTGGGGAGTGGAGCCTCTGAGCGTCCTGTACAACTTCGAGAACCCGGACGACGGATACCTAGTCGGTTCGTACCTCGATGCGTTCGTACAGGCCATGATGTTCGGGATCATCCTGACCGTCGTATGGGCCGGGGCCACTGGGAAGTACCGCGAATACAAGAGGGTCATCACCAACAGGAAGATCCTCAAGTGGCTGTTCCTCGGAGCGCTCTGCGGCGGTCCGATGGCCATCTTCGGATGCGCCCTAGCCACGGGATACATCGGAGCGACCTTCGCGGCATCCGTCGCGCTACTCAGCTGCGTCGTCGGAGCCCTCGTCGCGAGGGTGTTCAACCACGAGAAATTCTCGATGAAGGCGATCATCGGGATCATCGTCATAGTCGTCGGAGGGATCATCATCCTGAACCCCGTCGAGATGATTGACAACATCGCCAACCCGGCCAGCGAAGGCAACGTCATGCTCGGGTACCTGGGCGCGCTGATGTCTGTCATCGGCTGGGGGATCGAGGGGAACCTGTCCATCAGGGCCCTGAACATCACGGATGCGGACGCGAGCCTGCCTGTCAGGTTCTTCATCGAGTTCGTGTTCTGGTGCATCATCATGCTCCCCCTGCTCCTGGTCATCGTCGGCCCGGACACGTTCATGGACTGCATGGCCCAGACCTTCAGCTCCGTGCCCTTCCTGTTCTGGATGGGCATGTGCGCGCTGTCCCTCGGGTTCTGCTACGCCGCCCAGTACAAGGCCTTCCCCCTCATCGGAGTGGGCAGGACGCTATGCCTGTGCAACCTGTACGTCCCCGTGTCGATGATCGCGCTGTTCATCTTCCTCGGACAGCCGCTCAACGTCCTGCTCATCATCGGATCCGTCGTTGCGATAGCCGGAACGTTCGTGATGTACTGGGAGAAGGGCGACGATGCAACCGGAGGTGAGGCGGATGCCTAAGGACCTTCCGATGAAGTCCCGCCTGCTGATGTCCTTCGAAG
>CAVHQB010000081.1:3629-7723 GCA_963637895.1 Lachnospiraceae bacterium
ATGTGGGATTACGAAGCTGTGGAACCCCTGCTGAAGGAGGAAGGCAAGTCGGACTCCGACTACTGGAGGATGACCGCCCGCTTCTGGCTCGCGGAACTCTCGATCAACGGACTGCTGGAGGTGCTGGAGGAGGATGTCGACGATGGCTCTCACTTCGCGCCGAACAAGACCATCGCCAAGTACCGCCTGACCGACTACGGCCTCCAGGCGATCGACTCGATGCTGAGGTGAAATGATGTTTGGAATGGATGACCTGTTCGCCTTCCCGGGCGCCGACCTCGTGTTCATCGGCTTCGTCCTGGTCATGGATGTGGCGCTGATCTGTCTTGCGAGAAGGTTCTTCAAGAAGATCTGAAACACCGCGCAAACCCACGTTTTCCTCCCAGCGCAACCCCCGCCCCGTCCTGCATGACGGGGCGGAAATGCGCACAATGCAAAGAATCTCCCCTTTCCTTTCTAAGATAGTAATAAGAACGACCGGAGGAATCAGTAAATGGACATGTCAACCAACAGCGAGATCTACTGGAATTCCTACCTTCCCATATTCTTCGACAGGATGAACATGGCGATGCGCGAGCACATGACCAAGTCGGTCGCTGATTACGGGTTGACGAGCGCCCATGCCGTATACCTGATCGCGCTGGAGCTGCAGGGCCCGATGTCGCAGAAGGATCTGTCCCTCTTTCTGGATATGGATCCGGCCAACACCAACCGCGTGATCAAGGTCCTGAAGGAGAAAGGGATGGTATACGACGACCGCGTCAACGAGAACAGTCGCAATTACAGGATTCATCTCACTGCCGTAGGGAAGCAGCTGGCGGTCAAAGCCATGAAGGAGACCAACGAATGGATGAACGACGTGATGTCCGAAATCCCGTTCGAGGACATCATGAACATGCGCAACACCCTCATCAAGATTCTCAACAAGATGGATATCGACCTCGAGGGCTACATGTCCTCGAAATACGCCAATCCGTTCTACACCTATCTCATGACGAACCCCCCTGATGATGGGGAACTATATCACAGGACCAATATCTCAGAGTGAAGCAACCATCGGAGAGGATGATCACGAGCGACATAGTGGCGATATTTTCCAGCCCCAGGCAGGACGGCAACAGTTGCACCATAGGAAGAGCCGTGCTCGACGGCGCCATGGGGATGTCCCTGAACACCATCAAGGTCCACCGCCTGAACTCCAAACACTCCGTGCACGGATGCCAGAACTGCGACAGGTGCATGAAGGAAGGGAAGTGTTGCGTCGATGACGACCTGGCGAAGGTGCTCGACGACATCAGCAGGTGCGACTCCCTCGTCGTGATGGTGCCGATCTACTTCAACGGACCCTGCGGACAGTTCAAGATCTTCCTCGACAGGATGTTCTCCCACATGACCGCCGATCTGAAGCCGAGATATCCGGGTAAGAAGCTGGTCATGGTCATCACCCACGACGACGTCGAATCGGATGACAAGGCGCTCCTGGTCCAGAGACAGCTGGAGGACGTGTTCGTGAACAACCTGGGGTACGAGATCGTCGGCGTGATCAACTACTGCTGCCACAGGGAGTTCGACCACGCTTCCCGCGACGAGAAGACTCTGAACGAAGCTTTCGCCCTCGGGAAGCTACTCTGAGGATCATTCGTTATCCACACGGTTGGAGACGTGGTATTTCCAGCCGTCCTTCTCTGCATTGGTGCTGAGATAGGTGTAGTAATAGGACTTGTTCTCAGACGACATGTACTCGTCGAGCTTCGGGTCCATGGACTTCAGGATGGTGATGAGCGTGTTGCGCATGTTCACCACATCCTCCAGAGGAACGTTGGCCATCAGAGAATCCATCCATTGATCCGTGGAATCCATCACACGGACCGCCAGTTCCGAACCGATTCTCGTCAGGGCGATTTTGCAGTTCTTAGACCCCGCCCCGGGATCCTCGCTGCAGACCATTCCCTTCTCCCTCAGGACCTTGATGACGCGGTTGGTGTTCGCCACATCCAGGTCGAGGAACCTCGACAGCTCCTTCTGCGACATGGGGCCGCCGATCTCGAGAGCTATCAGATAGATTGCGTGAGCGCTGGTCAGACCGTAATCCTGCACCACTGAGGTCATATGCGCCCTCATATGGGAACTCATCCTGTCGAAGAAAACCGGGAGATAGGAGTTCCAATAGGTGTTCGGCCTGGGTTCCATGCAATCACGCCCACGCATTCGACGTATTTCACTATTTCAATAAAGAGGGGTAAAAGGTTTGAGGAGGAACAGACGGGACCCTCACTGGAGTCTCTTATCAGCGGCGGCGACAATGCCGTCTATCTCGGACATGGCGTCCTTCTCGATAGCGTACACCTGATGGTTGGCGAGGATGTCGACCACACGGTCATGGGCCATGCCCACGGCGGTCCTCCTGCCTTCCTTGACCCATTCGTCGATCATGTTCCTGTCCGAGAACTCCGGCCTGGACTGCCCGAACATGCCGTTCATGGTCTTCTCCGTGGCGATGAAGTCCCCTCCGGGGCCGATGTCCAGAATGTCCTGATATGACAGGGTGTCGGTATCGACGACTACACCCTCGGCGATGCGCCTGATCAGGGGGATCATATCGTTGACCAGCACGGCCTGCTCCATGGAATAGGTCATTCCGAGTTCGATGAGGCCCAGTCCGAAGACGTTGCTGCATCCGGTCAGCGCCGGGACAAGGCCGTTCATCATGGCCTCCTGCGCGGACTGGAATCCGGGAAGCTTGGAGTCGGATATCGCGCCGTTGTTGACCCCGGGAATCTTGTAGAACTGCGCTAGTTGCGAGTTGCAGCTGCTGATCAGCGTATTCTCCGGGGATCCGAAGGGCGCGGTATTCGTCATGAAGTCGAAGTTCGTGGTGCAGCTCCCGTAGAAGGTAGGATTCCCGGGGTTGTACAGCTGGGTCAGCACGATGCCGGCCAGGGCTTCGCAATTGTGGACCACGATCGTTCCAGCCAGGTCTATGGGGGATGTCGATCCGGCCATGGCCATCGTCATGGTCATGAACGGGATGCCGTAATCGCCGGAGTACTTGCTCAGCAGACAGAACTTCCTGTCGAGCTGGAGAGGGCTGGAGCTACAGCTGCCGTTCATGAAGAACGGCTTGCGCCTCGCTTCCTCCTCGTCGCCGGAATACACCGCTTTCATCATAGCGAAGTAGTCCCCGACGTACTCGGGTATCGGATCGGTGAGGAAGGGCTTGGACGTGTTGGTCATCATGGCCCTGACCTCGTAGAGGGAGCGTGCGACGTTCGACGTCATCAGGTCGAGCGCGGACAGAGGCTGCGTCAGCAGGTCCACATTGTCCAAACCGTCCTCGAGCCTGGCGATGTCCGCGATGTCCTGCAGAGTAGCGTCACGGGTGTTGAACTGCCCCTCGGAGAGGTATTCGCACACCCTCGTCCCCATGCCCAGATTCATGTAATTGACCCTGGAGCCGTCACTGGTCATCTTCGCATCGTGCTGACCGTCGCGGCTGTGGAACGTGAACGAGGACGGAGCCTTCGCCACTGCTTCGATGACGAGGTCGCGAGGAAACCTGACCATCCTGGTGGAATCATCGACGGCGCATCCCTGCTTGCGGAGGAACGCACGGGTCTCCTCATCGTCGACGAGCATACCCGACTTCTCGAGAACGTCGAGACTGGTGTCGTTGATCCTCTTGATATCCTCGTCGCTGAGTATCTTCAGTCTGAGATTCTTCATGATAGCGCCTCTGGAATGATGTGAGAGAATGGATCCCCCTCTCGGGGGACCGTTCTCAGGCCTCGAAGGCCGCGTTGAACTTCGCGACCGCGTCGTTGGCACTCTCGGAGTAGATGTCGGCACCTATGTCGTCGGCCCACTGCTGGGTGACCGGCGCCCCTCCGACGTTGGTCAGGCACTTGCCCTTGAGACCCTCCTTGACCATCATCTCCTCGAGGGTCTTCTGTCCGACCATGGTCGAGGTCATGAGGGCGGACGTCCCGCAGGCCACCGCATTGTGGTCCTTGCAGGCCTGGACGATCTGTCCGAGTGCGACATCCCTGCCGATGTTGAACACGTTGAACCCGGCGACCTTCAGCATGATGGCCACG
>CAVHQB010000082.1:0-7693 GCA_963637895.1 Lachnospiraceae bacterium
GGATCATCAGGACATTGTGATGGCCTGCTCGCTCAACCCATGCCTTCTCATCCTGGTCTCTCTGAGATCGTAGATGGTGTTGAGCCTGTCGGGGTGGACCTTCACGGTGCGGTCCACTACGGTCAGCTCGGGGACGACGCCCCTCCTGCAAAGAGATTCCATAAGGATGTCCAGGTCTGCCAGGGACTCGCCGAGGCCTATCGAGATGCGGGCGGAGATCCGCCCCTTCCCGATCAGCTCGGAAGCATCTCTCAGCAGCTCGAGCCTCGATTCGGGGTCGTACCTGTCGTCCGGCGTAACAAGATCGATCTCGATGGAGTCCGCGCCGGCGTCGGCCAGGGCTTTGGCGTCCTCGGGAGACGATATCTCCGTCCTGGAGGTCACACGTGCCTCGGGATAAGCATCCTTCAGGGCCTTCACCGCATCGGCTGCGGAGCTCACATCATCGGCGACGGCCTCGATGCCCGTTATCCTGTAGATGCCTTCGTAGGAGCGCATCTTGTCGAGGTCTGCAGCATCGATGCTCCCGTCGACGAACACGACGGCATGGGCATCCTCCGGATCGGGCTCTATGAGCACGCGGACATTATCCGAAGAGAACGAGACCACGGGCTCCACCTTGACGGAGCGCATGAACCTCGAGCCGTGGCGTTTGACCTCATAGCCCCCGTCGGAGCTCTTGGAGAGCTCGAACTCGGGCTCCGAGTCCGACACGTCCATCAGGACCCTGTGCCCCTTGAAGGAGACGATGACGGACCCTGTGGATGCGACGGAGTGCGCCAGCATGGCCGGGAGCTTGGTGCCCTCGGCGAAGGCGGCGGGGCCGCCCAGCCTGAGGAGCGCCAGGCGCCTCAGATCCTCTTCCATTTAGCACCCTCTGAAGAGTCCTCGAGCGAGAATCCCGCTTCCTTGACGCGGTCGCGGATGACATCCGCGAGGTCGTACATCTTGCGCTTCCTGAGCTCCTGGCGCAGGTCGATGAGGATCGACATGACGGCGTCCAGCTCCTCTCCGGTCTCCTCGTCCTTGGGCAGGATCCCGAGGATGCCGTCGAACTCCCTCATCAGGGAGATCTGGGCCTCGGCGGTGGAGACGGTCATGGATTTCGATGCCATGGAGATGTTGGAGTCCTTGGCCATCTCGAAGAGCACGCCGATGGCCTCGCGGGTGTTGAAGTTGGAGTCCATGGCCTCCTTGAAGCTGCTCCTGTATCCCTCGATGAGGGCCTCGTTGCACGCCCCCTCGGGAGCGGTGCGGATGTAGGACTGGAGCTCGCGGTAGTTGTTGACGATCTTCCCGAGAGCAGCTTCCGCCTCCATGATCATGTCCTCGCCGTAGACGAGGGGGCTCATGTAGCCGGTGTTCAGGAAGTAGAACCTGACGGTCTCGGTGGAGTACTTGGCAAGGACGTCCTTGACGGTGAAGAAGTTCCCGAGGGACTTGGACATCTTCTCCTCCTTGCTCATGCCGTGCCCTTTGACCTGGAGCATCCCGTTGTGCATCCAGTAGTTCGCCAGGGGCTTTCCTGTAACGGCCTCGGTCTGGAGGATCTCGTTCTCGTGGTGGGGGAAGATCAGGTCGTTCCCTCCGCCGTGGATGTCGATCTGCTCGCCCAGGTACCTGTAGATCATGGCGGAGCACTCGATGTGCCATCCGGGCCTGCCCTTTCCCCAGGGGGAGTCCCAGGAGATCTCCCCGGGCTTGGCGGCCTTCCAGACGGCGAAGTCCAGCGGGTCCCTCTTGTAGGGGTCCGCGGCGATCCTTCCCGACGAGCGTAGGGAGTCGATGGTCTGGTTGGTGAGCCTACCGTAGTCCTTCACCTTGTTGACGTCGAAGTAGACGCTGCCGTCTTCCGCGGCGTAGGCGAAGCCGTTGTCGATGATCCTCTGGACCATGGCGATGATGTCGCCGATGCACTCGCTCGCCTTGGGATAGAAGTCGGCGCGGTTGATGCCCAGCTTGGCGGCGTCCTCGTAGTAGCGGTCGATGTACCTGGAAGAGAGCTCCAGGGGGGTGACGCCCTCCTTCTCCGCGCGGATTATGATCTTGTCGTCCACGTCGGTGAAGTTGGTGACGTGGGTGACCTCGTATCCCGAGTACCTGAGGTAGCGGGCGACCATGTCGAAGACGATCATGCTGCGCGCGTGGCCCATGTGGATGTCGTCGTAGACGGTGACCCCGCAGACGTACATCCTGACTTTTCCGGGCTCTATGGGCTTGAATTCCTCATCCGAGTTGGTGAGGGTGTTGTGGATCCTGAGCGTCATCGCTCCGCGATGAGCGCTCTTACTTATAATAATATATGCAGGAGCCAGAAGGCCCGGCGGGAGGCCCCGCCGGGAAAAATGCTCACTGGGAGTCCAGGCGCTTCTGGAGGGCGGCGACCTTGGCGCGGAGCATCTCGATCTCGCACTCCATGGAGGCGATGGTGTCCCTGACGGGGTCCGGGAGCTCGTTGTGCATCAGGTCGCAGTCGCAGGTCTTCAGGCCGGCCTTCCTGACGATCTTTCCGGGCACGCCGACGACGGTGCAGTCGTCGGGCACGTCCTTGAGGACCACAGATCCGGCTCCGATGCGGACGTTGTTCCCGATGGTGATGTTCCCGAGCACGGACGCGTTGCATCCGATGACCACGTGGTTGCCGATGGTCGGGTGCCTCTTGCCCTTGTTGAACGAGACGCCTCCGAGGGTGACGCCCTGGTAGATGGAGACGTTCTCTCCGACTATGGCCGTCTCTCCGATCACCACTCCCGTGGCGTGGTCGATGAAGAACCTCTTGCCGATCTGCGCTCCGGGGTGGATGTCGCAGCCGGTAAGCTGGTGCGCCAGGGCGTTGACCTCCCTGGCCTCGTGCTTCTTGCCCTCGTTCCACAGCTTGTGGCTGAGGCGGTACATGGAGACCGCTTGCAGCCCGGTGTGGAACCTGCGGGCGTCCTCCTCGTCCACTATGGCGGGGTCCTTCTCCATGGCGACCGCCAGGTCGTCAGGGTCGATGTCGTATTGGATCATTGCTCGAACTCTCCGTTGTCCCTTGCGAAGTTGACCGAGGGGCACGGTCCGAAGCAGTCCTTGCAGAATATGCAGTCATCCTCGTGGATGTGGACCTTCCCGTCTTCCATGTAGAGGGCTCCGGGGTCGCATCTCGCCGCGCACAGGCCGCATCCGACGCACTGCTCCGCCCTGACGATCACCTGGAAGGCCTCGTCGATATGGTTCCTGGCGTCGTTCTCCACGTTCGCCTTGCATATGATCGACCCTTCCCTGTAGATCGTGGTGTAGTCAGCGGAGATGTACTCTCCGTCGGGGTCCAGCTCCACAACCCATCCGATGGCGTGGCAGTACGGCTTCACGGCGTTCAGGTCGATCGGCCTGGACAGCGCGGCCTCGATGCTGAAGCCTATCGTGCACGGGGAGTAGCCCTCCTGGATCTTCATCGTCAGCGCTCCCTTCTCGGGGACCTTCGTCTGCTTCGTCAATTCAGTCACTTCTTTGCCGGTAACGCGATGGACCTCCTCGCGGATGGATTTCGGCGCGTTCTTCCATCTCCACAGGCCGAAGTCCTTCCACTCCTGCGGAAGGCCCCTGTCCTGCATGTACTTCGTGAGATACTCGTCCCACTGGTCCCATCTGGAGCTGACGCCTGCGATGGCGTCGAACTCCGCCAGGTCCGAGGCGGGGCACAGGAAGCATCCGATGCGGTCGAGCCCGCGCGTGTACCATACGTTGAAAGGTTCTTCCTTGTAGAAAAGGTAGAGCCAAACATGCATGGCGCTCCAGTGCTGGATCGGGGACGCCCCGGTCTGCCCGGGGGTCCACGGGTTGCTCCAGATCCTCGGCTTGGCGTTGCGCGCCTCGGACTCGTACTTCCTCTGGCCGATGAACGAGAGCACCCCGTCGGGGAAGTTCTTGTTGATAGCGCCGACCGTCGGCCCCAGCTTGTTGGTCTTGCAGCACCACCTGAAGTCCTTCGCGGGGGGCCCGAAGTATACCAGGTTCCCGAAGAAGGCGTCGGTGGGCGCTTTCTCCTCGATCAGCTTGAGGTTGTGGAGCTTGCAGATGTCGTGCACGTGCTGCACGGTCTCGTCGAACTCCAGTCCGGTGTCCACGAAGAGCACCGGGAGGCTCAGCCCCGCGTCCACGGTGAGGACGAGGGTGGCCAGGGAGTCCTTCCCGCCGGAGAACGAGACGATGGCCGGCTTGCCGATCTTCTCGATCGTGTTCTTGATGAACCCGACCGCCTCGTCGCGGCGCTTGAGGATGACCTTCTCGTTGGCGGCCACCACGTCTTTCCAGGTGTGGCAGGCCTCCAGGTCCCTGAACTCCTCGGGCTTGTACCATCTCGTCTTCACGGCCACGCCCTTGGTGGACTCCACCATCTCCGGGCCGGTCATCCTGGCCATCCCGGTCCCGACGACCTCCCTGCCGGGGCCGACGATGAGGATCTCGTCCCCGACCTTGATGTCGGGATCGGCCTCGGTGACTCCGGGGGCCATCAGGTTCTTGCTCTCCCTGACGAAGGGGATCGCACCGGGGTCGCAGAGGACGTACCCCTTGCTGTACGCCTTCCCGATGCGGTATGCTCCCTGCATCCTCGCGACGAACTTCCATCCGGAGCCCATGTCGTAGCGCATGGACCCGATGATCGCTCCGTCGACGATGACTTCGTCCATCCTGTCCAGGGCCGGGGCCTTGGACAGGATGACGGGGTGGCCGTCGGGGAGCACGGCCAGGCCGGTGCCCTCCCCGTAGTCCCTGTCGAGCGTCGACCTTATGAGGTCGATGTCGTGCTGGAATGCTGGGCGGGCGTCTCCGGGCGGAGTGAGCTGTATCTCCTCCGTGGCGGCGCCGCACACCGGGCACTCCTTGGACTCCATTATAGGAAGGTTGCACCCGTAGCACCATCTCAGATGATTCTTGCCTAACCGTATAGCTCCCATGATGGCTCCCCAATCGGGTTTCTGTATTAAGGTTCTGTTCAGGACCTCCTGACCGCCACGGCCAGCAGGGACACGACCATGGCCGCGACCCCCGCACCGATGATCAGGGTGGTGCGGTCGAATCCGAGGATGCTGCCGCTTCCGTCTCCGGAGCCGTTCCTCTCGTCGTTGCCGTCGTCCCTGTCGGTGTCCTTGTCTGTGCCCGCATCGGCATCGTCTGTTCCCTTCTCCTCGTCGGATCCGGGGCTGGGCTGGGAGGCCTCCTCCCAAACGGCGTAGAGTGCGATGTCGCCGGTCGGCCTGATGGTGTCCCCGTTGAGCTTGGAGACCTTTCCGCCGTCCGTCGTCGACCATCCCTTGAAGCTGTATCCATCCCTGTCCAGCTTCATGTCCAGGAGCAGGTCGCTCCCGTCGGTCACCTTCGCGGTTCCCTTGACCTCGCCTTCGGAGTAGTAGGAGACCGTGTGCACCGCCTTGTCAGTCCAGACAGCTTCCAGAGTCGCATCGGCCACCAGGGTCAGGCTGCTCCCCTTCGCGTAGGTCGCGTTCTGGTAGCTCCATCCGGCGAAGACCTTGCCCTCGCGGACGGGGTCGTCGATGGCGATGGTGAACATGGACCCGTGGTATCCCGGGGCCTCGTCGATCTTCGACTTGCCGTCCATGTAGAAGACCTTGTGGACCTCCTTGGCTTCCCAGACGGCCGTCAGGACGACATCGCCGGAGGGCGTCAGCCTGTCCCCCTTCAGATAGGATGTGCGGCCGTCGGTCCACTTCTTGAAGTCCTTGGACTCGGAGACGGGGTCGTCGATCGCGATGGTGAAGACCTCTCCTTCGGTGCACGGCGAGATCTTCAGGGTTGTGCTCCCGTCCTTGAACGTGACCGTGTAGTCGTTCAGGGCCCTCCAGGCCGCTTCGACCACGATGTCGGAGCCGAGGGTGAGGGCCTTCCCGTCCTGGACGGCCGCGCCGTCGATCTCCCAAGTCAGGAAGACGAAGCCCTCCTTCTCGGGATGCTCGAATCCGATCGTGACCGTGTCGCCGTCGTACCCTGTGCTCTCGTTCAGGACATCCTCTCCGTCGACGTACTTGACGGTGAAGGCGTCCAGGGCCTTCCAGGACGCGGTCATCGTCGCTTCTTCCTCGATCTCCAGAGCGTCACCGATGCTGAGGACCCTCTCGCCGAAGGCCCATCCGAGGAGCTTGTATCCAGTTCTCGGAGCCATGTCCTGCTGGACGGTGAACGCGATGCCTTCCTTTGCGATGGCGGTGCCGATCTCGGACTCTCCTTCCATGTAGGTCACCTTGTACTCCTCCCTCTCGCGCCACTGGGCGTTGAAGGTCATGTTGTCCTCGGGAGAGATGGTGTCTCCGTAGTTGCGGACGGTCCCGTCGGTTCCCTTCCACTCGGTGAAGATCTTGTCTTCGGACACGGGGTTGGCGAAGTCGATGGTCATCGATCTCCCCTCCTTGACGCTGAACGTCCTGTCGGCGCCGATGCCGTCGGAGAAGACGACCGAGAACGTGTAGGGCTCCCTCCACTCGGAGGTTATCGAGATCGAGCCGCTGATGACGAACTGCTGTCCGTTCTCGACAGATGCTCCGGCGCACTTCCAGCCCACGAAGATCCTGCCTTCGTCGGAGGGGGCCTCACGGGAGAACGTGTATGTCTCTCCGGAATAGACCTCGATGGACTCCAGGACGGCGTCCCTGTCGGTCACGGTGACCGTGTACTTGGTCAGGTCGGACCATGCTGTGTAAAGTTCCGTATCGGCGGATACATCCAACTTGTCTCCCTTGACGTGCTTCGATCCGTCCTCGGAGTACCATCCGTCGAACCTCTTGCCCTCATCGGAAGGGTCGTCGATGGCGATCTCGAAGGGGATCCCCTCGAGGGCCGTCGCTTTGTCCAGGACGGTCCAGCCGTCCCTGAAGGAGACTGTGTACTTGGCACGGTCCCTCCACTGGGATTCGATGGCGATCTCGGACTCCACCGTGATCTCGTCGCCGGACACGATGCCGTCGGTCCATCCGAGGAAGAGCTGCGTCTCGGAGAACGGGTCCTCCTGCTGGAACGTGTAGGTCCTGCCGTCGTAGACGCTCGTGGTGGAAAGGGTGTCCTCGCGGTCGATGACGGTCACCGTGAAGAGCTGGCGGTCCTCGAAGACGGGCCTGACGGACATGTCCTCGACGACCCTTATCGTCGCCGAAGCAGCGGTGCCGTCCACTGACCAGCCTATGAGCCTCTTGCCGATCTCCTCGGTCACATCGAGGGATATGTCGGGGACAATGGTCATGTTGTACGGGATCGTGGCCTCCGTCAGGACGGAGCCGTCCGGCTGGAGGTATGTGAGGGTGTAGGTCTTGGTGGCCTCCCACACGCTGTACGCGGTGTGGGTCTTGAAAACTGTGATCTCTGCGTCGGGAGCGTAGGGCACGCCGTCGACCATCCATCCGACATGCGTGTATCCTGTGACGTCATCGAGCTTGTTGTAGCAGTCCCCGTAGGTGAACCCGAGCCTGGTGGACAGCGACGAGACGTCGGTGCGGTCCGATATCGCGGAGTGGTCCATGACGATGTCCGCCTTGCCGAACGCGGCGGTCAGCGTGACGCGTCCGCCCCAGGAGTTCACCAGGTCCCTGCTGACCTGTGTCACGAACCCGGATGTGCCGTCGGCCTTCCATCCGCTGAAGGCGAGCTCTCCAGCTGTCGCGGTCGGCAGCGTGTAAGGCAGGTCGGTCGCGTCCAGCTCGATCAT
>CAVHQB010000083.1:0-7656 GCA_963637895.1 Lachnospiraceae bacterium
AACCAATCGGTCTGAGGTTATAAGCATGGATGCAGGCGTAGGAATATTACGGCAGGCGAGGCATCCTGCGCTTGGAGCTTCTGGCCTCATCGATCATCAAGTCTTTGGTGATCTCCGGAAAAGGCTCGCGGTCGCGGCCCGCCCTGTCCCAGGGGGAACCGTCGAGGCACGATTCCTGGATGAGGTCGCCGATGGTCATCGCGTTGTATCTTCCGACCAGTTTCCGGAGGAGCCTGAGGTCCGACCTGGATGTGATGGAATGCTCCTCTGCCTCCCGTATTGGATCGGCCAGGAGGTTCCTGTACCTGCGATAAACATCCGGTACGACGGGGCCGAAATGCCATCCTTCGATCCTGTCGTCGAACAGGTACTCTCCACGGGCATTGTACCAATCGATCCACATGAAGTAGAGGATCTTCTGGAGCTTCAGGTTCGCGACCGGATTCCCCTCATCGATGCATTCGTCGATGACGAACTTGGCAACTTCTCCTGCATCATACATCTTCCCATCACCAGTCTGTCTTTGCTTGTTCGGCGGACATGGGGATAGGCGGCATTTGCTCTGTATAAAGGTTCCTTCGGCCGCGGAAAAGGGGAATGGGTTTTCGGATGAGATCCGCCCGGATTTTTGTCGTTTCGGTATCGATCCGGGGCGATTTCACCCGATTCTGTTCTGGAAATGTAACTACAGTCAGGCCCGCCTGACCTCGAACATCTTCCCGAACCTCGACAGCTCCTCCAGCTTGGACTCCACCGCGTCCATGTCGCACCTGTCGCAGTAGAGCACGGCATCTTCCCCTGCCAGCACCCTGCGGGCGCAGGAGTCGAAGCCGTCCGAGACATAGGACGCGTCGGGATGGTCCCTGCGGGCCGTCGGCCCGTACACCCCCGTGACGGATCCCTCGGGAGCGTTCCCTTCGGAGAGGATGGTGAGCACGCCCGTGTCTCCGGGCTTGAACTTCATCATCATCTGCGGCTCGGTCTTCGGATGCGGGTCCGTGGGGATGCCCCTGGACTCGGACAGGAAGGTGTTGATGGTGAAGTATGTAGGCGGGGACAGGGACACGCCGTAGACTCCCTGGCGGTCGCTGAAGAACGCGTCCGGGTCTCCGGAGTAGACTATCTTGCCTTTCTTCATCACATGGATCTCGTCGGCCCATGCGTAAGCGAGATCCACATCGTGAGTCGATATGACCACCGTGGTCCCGGCGGCGTGGAGGATCTCGGCCAGCTCCATCAGGTCCGACGCTATGGAAGCGTCCAGGCCGGCGGTGGGCTCGTCCATGATCATTATGTCCGGGCGCATGGCAAGGGCGCCAGCGATGGCGAGCCTCTTCCTCTGCCCGTAGGACAGCTGGAGGGGGTTCCTGTCGGCGAACTCCGTCAGGCCGACCATGCGCAGCGCTTCGGACACGCGGGAATCCACTTCCGCCTGGGGCAGGCCCAGGTTGGTGGGGCCGTAGGCCACGTCCGCTTTCACGGTCTGCTCGAACACCTGGTCGTCGGGGTTCTGGAGGACCACGGAGACCTTGGAGCGCAGCGCCCTCAGCCCCTTCCTCTTGTAGGATATGGGCTCGCCGTTGACCCTGACCTTGCCCTCATCGGGCTCCAGGACTCCGTTGAAGCTGTAGAACAGGGTGGACTTCCCGGCGCCGTTGGCGCCGAGGAGAACGGTCTTCACTCCCTTCCTGATGGCGATGTCCACGCCGTCCAGGGACCTGCGCGTCTCGCCCTTGTACGCGAAGCCTATCTTCTCCGCCTGTATCACATCGGATTCCATCATATCGCCTCCGGGCATCTCCCGAAGGAGGAGAGCCTTCCGATCCTCTCCCTGACGGGGCCTTCCGTTGATTTGTCTGTGTAGAGCAGCACGTCGTCGCCGCCCAGGGCGGCGATGCACGCTCCGTCCAATGCGCCGTAGTGCATGTCCACTCCGACCCCCTGCTCTTCGAGGGCCTTCCTGGCAACGGAGCCGCAGACGCCGGTGCATCTTCCCTGGGGGTCTATGGTCCCGTCCTCTATCGGATGAACCTCTATCTTCCCCACGGGACCGTCCATGCATGCAAGCAGCTGGGACGCGGTCCTGGGGAGAGGTCCCTTCAGCCCGAGGGACTGATGGAGCCTGGCGACCCTGGGCATCACGAGCCCGGCGTCTATGACCCTCCTCTCGTCGGAGAAGAACTCCACCGGATCGCCGGAGTACACCAGGCGCCCGTGGGACAGCACGTGGATGTCCTCCGCCCAGGCGAAGGCCATGTCGATGTCATGGGTGGATATCACGACGGTGGTCCCGTTCTCCACGAGGCCGTCCACGATCTCGATCATCTCTGCGGACATCTTCGGGTCCAGCCCGGCGGTGGGCTCGTCCAGGATGAGGATCTCCGGGTCCACGGCCAAAGCTCCGGCCACGGCGATCCTCTTCCTCTGCCCGTAGGACAGATGGGTGGTGGGGCGGTGGCGTTGCTCCAGCATGCCCACCTTGGCAAGCGAGTCCACTATCCTGGACTCCACCTCCTCTCTGGGGAGGTCCATGTTCAGCGGCCCGAAGGCCACGTCCTCCTCCACGGTGGAGGAGAATATCTGCTCGTCCGGATTCTGAACGACGACGCACAGCGAGGACCTCAGGTCCCTGAGGGCCTCGCGGCTATAATCTACCGGAGAGCCCTTGAACAGGACCTCCCCGGACTTCGGCTTGAGTATGCCGTTCAAAGAGTAGAACAGGGTGGACTTCCCGGCGCCGTTTGCACCTAATACAGCGGTGCGGACCCCCTGCTTTATCGATAGCGATACATCGTCGAGGGGCCTGCCGTCCTTCTTGGACGGGTAGGAGTAGCTGAGGCCCTTCGTCTCCAGTATGATGCTCACGAGGATCCCCCCAGCAGGATCTCGTACATGTTGATCCATCCGGCGGTCATCTCTCCCAGTATGATTATGATGGCGAAAACAGCGACGGAGGCGGCCACCCACTTGATCCCCGTCTTGGGCGGGGCGTTGTACAGCGGGAAGTAGCCTCTGTAGTTCCTGCAGTCCAGGGCGATCTGCCCCTTGTCCGCCATGTTGGTGGACTGGACGAACATCCCCACCGCTATCGCAGCGGTGGTGGACATGGTGCGCTTGAAGCCGTTGAACCCGAGCCTGCAGGAGGCCGCGTTCCACATGACCTCCATCCTCTCCAGGAGGAGGAAGCCGTACCTGTAGATCAGGACGACCAGCTCGGCGATCTCCGCGGGGATGCGGATCTGCCTCAAGGCGTTGGAAAGGTGCGGGATGGGGGTGGAGGTGGCGAAGGCCATCATGAGGGCCATCCCCGCCACCCCTCTTATGAGGATCAGCCAGGCCTTGTTGAAGCTGTCGACGGTCATGTGGATGTGCACCCACAGGACGTCCGTCTCCCAGAAGGCCGGCGTGGCCTCGTCTCCGGTGATGGAGACCATCCCGCATCCGAAGACAAGGATGAGGAACGCCTCTGCAAGGGCCAGGGCCACTATGAGAGGGATCCTCATGTTTGTGGAGTACCAGATCAGCGCGAGCCCCAGGGCCAGCGTCGCCACGGGCAGGACAATCGATTGGGTCATGATGTTGGCGACCAGCGCCGCGATGACGAACAGGAGCTTCCCCAAGGGGGCCCATCCGACCATGCGGGAGCTGTACGCCAGCGTGTCCATCTGGAGCTGCTCTGACATGATATCGCTTCGGTTATGCGGCCTTCTTGCTCACGTGCCGGCCGATGAAGTACCCGATGACGATGGCACCGATGGCGGCCTGCAGGGCGAACAGCAGGGATGCGGTCTCGGAGGGGAGCTCGTAGTCTCCCCAGATGCCGTTGGTCCAGGGCTTGTATCCGGGGTCGACCTTGTCGACCACGTCCCTGGCGCCGTCGTCCGCTCCGCCGAACTCGAAGCCGTTGGAGGCTCCGTAGGCGAGGGTGACGACGACGAGGATGGCGATGATCGCGAATCCTGCGATGTACAGCGTCTTGTTGTTCATTCGGAAGCAGCCTCCGCAGCGGCGGGCTCGCCCAGGGTGACGTCGAAGATGTCGGGCTTGTTGTTCATCAGGTACACGCCGAACATGAAGAACAGGATCGCTTCGATGATGGCGAGGGGGACCTGGGTGGCGGCGTAGTTGGTCATGAAGTCGACGAAGGCCGAGACGGACTGCCCGTGGTTCAGGGTCATCTGTATGGCGGTGACGACGTAGGTCATGAGGTCGGCGAAGAGGGCGGCGATACCGAGGCCGAGGGGTATGCTGACCCCGGCCTTGATCAGGAGCCTCCAGAACAGGAGACCGAACATGGGGCCGATGATGCCCATGGAGACGATGTTGGCTCCGAGGGTGGTCAGGCCGCCGTGGGCCAGGAGGAGGGCCTGGAAGATCAGGACGATGGTTGCGAGGAACGAGGTGACGCAGACGCCGTAGAGGACGACGGCGAAACCGGTTCCGGTGGGGTGGGAGCTGGAACCCGTGACAGACGGGATCTTCAGCGAGGAGAGCAGGAATATGAACGCTCCGGAAAGGGCGACGGTCATCTTCTGCTCGGGGTGCTCTCTTACGAGCTCGACGATTTTCTTCGCACCGAGGACGACGAACGGGATGGCTATGATGAACCATACCGCGCACCATATCGGGTCTAGGAATCCTTCCATGATGTGCATTGACTTTCACCTTCAGGCCGCTTGACGGCACTGGCCGGTCATTATGGTGTTTTATGACCGTTGGATGCATTATCCAAATACAGATATTTAATGTATAATCCTTCTGAAAGGGGCCGAGGGAATGGCTGGAAAGGGCTGTTTTTGAGGTTTTAAACGTGTTCAAAAATCGATTCCTAGCGTTTTTGTGGGATCATTCGGGGCTGTTCTCGGATATGCTGGCTTGTAGACGGTTCTAGATTTTAAAACGTGGATGTGGCATCCAACTGTCCAACGGATTTAAGGGTTTCCTAAAGGTAGTGGTGCCGTGATCGGGCTGGAGATGAGGGTCCTGCACGTCGCAACATACATAGTCGAGGCCGCTGGACTGCTGGGGCTCTCAGTGCATCAGATCGCACGAAAATGGTTATGAGCCGATAAGCATTCAGAAGTCGCACTGCTCCGTTCGACTATCTGAGCAAGAGGCATTATCACAGGCGGATCCTCATGAACTCTCCCGAAATCAAACTGGACATCGAAGCCATCGAAAAAGACCTGAAGATGTACAAGGAGCGCATCGACAACATCGACAGCTACCCGAACCTGAAGCGTCATGTGCATCATAGGGCACGTCACAGCGAGCATCTGAGGTCCAAGACATCGCAGGACATATCCATGATGGGCCAGTCCGAGATGGAGGAGTTCTTCAACGGTTCGGCCATCTGGTCTTCTCTAAGACAGGCAACGATCCGTAACATCATCAAGGTCAACGGATTCCAGGAGGCCAGGGAGTACTTCGCCAAGCTCTATCGCATCGCCGAAGAGGGGACTCCCATCGACAAGGATGTCTGGAGCTATCTGGCGACCACGCTGAAGCATGTGGGGAAAGGGTGGTTCACCGAGATCCTCTCTGCCCTCGACAGGGAACGCTTCGTTGTGTTCAACCCCTCCACCACGGACAGGCTGGGGAAGTACGGCCTCACAGGGATGACCTCGGAAAGCGAACAGTCCTACAGGAGGATCCTCGATGCCTGCGGGGCGATCCGTGACAGGATGAGGGAGATGGGCTTCAAGGACCCGTGCCTCTACGATGTGGACGGATTCATGAACTACCTCGTCGACCTGGTGTCGAAGGACTCAAAGGAGTCCTATTGGTACTACTCTCCCGGACAGAACGCCTCCGAATGGGACAGCGTCTGCTCGGAAAGCGTCATGGGCATAGGATGGAACGAAGCAGGGGACCTCTCGGTGTTCGCCAGCAAGGGCGAGATGTCCGATGCCATCGCGGCCAAGGGAGCAGGTCGGAGCGCGAATGCTCCGTGGAACTTCGTCAACGTGATGAAGCCCGGGGACATCGTGTTCGCCAGGGACGGGCTGCACAAGGTGATCGGCGTGGGCCGTGTCACAGGCGCGTACAGGCACGTTCCGGGAAAGGAGCCGTTCTCCAATCTGAGGGATGTGGAATGGACCAAGCTGGAGGCCCCTGTGGAGACCATCCATCAGACATCCATGGACCCGATATCCAAGGTGCCCAGCCAGGCCGCCATAGACCATCTGATGGAGAGCTGCAAGCCTGTCGGGAAGGCTGTGAAGATCGAGCCGAAGGCTGCTGTCGTCGAGCCTTACACTCTGGACGATCTCCTCTCGGACACGTTCCTGTCGAAGGACGAGTTCGAGAGGATCCAGAACATCCTGCTGAGGAAGAAGAACCTGATCCTGAAAGGAGCTCCCGGTGTGGGGAAAACATACCTTGCCCGCAGGATAGCCTATGCGATGATGGGGGAGAAGGATGCCGGGAGGATAGAGCTGGTCCAGTTCCATCAGAACTACTCCTACGAGGAGTTCATAATAGGGTACAAGCCGAAGGACGACGGCTTCTCCCTCGAGAAAGGGGTGTTCTTCAGGTTCTGCGACAAGGCCAGGGAAGACCTCGGCCGGAAGCACTTCTTCATAATCGACGAGATCAACCGCGGGAACCTGTCCAAGATCTTCGGGGAGATGCTGGTCCTGATAGAAGGGGACAAGCGCGAAGGGTCGGAAGACGGATTGGCGATCAAGACCGCATTCGGCGGCGTAGGGTTCAGCGTTCCCGACAACGTGTACATCATAGGGATGATGAACACCGCCGACAGGGGCCTGGCGATGATCGATTATGCTCTCAGGAGGAGGTTCGCCTTCTTCCCGTTGGAACCGAGGTTCGAGGAGCCCGGGTTCGATGAAAGGCTGCAGGCGGAATCGTCGATCAGCCCGCAGCTTGCTCATGATATATGCACGAGGATGAGCAAGGTGAACTCCGAGATATCCGAGAGGCTGGATCCGGGGTATGCGATAGGGCACAGCTTCTTCGTCCGCAACGCAGAGGATGAAGAGGATCCCGAGACGTCGGAGACGGAATGGTACGAGGAGGTCGTCGAGTACGAGATCAGACCTCTGCTGGAGGAGTACTTCTACGACGAGCCGTCCAAGGTCGACGAGCTGATGAGCATCCTCCGCTTCTGATATCATGATAGACAAGGGGATCCCGATAAAGAACGTGTACCACATGGTATGCTACGCTTGGGACTGGGCCAGGTTCGGCCCGGAGGCTGACTTGGACAGGGAGTCCCTTGATTCGCTGGACGACCTTCTGTGCTGCCTGGTGGAAGCGGGCGTGGGCCATCTCAGGAGGACAGGGTTCCATAAGGAGTACCGTACGGAGACGGGAGAGCTGCCGACGGTCAGGGGGAAGGCGGATGTCTTAAGGTCGTCGATGCCGGGGATGAGGCTGAGGAAGAGGGTCCTGTGCGAGTATGACGAGTACGATGCGGACAACCAGTTCAACAGGATACTGCTTGCGACTCTGAGATCCATGTACAAGTGCACCGGGGACGGGAAGATGAGGAAGAAGCTGTCCAGGCAGCTTCCTTACTTTGCCGGGGTGTCGGAGATCAGGATCTCTGCGGGATCGTTCTCCTCCCTGTGCTATGACAGGAACAACTCTTCATATCGTCTGCTCATGGATGTCTGTGAGCTGTACTGGTCGGAC
>CAVHQB010000084.1:0-7585 GCA_963637895.1 Lachnospiraceae bacterium
TCGACAGGATGATGCGAGACTGCGCGCCTGACAGCCATGAACACCGTCAACCCGATGCCCGCTCCCAAATAGAGGAACGCGGACATCATCGTGGGAGATGCATCCTCGAGGAGCATCTTGGAGAACGGCGAGCACACGGCATAGAAAGCGGCGGCGAGGATGGCGAACCCTGTCGCCTTCATTGTTCCTGCGCGGGCTGCCATCACTATCCCCGCCATATAGGAATGCGTATGCGGGTTAAAATAGCATTTGTGAAGGTTTCTAGAAGGTTATACAGAGCATGATAAGAACACGGAATTGGTGTTACCCAGACGTCCGGCATCTCCTGGGAAGAGACGCAGATGCCATATTTCGACAGATATGGAGGATAAAACTGCAACCATTATATCCGATACAAAGAACTGCGTAACATGGACAAAAAGATCCTAGCAGTCGTCGCTGTGGTCGTGATCATCATCGCGGCCGCGGCAGTCATCGCGCTCAAACCCGGTGACAGCGGCAAAGATTCTGAGAAGTCCGGCTACACCGTCAGCTTCGATGCCAACGGCGGAAGTGGGACCATGGCATCCGTGACCGGAGTGACAGGGACATATAGCATGCCCGAGTGCAAGTTCACGGCGCCTTCCGGCCATTCCTTCGCAGGATGGTCTTTCAGCGCCACGAGCCCGATGATATTCCCTGTAGGCGAGACCATCGAGATGAGCGAGGACACGACTCTCTACGCCAAATGGAACGATGATGGAGATAAGGGAATCCTCGCCCCTGTATCGTACAACGACGGCGTGCTACCGACCGACAAGGTTGTGTCCGCCATCAACGTCATCTTCAAGAGCGGAGACAAGACATCGGAGCTCAACATCACGAAGCTCAATGCAGCATACTTCTACGGCAGCGCAACGATGACCATAAACGTCGCCGGCGCTAGCGACTGGAGCTACAAGGCAGTTACGATCGAGGACTTCAACGGCGGCGCGGAGTTCACCTTCACCTACGACGGGGTCAAATACACCCTTACATTCGCCATCGAGAACGGAACCGGATCCGGTTCCATGGGCTCCTCGCCTACGTACACCTTCTCTTCGGAAGACGAGGCACTGCTCTACGTGGCGATCGGCAAGGTTGCCTGAACCATTTAACGGGGCGATGCCCCGCCTTTTCAACTGCCGGGGGTCCGACGGCCTCCGGCCCCGCTCCTTCTCATCTCCGAGTACATCGCACCGGATATCACCAGCAGCACCCCTGCCCATTGCACCGCCGACATGTCCTCTCCGAGGAACATCATCGCCAGCACCACTGCGGTCAAGGGCTCCAGATATCCGGATATCGCAACGGTCTGAGCCTTCAGCTTGACGATAGTGGAGAAGTACAGCAGACACCCCAGTCCTGTGTTGGCAAGGCCCAGGACCAGCAGCCTCGGCCAGTCCTCCGCATCAATGGATGCAGGAAGGTCAGACATCACGATCAGATACACAAGGACGGTCAGGAAGCTCACGATCAGCTGTATGGTGGAGTTCTCCAACCCTCCGACTCTATCCGCCTTCTTGCTGAAGATTATCATCACGGCATGGCAGACCGCCGAGCCTGCTGCGAGCACGTAGCCCATAGAATCGCCAGAGGACGGGGGCTCGGCGCACAGCATCACCGATCCCGCCAGAACGGCAGCAAATCCGACTATCGTAGCGACGGTGAACCTCTCCTTGAAGACGAAGGGAGAGAGGGCCATGACGATCACCGGCCCGCAATAGTACAGGACCGACGAGAGCCCCACACCGGACAGGAGGTACGCCTCGTACAACAGGATCCAGCTGACCCCCATGGCCGCCCCGGATATCACGAGGTACAGCCTCTGCCTGGAGTCCCCGAAGGCCCTCCTGTCCTTCAGCGCGAAAAGGACCAGCGCGAGCATGATGCTCCCGAGCATGGTCCTCATGAGGACGATCTGCGCGCTGGACAGATGTATCCCATCAGCTACTATGCCGTTGGAGCCGAAGAGCACCAGCGACAGCACGAACACGACGTATGTCAGGCTCCCTGAGGACATGAGTCCTATCAATAATCCGAATGTATAATAGATATTTTATACGGATAACAAATATATCTAGCCGAAGGTCGGATGGGATGACCGACATAAGCCTGATCAAGCTGAGGGCGTTCGTGGCCGTTGCTGACAGCGGAAGCTTCTCCAAAGCAGCGGAAGCCCTCGGCGTCAGCCAGCCGAGCATCAGCAGGATGCTGTCCGACCTGGAGTCGGACTGGGGACTGCGGCTGTTCGACAGGGGGCGCGGAGGCGCTGCGATAACCCCGGAAGGGGAATCGGTGCTCCAGCATGCCAGGGACATATGCATCGGCGCATCCTCCCTGGATTCTCGTGTGGCGGAGCTCTCCAGCGGAAGCGCCGGCCACCTCAGGATCGGGACCTTCTCCAGCGTCGCCACGCACTGGCTGCCTCCGGCGATAAGGAGGTTCCAGGAAGACCATCCTGGTGTCAGCTACGAGCTCCTGACCGGAGACTACTACGAGCTGGACAAATGGGTGCTGGAAGGGAGGGTGGACATGGCGTTCACCCGCATACCGACCGCGTCCGACGGGCTCGATTCCGTATCGGTTGCGGACGACGAGATGATGGCCGTCCTGCCGAGAGGCCACCCTCTGGCGGAGAACGACAGGGTCTCTCCGGAGCAGATGTGCGGATTCCCGTTCATGCTGCTGGAGAAGGGCGGCAGGGCGATTATCGGATCGATATTCGACGATGCCGGGCTTAAACCGGATGTGAGATTCGTCACCTGGGACGATTACGCTGTGATGTCGATGGTCGAGAGCGGGATGGGCATAGGGATACTGCCGAGCCTGATCCTCAAGAGGATACCATACGATATCGAGGTCCGCCCGCTGGACCCGCCCGTGCACCGCCACATCGGCGTGATCACGCGCCACGGTGCGAGGCTGTCCAAGCTGTCAGAGACGTTCCTGGAGTATGTGAAGGAGGGCATAGGGTCGGGATGATGCGGGAATGTGGGATCCAGCATCGTTTTAATGCTGTTATTATTCCTTTATTATTCCCTTACTATTCCCTGTGCTGTGCATCGATATGAACCTCGCTGATGCACAATCCATGTGCTCGATTTGAGCGAGCCTTGGCGAGTGACCAGCCCTATGTTCTGGAGCTTGGCCGCTACCTTTCCGACATACGATCTGCTGAGCCCTGTCATCCGAGCGATGTCTTCCAGCTTGGCATTTGAATGCAATGCTAATGCCTCCAAAACCAGCTTCTCGTTCTCTGTCAAGATTATCCCGCCGACTCTCAACGAGGCTCCGGCACGCATCCGACTGAACGGGATGGTGACCGTGACTCCGGAACTGGAACATTTGATTGCATCCGTCCCGTATGAATTGACGATGACAGGCATTCCGTGTCCCGTATGCTCCGATATCTTCGTGCTTATAAACACACGCATCAGAGATTCGTTGACAGGCATGCTACGCCCCGAGTAGAAATCATCCATGCTGAGCCAATAAGGCTTATCCCCGTAGGAGATGACCTCCATCCTGTCATCGAATATATGGACAGCAGGCGGCGTCGCACCCACCCAATTGTTGTGGACGCACGCATTGACCCATGCTTCTTTGAACGCGCTACCGTCGAAGAGAGATTGCTCGATGCGCTTGGATTCCCCTACGGTCACGAACGTCTCGTTGAGGGTGCTTACATAATCCAAGACGCTTTGAACTTCATGAAGGAGGCAATGACCCGAGAAATCAGTTCTCAAGGCAATCTGAGTCCTGTCGAGGCCCTTGAATATGGCAACTGTTAACGCAACCGGATTCTGATCGGACAGCAGCTGCGCCTGCATGTTGAACTTCCCCTCGGGGTTCAACAGGTCCAGACTATGATACATGCCCTTGTTGTCGGAGATGTGGAGCCCGTTGCTCTCATATATCTTGCAAAGCTCGCTAAAAGTGAGAGACTGGTTGTTGGATACAGAGAACACCATATTATCAGAAGAGCTCATAAACATCTTCCTGAGCTCGGACATGGGAACTTTGCGATCCTCCTCGCCTGTCCTGATGTAGATGACGTTGCGACAGGCATAGGGCCTTTCGGTCCCTTTGACAGAGACCGTGATGTACTTCTTTCCATCCGCGGACTCGTTGACTTCGACAGATGCGATGACAGGAGGATCTATCTGGTTGCGGATAGATTGCGTGATATCTTTCAGGGTCATCTTCCCGATGTCCTGGCCGATGATGTCTCCATTGTCCCTTACGCCGAAGTAAACGGTTCCGTAACCGCTCTTGTTGAGCATGGATACGAGCGAGATCAGCCCCTTGTCAAGCTCCACGGTGCTCTCTTTGAACTCCCTGTGCTCATCCTCCAGTCCGATATTCTCCATATGATCAGCACTTCGACATGCTTTGGCCGATATTTTATTATTCCTTTATTATTCCCTGTGTTGTGCATCAATAGTGCACAACAACCCCCTCCGTTCCAGGACGTCTCAGACGAACCTGACCTTCTCGGGCTCGTAGGATCCCCTGCATGCCGGCGACTCGTCCGGCACCCCGAGCGCGATCAGGGCCATCGGGATCCCGTCGGTGGGCCCTATGATCTCGCGGACCGCGTCCATGCGGTCCTGGATCGGGTACACTCCGCACCAGCAGGTCCCGTAACCCATGGAATGCGCTTCCAGCAGGAGGTTCTCTATCGCAGCTCCGCAGTCCTGCTGCCAGAACTCGGACAGGTCGTCCCTCCCGCAGACGAGGACCGACGCATACGCCTGGGCGTTCATCCCCATGCTCCCGGACACCGCCGCCAGGCGCTTCCTGATCTCCGGGTCCGTGACCACGACGAAGCTCCACGGCCTGGAGTTCCTAGCGCTGGGCGCCTTCATGGCCGATTCCAGCATGCGGACGATGTCCTCCTGCGGGACCTCCCCGTCCTTGTACTTCCTTATGCTCCTGCGCCCGTCGATGGCTTCCCTGCAATCCATGTGGACGGAATGGGGAACAGGATAGATGATGCTTCGCCCGTTCCGCAACGCATCTGCCGACAACCTAATACATCTGGTCGCATGGGCCTCCGATGACGGAGAAGGAGCTGGGCAGAATCAAAACCCCTGGGCAGATCATGCGCTTCGCCCTGCCGACGATGATCGTGATGATCAGCATATCGACCTACTCGATCGTCGACGGCGCCCTGATATCCAACATGATCGGCACCGATGCCCTGGCCGGGCTCAACATCGTCATGCCCATCTCCGCCCTGTTCACCGCCTTCGGGTTCATGTTCTCCACAGGCGGATCCGCATATGTCGCGACGAAGCTGGGAGAAGGCAGGCGGGAGGAGGCCAGCGGGGCGTTCTCCGGGATCGTCACGGCCGCCTTCGCAGTGGCGGTGGTGTCGGAGATCATCATACTGTCATTCTCGTCGGTGATCGTGGACCTCATGGGAGCCGACAGCACGCTGCACGGATTCGCTTACGACTACATGGTCGTGCTAGCCGCCTTCGCCCCGACCTTCATCATACAGTACCTCATAACGCAGTTCCTCATCGTCGCCGGCAGGCCCGGCCTGTCCCTGGCATGCTCCCTTACGGCAGGCCTCGTCAACGTCGTCCTAGACATCCTGTTCATGGGGCCCCTCGGCATGGGGATGCACGGCGCGGCGCTGGCATCCGGGATCGGAGCCCTCGTGGCCGTCGTCATGGGAGCGCTGTACTTCGTGCTCGAGAAGGATTCCCCGATAAGGTTCGTCCGCCCGTCCTTCAACGGGAGGATGCTTGCGAAGACCTGCTCCAACGGAGCGTCCGAGATGGTCTCCGAGCTTTCCAGCGCGGTGACCACGCTGCTGTTCAACATCATCATGATGAAGTACTTCGGGCCGGACGGGGTCTCGGCCATAACGATACTGATGTACGTCGAGTTCATAGCCCTGGCGATCGTCCTCGGATACTCCATGGGCGTGGCCCCTCTGATGTCCTACTGCAATGGCGCCGAAGACAGGAAGCAGATGAAGGTGCTGTTCTCCACCAGCCTGAAGCTGGTCGCCGTGCAGTCA
Source organism: Lachnospiraceae bacterium (assembly GCA_963637895.1). GTDB lineage: Archaea > Thermoplasmatota > Thermoplasmata > Methanomassiliicoccales > Methanomethylophilaceae > Methanoprimaticola. The sequence continues at coordinate 6,056 of CAVHQB010000084.1, forward strand.
TTGATCACGTTCGTGCTGATGTGGGCCTTTGCGAACGTGATCGTCGGCGCCTTTGCAGGCGATTCCGAGCATGTGATGGAGATCGCCGAGCGCGGAGCGAAGATCTTCGCCTTCGCGTTCCTGATGATGGGGTTCAACGCCTATGCGTCTTCGCTCTTCACGTCCCTGTCCAACGGCCTGCTCTCCGCGCTGATATCGTTCATCAGGGGGATCATCCTGCTGGCGCCCCTGATCGTGATCGCGCCCATGCTGCTTGGCCCGGACGGCGTATGGTTCGCCGTGCCCCTGACGGAGACGGTGACCTTCGCCGTCGCGGCGTTCTTCACGGTGAGGAAGGGGCCGGAGTACGGCTACCTGGAAAGACGCCGTGAAACGGCGATCGACGTATGAATCTCGGTGATCCTGGGACTTCTTGCAATATGATACAATTTGTCTCAGGGATTCTCTGCAAATTTCTGCATTTTTTCCCTAGGACTTATTGCTTAATTTTACAATTTGTCCTTAGGACTTTTTGCAGATATCTACAAATAGTCCCAAAATCATATTCTGGTCGTGATCGAGCGGAAGATATACGGGTCCCTCCTGGAGTGGAAGAACCGGAAGCACAAATGCCTCGTCGTCACCGGTCAGAGGCAGGTAGGCAAGACATTCATCATCGACAGCTTCGCCAGAGCGGAGTATGACCATTACGTGCACATCAACTTCGAGGACTCGCCCGAGCACAAGGACATCTTCGATGGCGACAACACTGCAGAGGAACTGATCAAGAAGTTAGTCGTCAACTTCGGCGAGGATTCGATCGTCGAAGGCTCCACCCTCTTGTTCCTGGACGAGATACAGGAATGCGAGCGCGCGTACAGTGCCCTGAAGCAGCTCACCATCTACGGGAAGATAGACGTCATAGCTTCTGGATCGCTCCTGGGCGTCAGGATCCCCCAGGACAGGGGAGGTGCGGAGCCCCTGATACCGATAGGATACCAAGAAACTCTGATCATGCACCCAGTGGACTTCGAGGAATTCCTCTGGGCAAAGGGAGTGCCGAAAGATGCAGTGGAAGAGCTCCGTTCCTGCATCCGTGAGAAGAAGGAGATCGAGAGTGTCCTATACGAAAGGGCATCCATGCTGTTCAGAGAGTACATGATCGTCGGAGGGATGCCGGAAGCGGTAGAGGCTTACGTCTCCACCAACGATTTCCGCCCTGCAGGGAAAGCTCTGAACGAGGTCACTCTCGCATGCATACGCGACATCAACCGCTACAACGAAGGAGACGAGCGGCTGAAGACCGCAGACTGCTTCGACAGCATCCCGGATCAGCTGGCGGAGTCGAACAAGAAGTTCATGTACTCGCGCATCAAGAGCGGCAAGCCCCGCAAATCGTCCGAGATCTACATGGAGAACCTCCTCTGGATCAAGGCTGCCGGATACGGGGTGTTCTGCTACGGTGTGGACCAGCCTGCGCTGCCGCTCAAGAGATATGTCAGGCGCGATTCATTCAAAGTGTACATGTCCGACACGGGGATGCTGCTGAGC
>CAVHQB010000085.1:0-7428 GCA_963637895.1 Lachnospiraceae bacterium
AGTGCAAGACTGAAGATCTTGAAGTCGCTGGTTCGAGCCCGGCTCACGGCACCATACCTTCTCCTATGACACTTAGAGGGACCCCTCATGGAGCCCGATCGTGTATTCATCGACATAAGCACCTGCGACCTGACCATGTCGCAGGTCATCGCCGAGATCGCGAGGCTGCAGAAGGAGTACCCAGATTACGAGATATTCATGGACGGCGACGCCTACGCGATCGTCGGCCATCCACGCAGGAAGCGATGACTATGGGACGCGGAAGGATAACGATAGGGCTCTACAACTCGTACGACCAGAACTTCAGGGAGCCTCACAGGCGCACGATCGCCCGCGCAGGCGACCTGGCCAGGGCGTTCGACATGAACCTGGCCCTGTTCGGGTTCCCCATCCCGGAGGAGACCCGCACGCCCGTGGAGGTGGCGGAGTGGATCGCCGGGACCACCAGCATCGGCGCCCACGGAGGGTACTTCCGCGAGCTGGCCGAGAAGGGGAGGTTCATGAAGTTCCCCTATCCGGACAAGGGCTTCCCGCCACAGCTCGGCGAGCCTGTCCTGACCACCAGCAAGCCGGATCCTTCCAAGGCCATCACGCTGGACCGCCTGATGGAGATGGTGGACGGCGGGCAGAGCGTCCTCCTGGTGTTCGGGATCGGCCCCCACGGGGTCCCGAAGAAGACCGCTTCCATCCCGAAGTACAACCTGGACATCACGCCCGGCGGGTTCTCGCTGGAGACCTGCACCGCTCTCGGGGCGGTTTGCGGCGCCGTCTACGCACGCAGCATCCTGCGACAATGCTAATAACTGCGACCGATACGGGGATGCCATGGTAAGACAGGCACGCTGCTCGCACATCCTCGTCGACACCTACCAGGAGGCCCTCGACCTCCAGAGGAGGGTCAACGCGGGAGAGAACTTCGCAACGCTCGCAGCCCAGTATTCCAAATGCCCCTCCGGAAGGAGCGGCGGGGACCTGGGATGGTTCGGACGCGGCCAGATGGTCAAGCCCTTCGAGGATGCGGCTTTCACGTACAACCCCGGGGACATGACGATCGTCCAGACCCAGTTCGGCTGGCATCTCATCTACATCTACGGACAGAGATGATCAAACGGCGGGCAGGGCCCGCCATTAGGATAAAACAGAGCGGCCCTCGGGCCGCTTGAATTGTTGTGGCTTCAATAGTGGTCGTACAGGATGTTCTCGGACTCCAGGAGCACTCCGTCCCCTCTCTGAACACGGCCGACGATCTGCGCGTTGCTGTTCTCTTTCGCGATGGCCTCGGCCTCGTCTGCGGGCGCGATCATGGTGAATCCCATGCTCATGTTGAGGGTCTGGTAGATCTCCTTGGTCTCGATCTGCCCCAGCTCCTGCAGGACGTTGAACACGGGTGCGGGCTTTATGGGGTCGTCGATGACGTACTGGAGGCCCTTCCTCATCCTGAGGATGTTCCTGAGCCCTCCGCCGGTGATGTCCACGAGCCCGTGGACCTCGTGCTCCGCGGTGATGCCGAGCACCTGCTTGACGTAGATCTCGGTGGGCGTGAGGAGCTCGTGCCCCATGGTGGAGTGGAGCCCTGCGACCTTGTCTCCCATGGAGACGTTGTTCGCTTCGCAGACCTTCCTGGCCAGGGTGAGCCCGTTGGAGTGGATACCTGACGATTTCAGTCCGATGATCAGGTCTCCCTCGGCGCACTTGTCGCCCGTGATGATCCTGTCCTTCTCGACGTATCCGAGGCAGGTCCCCGAGAGGTCCACGCCGTTGATGATCTCCGGAAGGACGGCGATCTCGCCTCCGACGATCTCCATGTTGGAGAGCTCGGCTCCCTTCTCCAGCCCGACCCCGATCTCCTCGGTGATGCGGGGGTTGGGCTTGTCTATGGCGATGTAATCGACGAAAGAAGTGGGCTCGGCGTTGACGCAGATGGTGTCGTTGACGTTCATCGCGATGCAGTCGATCCCGATGGTGTCCCATTTGTCGAGCTCCTCGGCGATGAGGAGCTTGGATCCGACCCCGTCGGTGGCCATGGTGATGTACCTGTCGCCGAAGTCGATGAGGCTGGCGAAGAGCCCGGACATGCGGACGGCCTGTCCGATCCCCTCTCTCTTGTACCCGACCTTGTCGACCAGGGCCTTGATGGCCTCTGATTTCTGGTCAATGTTCACTCCGGATTTGGCGTAGGTCCAGCCGCTCATCTCAATCGTGTTCTGGATGATGCACGTCCGTATTATCCCTATCGGTCATCGGTCCCTGTATTTGCCGATGCGCTTAAGCCAGAGCTTCATGCCCTTCTCGTACCCGTTGTCGGACATCTCGTAGAACCTGCGGCCGGCCAGCCCGTCGGGCAGGTACTGCTGGTCCACGTAGTGGTTCTCGAAGTCGTGGGGGTACTTGTACGTCAGGCCCCTGCCCAGCTCCTTCGCGCCGCTGTAGTGGGCGTCCTTCAGGTACGGGGGTATGCCTCCGGTGGGCTCGCTCTTCACGGAATCCATGGCCTTGTCTATCGCCATGATGGCGGAGTTGCTCTTGGGGGCGCATGCGACGTAGGAAGCGGCCTGGGCCAGGATGATCCTGGACTCCGGCATCCCTATGCGCTCCACGGCCTCCGCGGCGGAGACCGCGACCACGAGGGCGTCGGGGTCCGCGTTGCCAACGTCCTCGGAGGCGCAGATCACGATCCTGCGGGAGATGAAGCGGGGGTCCTCTCCGGCGTAGAGCATCCTTGCAAGATAGTAGACCGCGGCATCGGGGTCGGACCCGCGCATGCTCTTGATGAAGGCGGAGATGGTGTCGTAGTGGTTGTCCCCGTCCCTGTCGTAGTTGAGGATCCTCCTCTGTATGCACTCGGACGCCACCTCTTCGGTTATCCTGATCCTCCCGTCGTCATCGGGGGACGTGGTCAGGGCTCCGAGCTCCAATGCGTTGAGGGCGGCCCTGGCATCGCCGTTGGCCATGTCGGCCAGGAAATCCAGCGCATCGTCCTCCAGGACGACGTCCATGTTCCCGAGCCCCCTGTCCTTGTCGGCGACGGCCCGGGTCAGGATCCTCTTCAGGTCCTCTTTCCCCAGGGGCTTCAGCTCGAATATCCTGGAGCGGGAGACCAGCGCGCGGTTCACCTCGAAGTAGGGGTTCTCGGTGGTCGCTCCGATCAGCGTGACCGTGCCGTCCTCCACGAACGGGAGGAGGTAGTCCTGCTGGGCCTTGTTGAACCTGTGGATCTCGTCCACGAACAGGATGGTCCTGCGCTCCTCCATGCCCAACGCATCCTTGGCTCTGGAGATCGCGTCCTCCATGTCCTTCTTGCCTGCGGTGGTGGCGTTTATCTGCACGAACCTGGAGCTGGTGGTGTTGGCTATCACCTGCGCCAGGGTGGTCTTCCCGGTGCCTGGAGGGCCGTAGAATATCAGGGACCCGATCCTGTCCGCGCGGATGGCCCTGGAGAGGAGCTTGCCCTCTCCGATGATGTGCTCCTGCCCGGCCACCTCGTCGAGGGTCCGGGGGCGCATGCGGCTAGCCAGCGGCGCCTCCTTCTCGAGGACTCCCTTGCGCGTGTACTCGAACAGGTCCATGGACCTTGACCTGCCACCACGGGATTAAAGGTATCGGCGCTTTCTTAGGATATAGTTTAAAAGCACGGACGTTTGTCAGCGGAGCATGGCAGATCTCCACGACCGTTGGGTGGCTGAGAGGAGGAACGAGCACTACTACAAGCTCGCCAAGAAGCTGAACTACCGCTCCAGGGCATCCTTCAAGCTCATCCAGATCGACAACCGCTTCGGGATCTTCAAGCCCGGGGACCATGTAGTGGACCTGGGGGCATGCCCGGGCGGATGGCTGCAGGTGGCGCAGGAGCGCACCTGGCCCAACGGGAAGGTCATCGGCGTGGACCTGAGGTACATCAAGCCGCTGGAGGGAGTGGAGACCATCATCGGCGACATCACCCACGACAGCACCATGATCGAGCTCATGGACAGGTTCGGAGGGAAGGCGGACGTGGTGCTATCTGATATGGCTCCGAACATCGCCGGCCATTACTCGATGGACCACGCCAGGTCGATCAACCTCTGCATGTTCGCGGTGAACGTCTGCGACCGCATCCTGAAGAAGGAGGGCAAGCTCGTGATGAAGGTGTTCATGGGAGACATGTTCGACTCGCTCATCAAGGAGCTCGACAAGAGGTTCCAGTCCGTGAAGGTCCACTCTCCCGACGCGTCGAGGGACACTTCTTCCGAGGTCTATGTGGTCTGCCAGGGCTATTACGCGAAGTCCGGCATATCCCTGCAGAAGCCCGAGGCCGAGGTCAAGGAGCCCGAGTTCAAGGCCAAGGGATGCAACTTCTGATCCCCGGTCAGTCCCTCAAGTGGGCGATCGGGACCACGTACGCCCCGTCGGGGCGCCTGTACGGCCCTGCGGCGGTCCCGCAGACGACGCACATGAGCTTCGGAAGGGGGAACGGGCCATCCTCCGCGGACTGTGTGCCCCACGAGCTTCTCCAGGGTGTTCTGAGATGGCTCGTCCAGGGCGAACTTCCCGTCGAACAGGCCGGACAAGGAGACGGTTCCTTTGGAATCTCCAGATTCGAAGAGGGGCATCGACTTCTTGGTCGCCTAGCCCCATACCAGTAGAATATCCGATGGCATCGAGGTGCTTATGTCCTGGTTGTCTCTACAGGCATCCATGGCCCCGACGAAGATCGTCTGCATAGGATGGAACTACCGCTCTCACGTGAAGGAGCTCGAATCCGACTATCCCGAGTTCCCGACGGTGTTCCTCAAGCCTCCGAGCTGTCTCATAGGCGACGGGGACGACATCGTGATCCCGGAAGGGGTGACGAACGTGCAGCACGAGGCGGAGCTGGCGCTGGTGTTCGGGAAGCGCTGCAAGAACGTCTCCGAAGCGGACGCCATGTCGTCCGTGTCCCATCTGGCGGTCTTCAACGATGTGACTGCGAGGGACATGCAGGCCGAGGCCCGCAAGGCCGGGAACACATGGGACCTGAGCAAGGGCATGGACACCTTCGGGGCCATGTCCGAGCCTGTTCCGATCGAGTCCGTGGAAGATCCGCAGGACCTGCGCATCGAGCTGACCGTGAACGGGGAGGTCAGGCAGAGCGGGCGCACGTCGGACATGATATTCTCTCTGCCGTTCCTCGTGTCCTACGTGTCGAGGTACATGACCATGGAGCCCGGGGACGTGCTGATAACGGGGACTCCCGAGGGAGTGTCCGAGATCAGGCCGGGGGATGAAGTGGTCGTGACGATCGAGGGCGTGGGGACGCTGACGAACCACGTCGTCTGAGGTCAGGCGCTTCCTGGAACCATCAGGTCAGGCTCTCGGCCATCGAGGCTCCTTCCGATGAGCCTGACTTCGACACATTCTATGTAATGCGCGCGTGCATGTGCACGACCTGATTCTAGGGTGCAGGGTCCATAGCGTCCGCTGGCAGGTCCATTTGACAGGTGCCCTCCGACAGGGCTCGGATCAGGGGGATCGGCAGGATCTCACCTTGCGGGAGCCCCATTCGGGGCTCTCATGGAGCCTGATATCGGCCATCACCGCTGTCGATACAGGTCCCCAGTTGCTCAGAACCTCTCTGAACGCCCCCTTCTCGCCCCTGAACCGGGTAAGTGTCAAATGGGAAAGGGACCTGACCACGGATTCCGTGGAGGGCTTGGCCTTCTTCGCGGGCTCCTCTGCCTCGTCATCCTTCTCTTCCGGCTCCTCGGACGGAGCGTCGTCCGACACGGATATGCAATGGCGTGCCATGGCGAGGGCGGCTTCGGCCAGCAATGCCAGCACCATGGAGCCGTCCACAGAGTCCTTGGCCCAGACCCTTATCGGCTTGATCCCCGTCACGCGCTTCAGCGAGGAGATCAGATGCTCCACGCCAACCCTCTGGCGATACTTCTTGAGAGCTTCCTTTGCTGTCATCTTGCGGTCGGATTCGAGCTTGAAAAATCCGCATTTGGCACCCATCCTGTCCCTCACCAGACGCTCGAAGTCCATGGACGAGTACGGGACCAGCTGCTCCTGCACGGTCACCTTCACATCAACCTCGATCCAAGGCACTTTGGAGACCTTGACGTAGTCCGACTTGCGGAGATTGCCGTTCTTGGCCTCCTCGTACCGTTTCAGGTCCTTCGTCATCCTGTCACGGCACTTGTGCCGTCCCTTCTCCAGAAGGTCGCGGGACAGGAACAGGTAGGTCGTCCTGCCGGATGACTTGAAGAAGTGGGTGTAGCACATCATGCCGTCGCCGATGTACTCGAACTCGGAACAGTGTTCCTCTATGTTCTTCACGTCCGAGGCGTTAAGGCTCACGCGCGTAAGATAGGAGAAACCGCACGTCTCCATCCTGCTCGTGTTCTTGTCGGATGCAGCGCCGTTGTCTGCGACTATGGCGGCTCCGAGCATCGCGACGGCCGCCACAGCCTTCAGCGAAGCCTCGTCGTCTTCGGATATGCCCTCGTCGCCCTTCAGGCGATCAAGGGCATGAATGCCGTCTCCGGACAGCATTCCGGCCAGTTCCGGGACGCAGTCCCGGTACTGGGCCTCGTCGGAGGTGCTGCCCATGTAGGGCTTGATGTAGATCGGGATGCCCAATGATGCGAGCTGTGCGACCATGAACTCCACTTGGAGCTTCCCGCGGTTCTTGTCCCTGCCATAGCCCACCTCCCCATACTCCGATTTGGGGCCGTACAGGACCACTGCGGAGCCGTCGAGGTTGATGTCGTAGTCGTCGATCTCGAACCTCTCCCTGATGCCTTCCCAGAGCCGCGCGATTATCTTCTCGCGGTTCTTCCCGAGGATGGCCACAGCCCTGTTGAGGGTCCTTTGGCATACATCGTCCTTGTGAGCGAAGCCGAGCTGCTTCCTGACCGCAGGGTTCTTCAGCCATTCCGCACAGGCGTTCATCGAGTTCGATGTGTGCAGAGTGTACGTGCAGAGGGCCACGACGATGAGGTCGAGCTTGATCCCCTTGGACTTCAGGCCACGGATGCAGCTGAGGATGCCCACGAATTCGAGATAATGCCTGATCGTGCGGATGAGCCCATACGGAACCGATAAATTGTCATTCGGCATCTCGAGGGATGCCGTTGCTGCGACTTGAGTTTGCTGCATACAACTCATGCAGAACGGCACTTCTTCAACTTTTGCCGACCGGGCTCGGATCAGAACACATCGCACCGGAGCGACCTCGGATAAGCTTCTCAAAAGCACGTCGAAACATGGGCGCTCTCGCACGTGCGCGCATGTATCATAAGAGGATGTGTCGAGGTCAGGATGAGGGGCGTCGCGGAGGCGTCTGCCGGGGAAAGCCGTCCCTGGAGCGGGATCCGGGAGATCGGCAGGAACGGGAATAGAAGAGGGAATGAGCCCCGTGCCACGATCGGCACGGAGCTGTGTTTGTCCGAACGACGGCATGTCGTC
>CAVHQB010000086.1:0-7391 GCA_963637895.1 Lachnospiraceae bacterium
CCCTTACTGCAGATCAGGATGTCATCAGCACACTTGCCGATCAGAGCTACAGCCTGACCCTCTCTTTCGCCAAAGTGGAGAGCGATACTCTGTCCAAGGCCCAGCAGAAGGTGGTCGGAGACGCTACCACATACTCTCTTGCTTTGATCAGATCCGATGGCAGGACAATCCACAATCTGAACGGAACTGTGACTGTCAGTGTCGGATACACCCCGTCTGACGGTACGTCTGTGAGCGATGTCCAAGTCATCTATGTCGATGACAACGGGAAGATGGAAGCGATAGATACCCGGTATGATTCCGGTGTCCTGACCTTCAACACCACGCACTTCTCGTGCTTCATGATCGGCACCAGCAGCATGCTGCCCTCCGATCCCGTCATCGTGCCCGACTACGACGATGACGACTACTACCCGATCATCCCCGTCACCCCGACCGCGACCTCCGACAACAATGATGATGCCAAGACCGTCGTCGCCTGCGTTGCGGCTGCCGTGGTTGCCGCGCTGATGGCCGCTTTCCTCGTGATCGACGCCAAGCGCAGATGATCGCTCAAACCCGCAGGGCTGCCCCGTGCGGCTCTGCGGCCCTTCCGAATCCGGCCCACCAGGACAATGCCTGCCGGGCCGTCTTCCCTGACAAACATGCCCTGTCCCTCCGACCCCTTATATGCAACCTAGGACATGGGCAATCTGTATGACAGCTGAAGATGCCAAGTTCATCAGAGAGAAGGTGATGGCCCACAACAAGTGGTTCGAGGAGTGCATCCCCATGATCGCGTCCGAGAACCTCATGAGCCCTCTTGCCAAGGAGATGCTCATCTCCGACTTCGCCGACAGGTACGCCGAGGGGCTCCCCGGCAAGCGCTACTATCAGGGGAACATCTACGTCGACCAGGTGGAGCTCAAAGCCATCGAGCTGGCCAAGAAGGTCTTCAACGCCGACTTCGCCGACGTCAGGCCCATCTCCGGGACCGTCGCCAACATGGCGGTCCTCTTCGCGTTCGCCAACCCCGGCGACACGATCACCACCTGCGCCCTGGCCCAGGGAGCGCACATCTCCACCTGCGAGTTCGGCGCCTTCGGGCAGAGAGCGGTCAACTCCGTCAACTACCCCTTCGACGTCGAGGACATGAACCTGGACGTGGACGGCACCATCAAGCTCCTGAAGGAGGTCAAGCCCAAGATCGCCCAGTTCGGACTGTCCGTCTTCCTGTTCCCCCCGCCGCTCAAGGAGCTGCAGGACACCTTCAACGAAGTGGGATGCCTCGTCTGGGAGGACTGCGCCCACGTCCTCGGGCTCATCGCCGGAGGCCAGTTCCACGACCCCCTCAGGGAGGGAGTGAACATCGTTTCGTCCTCTACTCACAAGACCTTCCCCGGGCCCAACCACGGGATGCTCCTGGGGCAGAACCTCACCGAGGAGCAGGAGAAGGCCCTCCAGAAAGCGGTCTTCCCCGGAGTCACCAGCAGCCACCACCTCCATGCCATGGCCGCCCTCGGCATCACCCTCGCCGAGATGGACGTCTTCGGAAAGGAGTACGCCGCGCAGGCATGCAAGAACTCCCGCGCCCTCGGACAGGCCCTGTACGAGCTCGGAGTCCCGGTGCTCTGCGAGAAGCAGGGATTCACCAGGTCCCACGCCATCGCCGTGGACGTCTCCCAGTTCGGCGGAGGCAAGGACTGCGCCAAGCTGCTGGAGGATGCCAACATCATCTGCAACAAGAACATGCTCCCCCAGGACACCAGCGCCGTCAGGCCCTCCGGCCTCAGGCTCGGGTCCCAGGAGATGACCCGCCTCGGCATGAAGGAGAGCGAGATGAAGCAGGTCGCCGAGTTCATCGCCAGGGTCGTCGTCAAGAAGGAGGACCCCGCAAAGGTGAAGGAGGACGTCAAGGCCTTCAAGAAGGACTTCGCCACCATCCAGTACTGCTTCAACGCAGGCGAGCCCGCATACGGCTACCACAAGCTCGTGGAGTGATCGGAATGGGACTGATGGACAAGGTCAAGGACTCTGTGAAGAACGCCGACGAGAGGCTCGGCAACGCCATCGACAAGGAGAAGATCGACGCCGACATCCGCAAGGAGGAGAGGAACATCGACGAGCTCACAGCCCAGATCGGGAAGAAGGTCGTCGCCGCTCTGAAGGACGGCAAGGACGCCAACAGCGCCGAGTTCTCCTACGAGATGGACAGGATAAGGGAGTCGGAGAAGAAGATCGCCGACCTCAGAGAGCAGAAAGAGGTCATCAAGAAGAAGGAAGAGTGACCTTCCCGAGGGGGCCACGCCCCCTCCCAAACCTGTTCCATCCGGGCGCCCGTCATCGGCACCCAGACGCTTCGTTCTGAACTGTTAGGATAACCGAATTCCTAATAAACCAAGATGGCATCCTCAGAGCAATGACGACCGGAAACCGCGAGGACTACCTCATCAACATTCTCAGACTGACAGAAGGTGACGGCGTCGCCAAGACGACGGAGCTCGCCGCCTACATGGGCGTCTCACCTGCCAGCGTCAGCGAGATGATCAAGGTCCTTGCGAAGGAAGGCCTGGTCGACTACGAGAAGTACAGAGGCGTGTCCCTCACGGAGAAAGGTCTCGCCTATGCGAGGCAGCTCCGCAAGAGGCACCACGTCCTCGAGAGGTTCCTGACCGACTACCTCAACATCGACCACAAGACCGCCCACGAGGAGGCATGCAAGATGGAGCATGCGATCTCCGACGAATCGGCCATCAAGATCTGCCACATGATGGGGACGCCTGTGGACTCCGACTGCCAGAGCTGCATAAAGCCCTGCAAGGCGGCTTCCGACGGGCTCATGAACATCGTCCCCCTGAACCGCATGGCCCAGGGCGAGAAGGGCAGGATCTCCCATATCGCGTCGGAGGACACCGAGGAGGTGAAGAAGCTCATCTCCATGGGATTCGTTCCGGGAAGAGAAGTCGCCATCGAGACGATCCTGTCCGACGGAGGGCCCCGCGTGATCAAGCTGAGCAACTCCTCCATGGCGCTGGACTACCTCATGTCCTCCCACATCTACGTCGACCGCGATGCGTCGGCGGAATGAGGCCTCTGAATTGACTGACGGGACTGTTCATGCCGCCCTCGTCGGGCAGCCCAATGCGGGCAAATCATCGCTTTTCACGCGACTGACCGGAGTAGGGGTCATCGCTTCCAACTATCCCGGGACGACCGTCGAGTTCAAGGAAGGCGCGGTGGTCAGGAAAGGGACCACCGTCATCGTCCACGACCTTCCGGGGACGTATGCCCTGTCCGGCGATTCCGAAGACGAGAAGGTGGTCGTGGACGACCTGCTGTCCGGCCGCGACGAGTCCATCGTGGTGGTAGTGGATTCCACCGACCTCTCCGGAGGCATCGCGCTATGCCTGGAGGTCATAGAGCTCCGCGTTCCCGCGATCCTGGCGCTGACCAAGATCGACGAGTCCCGCAAGCGCTCCACCATAGATGCTGACAAGCTGTCTTCCATCCTCGGGATCCCCGTGATGGCCGTGTCGTCCAAGACCTCCGAAGGGGTGGACGCCCTGGCCGATGCGATCTGCGAAGGGAAGGCGAAGGTGTCCTCGCTGTCCGTCGACTACGGAGAGGACATAGAGAAGGCCATATCCGCGCTGGTCGACGGCATGGGCGAGCAGAAGCTCGAGCCCAGATGCATAGCCGTAAAGGCGCTCTCAGGCGTGCCGGAGTTCACCGGCCTGCTGGACGAGGGCATGGCCCGCACAGTCGGGATAATGAAGGGCCTGTTCTCGGATCGCAACGGGTCCGACATCGCAGTCGGGATCGCCACGGCCCGCTTCGGCATGGCCGATCACATAGTGTCAGAGGTCGTAGGAAAGAACGACCATGCGCCCACGCTGTCCGAGAGGATCTCGGACCTGACCCTCACCCCGATCACCGGGATACCCATCCTGGCTGGCGTCTGCCTGCTGCTGTTGGGAGTCATAGTCATCGGAGGGTCCTGGATAGACGGCCTGGTGAGCTCCGCATATGACGCCATCATCGGCAATGCGATAATCGACATCGGCAAGTCCATCGGCGGGGACTTCTGGACATCGGTCTTCACAGGAATCGACGGCAGCTTCAGGGCCATACTGGGCGTTGTCATCCCGTACATCATGGTGTTCTACCTGGCGCTGGGGATCCTGGAAGATTCGGGTTACCTCCCGCGCGCCGTGGTCCTGCTGGACCGCACCATGCACCACTTCGGCCTCCACGGAGGCTCGTTCATTCCCATGATGGTGGGCCTCGGATGCAACGTGCCCGCGATTATGGCCGTGAGGACGATACGTTCGCGCAGGGAGAAGATCATCCTGTCCTCGATGATCGTCATGGCCGTCCCCTGCTCAGCCCAGATGGCCATAATAATGGGGGCCACCGGCCACTACTCCGGAATCCTCTACGCGTTCGGCATCCTCGTGATGCTCGCCCTGCTGGGCATGCTCATGGGGGTCCTGCTGAACAGGTTCCTGAAGTACGAGCCCAGCAACCTGGCGATGGAGATCCCCGACCTGCAGCTCCCGTCGGCCAAGAACGTTCTCTTCAAGACGTGGACCAGGACCAAGGACTTCTTCACCGTGGCCTTCCCCCTGCTGATCGTCGGATCGATAATCATCGAGCTGCTGCTGACATTCAACCTCCTGAACGCGGTCGTCGACCCGCTGTCCCCCATAACGACGGGTCTGCTCGGCCTGCCTGCGGTGTGCGCCATATCATTCATCGTCGGAGTGCTCAGGAAGGAGATGGCCCTCGGCATGCTGCAGATCCTCGCAGGAGGCGTGGCGCTGTCCGAGTTCCTGACCCCCGAGCAGTTCGTGGTGTTCGGAGTCGTGATGGCGGTCTACATGCCCTGCCTAGCCACGCTGGTGACGATGTGGAAGGAGATCGGCTGGAAGGAGACCATAGCTGTCAGCGCCGTCTCCATCTGCGCCGCGATAGCCCTGGGAAGCATAGTGAACGTCCTTCTGACAGGGTTCTGAACGCTGCTAACGGGATTCATCCGCAGACGGGCTCGTCCATCTGCGCCCTCAGCGTCTTCAGTGCCCTGCGTCCGAGCAGGATCAGGCATACTCCGCCGAATATGTGCACGACGACCATGCTGTAGATTATCATCTCGAAGGACCCGAAGACATACGCGGACACGGCATACAAGACCAGCTTGATGAAGCCCCACGCGATGTAGAAGTTCATCGACACCGAGGCCCTGTTCATGGACTGGAGCATCGAGGACCCTATGCCCATGAGGGCCGCGAACGGGATGAGCAGCGCCGACACCCTCAGCGTCCATTCGAACTGCGAATGGAGCGCGACCATGGAAGCCTCGTATGTCAGAACGGACATCAGCGGGCCTGCCAGCAGGAGGATGATGACTGTGAACCCCAAGGAGAACAGCAGGGTCATCTTCGTGGCGTACTTGAACCCGTCCTCCATCTTGTCCAGGTCCCCCTGGCCGAACCCCGCCGAGCAAACGGGAACCATGGCGTTCTCATAGGACCTCGCGGGCAGGTTCACCAGCTCGATGTACCTCCAAGCGTAGTTGTAGAACATGACGGAGTTCGTCCCTCCGGCGACGATGATGAACACCCTCTGGACCAGGTCCGTGGCATTGGAGATCAGCATCTGGACGCTCTTCGGGCCGCCGATGTTCAGGGTGTCCTTGATGGCCTGCCTGTGGACAGCTATGGAATCCCTGTCAAGCTTGAGGACTGTCTGCCCCTTGAGATACCAGCGGAGCCCGATGAACAGGGAGATCAGAGCGGCGATGCAGGTCGCCAGGCCGGCCCCGAAGACGCCCATCCCCAGGCCGTAGATCAGTATCGGATCGATGACCATGTTGAAGAATGCGGCGCTGGCCTGAACGACCGTTGCCTTCTTGGCCGCCCCTTCTCCGCGGAGGGCGGAGCCGATGATGGTGGAGCAGAGCAGCACCGGGGACAGGAGGATGTACGGGAGCAGGTAGTCCATGCAGGGGCCCATGATCCCGCCGGCGCCCATCAGCTCGATCGCCGGCCCGGCGAGGAACGCGACTATCACGGAGCCTATGACCCCGAAGACTATGCCGAGCATCATCGAGTTCCCGACGATCCTGCTGGCATGCGCTTGATCGCCTCTGCCGAGATGGAAAGCGGCGCTGGCCGTGACCCCCGTCCCGATCCCCAGGCCGGCGCACATGAGGAGGCCGTATATCGGGATGACCGTGGCGACTGCGGAGCTGGCCACGGCGCCCAGGCCGGAAACCCAGAAAGTGTCCACGAACTGGTTGACCTGGACGATAGCCAAGGCTAGGAAGAAAGCTACGACCATGCTCCGGATGGCGCGTCTAGGATCGCCTAGCATGAGCTCGAGATCCTTGGCAGAAGTCTCCATCAGGAAAGTATCCGGCCAGGAGGTTATAATGGTCGTCTGGATTGGATACATTGGATATATAATCCAACTTATTCAAGAGTAGCAACAATGGCGTTTTTGTGCTATTTTGCGAAGGAATATCAACGTAATCACGTCTTATCTAGACATGGAAAAGGGGAACGGACACGTGGACAACCTCCTGAGCAGCCCTCGGAAGGCGCTACTGTCCATGTCCGTGCCTTTGCTCCTGGCGATCCTCGTGGAGAACCTCCAGACGTTCATCGACGGGCTCTGGTGCTCCGGGCTCGGCTCCGAGGCCCTGTCCGCCATATCGATCTCCAGCTGCATCTACTCCATGATTGTCGCTCTCGGAACGGGCATATCCGTCGGGGCCACTGCGGCGATATCCCGTTACATCGGAGCCGACGACAGGGCATCTGCGGAGAAGGCCATCCCGACCACGATCCTGATCATATTCCTGCTGTCCACTGCCACGAGCATAGTGTTCTGGTTCGTCTCCGAGCCGATACTCTCATTCGTCGGCCAGGGTACCAACACCGATGCGTGCATGGAGTACACCCGCCCGTTCCTGGTCATGTCGTTCTTCCTGATGATGAACTCCGCTTGGATCGGCATGCTCCGTGCCGAAGGCGCCTCGCTGATATGCATGGGCATGTCTATCATCGCATCGGCGGTGAACATAGTCCTGGACCCGATACTGATCTACACTTTCGGCCTGGGCCTCACCGGCGCCTCCATCGCCACATGCATCTCGTACATAGTGGTCGCTGCCGTGGGGATATGGTACTACATGTCGGGCAGGACCTATCTGAAGCTCCGTGTCAGGGGATACGTCTTCGAGAAGGCGATCGCCAAGGACATCGCCAGGGTCGGAGCCCCCTGCTCCCTTGAGATGTTCGTCGCCCCTCTGCTGATGATCCCCCAGAACGCCATCGTGTTCTCCTGCGGAGGGAACAACGGGATGGTAGCCTACACCTACGCGTTCAAGTTCATCGACATGGCCCTGATAC
>CAVHQB010000087.1:0-7380 GCA_963637895.1 Lachnospiraceae bacterium
GTCTCATACCCCACCTCTATCGTGAGCCCCGATACGTCCATGCTCTTCGACAGCTTGGCTTGATTGAACGGATAGTGTTCCTTCGTGGTTATGCTCAGGATATCGGCCAGATGCTCCGGTTCGGACACTGTCTGGATGCCGGATGTGTCGCGGAGCATGTAGATGCATCTGGCGGATATATCGGCAGCAGAGCTCGTCGAAGCTGCTGGAACGGTCATGGTGAGCGTCTTCGACAGCGAATCGGTTCCGGAAGGCGTTCCGCTGATGACCAGCGTCATGGATGCCGCGCCGACAGGAACTTCGTCTTTCACTTTCACATCCAATCCAGTCACCTGATCGGACAGTCCGGTGAACCAGCCTTCGACCGATGTGTCTTTCGCCATGTAGTTGAGTGTTGCGTCAGTAAGGGTGATCTTACGTTCAAGGTTGATCGTTTCCCCCACCGTTGCATAGATGTTCTCGCTGATCGATGCGCTTGGAGTCGATTCTCCGTCGGCTGTGTTCGAGAAGCTCGTCGTTACCGCCGATGCGGCTATGGCCACGGCCAGGACGGCGCATATCAGCACGATTGCAGATCTTTTGTTCATATGCAGTCTCCTTTAGCTGTGGTGGGGGGGGACGGGCATCGATGCAGTTCCTGCGACGACATGGATATCGAAGAAGAGCCGCTTTCCGCACGAAGGCGCGGACCGTTCGGAAATGCTTGTTCATGCATTGACGGCCGTCTCACCGCCCAACCATCGCCACATGCCATCAGGGACATGGGCTCCAGCATCGATAACATGCCATGAGCCGTTTTAACGGTGTGTAAACGAATAACCTGGAGGATTCTTCAGGCATCTGGACCCAAGGTGTAGTCCCATCCGCTGTCGCATCTCAGCGATATGACCCCGTGCGCCGACGGCCCGAAAGAATGATTCGCACGGCTATCCAAAGCGGCGATCGTGCTCACCGCGGCGCTCATCGACGCGGTATCGGAGCCGCTGCCGATGGAGAACGTCATCCTGTTCGAGACGCCGTTCCATCTCGATGTCCCCGGCGGGAGATGCATGACATGGAAGGTCAGCCCCGTCTCGGCGGCCAGTTTCCCGAGCTCTGCAGAGATCGTGCGGCGCCTGTGCCCCATGGCGTGCTCCATGACCACCATCACGTCGGTGGCGTCCGGATGATGCGACTTGCCGGCTCCCTCCCACCAGGACCTTATGCATCCTGCCATGAAGCGTGCCGTGGCCGCCGCATGGCCCGGGCCCCCTTCCGTCAGGCCCGGATGGTGATGGCCTTCCGAGACGGAGACCTCCAGAGATATCACGGGCTGCCCCATGCCGATGAACAGCTCCGCCCTGTCACGGACCAGCCTGAACTGCGCGTCCCGGTCCGGCCCCAGCACCCCCGAGCCGGAGAACCGGCTGCGCTGCTGCGGGCTGTACCCCAGCTCCGCCAGCATCTTCCCGACGGTCACATGGCTCACGCCCGTCCCGAGCTCCTTCATCTTGTCCGAGAGGTCGCGGTAGCTCCTGGTGGTCCAGGACAGGGGGCTGCCCGGATCGGCGAACGTGTTGCCTTCCATCAGCAGCTCCAGCATCTCGACGGCATCGGGATTCGCCTCGCATACGCTCTTCCTGCCGGCTCCCGGGACGCGGGTGCGGCTGATGTCGCCCGCCCGGGGCCTGGCCTTCGGGTCCCGTGGCAGGCCCTTCAGCTCCTTCCTCGCCTTGGAGATGGTGGTCTCGGACATCCCCGTGATCCCCGACACCCTCTGGACGCCGCCGTGGCCGATCAGCTCGGACACGGCGCCCGCCAGGAGCCTGCGCCTGCGCTCGTCCATGATCGGCATCAGCGCTCCGAAGAACTCGGTCAGGCCCTCGTCGGATGTCTCCACGGAGCCTTATGGCTCGCATGGGTATAGAAAATGTGGCAATAAGGCCGAAGCAGGCACAATCTATGACAGAAAACCTTGGAACGGCCGTCCGGATGCCTCGGACCGGGGATCAGTCGAAGGCGACGTTGTCGTCCTTCCTGATCTCGAACTGGATGCCGGCCGCGGTCAGCATGTTGCTGATGTTGTCGGCGATGTGGCCCAGGTCCTGGGACTTGGAGAAGGTCTTGAGGTAGAACTCCTTCCTGTCCATGGGGAAGATGAGACGGACCTTACCCTTGCGGTTGTACCCCTCGGGCTTCCTGTTCTGCTCCAGGTCGATCATGTTGAGCTCTATCAGCATCTGCAGAAGCTCCTCCTCCTCAGGCATCTGGCCGATGTCCTCCAGGAACATCTTGAGTATGTCCGGGAAGACCTTTGCAAGGTCCTTGTAATCGGAATCGCCTTTGAGGATGAAATGCGTGCTGTAGACCTTCATCGTCGACTGATTGGGACTTTCGGTATATAAGGATACGCGAACGGCCATAGGCACCCGATGCAGGGGAACGGCGATGCAACGCGAAAGCGGCGTCCCATCCAATCTCCATTTTTATACAATATGGACATAAGCTCAGGCATGAGAACCGCTCTCACAGTGGCAGGCTCCGATTCGATAGGAGGCGCGGGCATCCAGGCCGATGTAAAGGCCATGTCCGCCGTCGGTGTCCATGCCGCTTCAGTCATCACCGCCGTCACGGCCCAGAACACCACTGGCGTCGACGGCATCTTCCCCATGCCGGAAGAGTTCATCAAGGCGCAGCTCCAGGCTGTGCTGAAGGACTGCGACATCAAGGCAGTCAAGACAGGCATGCTGTACAGCGCAGAGATCGTGGAGACGGTGGCGGACATCCTGGAGGACCATGAGATGCCCCTGATCGTCGATCCGGTCATGATATCCGGAACCGGGTCGTCCCTATGCGACGACAGCCTGGTGCAGGCCCTGAAGAGGAAGCTCCTGCCCATATGCGAGCTGGTGACCCCCAACAAGCACGAGGCCGAGGTCCTGGCCAAGATGCCCATAAAGTCCAAGGACGATCTCATGCTAGCTTGCGAGCTCATCGGGAAGCAGGGCTCCTCGGTGTACCTGAAAGGAGGGCACTTCAACACCCCCAAGGTCACCGACTTCCTGTACCTGTCCTCGGAGTTCACCAGGTACGAGTACCCCCGCCTGAAGAAAGCGGGGCACGGGAGCGGGTGCGTCCTGTCCTCGTTCATAACGGCCAACATGGCCAAGGGACTGGATGTGGTCAATGCGGTGATGAAGTCCAGGGAGCTGGTGCAAGAATCGATAGCAACGCAGTACGCCATCGGGAAGGGCGATGTCGTTGTCAATCCGATAGTAAAGGTCAAGGGCGACATGGAGAAGTTCCAGGTCCTGGACCAGCTGGACGCCGCTGCTGTCAAGATAGTGGACAGCGTGCCGGACGAGTTCGTCCCCAAGGGCGGGATGAACATCGCCATGGCCCTGAAGGACGCCGCCGGGCCGGAGGAGATAGCAGCAATAGACAGGAAGCTGACAGTCCACAACGGGCTGCTGAGGAAGAACGGCCCGTCCAAGTTCGGCACGGCCGAGGGCCTGTCCTACATCCTGCTGACGGTGATGAAGCACGACCCCAAGGTCAGGTGCATCATGAGCATCGCCTACAGCGACGACCTGATGGATGTGATCGAGGAAGTGGGGATGACATCCGTCGTCGCCGAGATGGGGAAGGACAAGTACTCCGAAGGGACCGAGAAGGCGCTGAAGAAGTGCAGGAAGATCCCCGACTTCATAGTGGACAAGGGCGCCAAGAAGGACAGGACCGTTTGGCTCCTGGCCCGTGACACCGGCGAGCTGCTCTCCAAGCTGGAGAACGTCCTCTGAACCTCTTTCCGCGGGGGACATCCCCTGCGGCGATCCTCACTTCAGGATGAAGTGGTTCTTCTCGAACTCTATTATCCCGTCCCTCTGCATCCTTCCCAGCTCTCCGGACATGGCGCTGCGCTCCACGCCCAGGCGGTCGGCCATCTCCTGCCTGTTGTAAGGTATGAAGAAATCGTTGGAGCCTGCCCTCCTCGCCTGATCGGACAGGAAAGCGCATATCTTGTCGCGGGTGGACCTCTTGGACATCTCGTCGAGCCTCATGTTCAATGATATGGAGTCCCTCGCCAAGGTCATCATCAGGTTCTTGACGAGCTTCTGATGGAACTCGCACGATGTGGGGCACACGTTTGCGACCTTGCCGATGTTGAACATCATGACCTCGCATTGAGTCACGGCGATCATGCTGACGTCGATGTTCTCCCCGGGGGAGCAGGCGTACTCGCAGCAGATCTGCTGCCCCTTCTGGTACTCGGCCATGACCGTGCGGTTGCCCCACCAGTCCTCCTTGACCGATTCGACTTTTCCCTCAAGGACTATGCCTATCCAGTCTATGCGGTCCCCGCGGCGGAAGAGGAACTCCCCCTCGGCGTACCTCGTCTTGTAGGCTCCCATGCACTTGGCCATCTCGGATATCTCCGATTCGTCGACACCTTGGAACAGGGTCGACTCCTTCAGGACCTGCAGCTCCTTCTTCATGTTGCAAAAACAACGAGCCCGTTATATTTAACACATGACCTATAGTGAATCACCGATTGTGAGGTAACGAAATGACCGACAAGATGTTCTGTTTCCAGTGCGAGCAGACCGCGGGCGGCAAAGGCTGCACCGGATCTGCCGGAGTCTGCGGGAAGACCACCGAAGCTGCCCTGCTGCAGGATGAGCTGACCGGAGCCCTCGTGGCCCTGGCCCAGTCCCTGGACGGCAAGCAGTCCACCCCCGAGATCGACAGCATGGTCATCAGGGCCATGTTCTCCACCCTGACCAACGTGGACTTCGACTGCGAGGACCTGAGGGCCCAGATCGCCGCCGTGAAGAAAGCAGCCGGAGATGCCAAGCCCATGGACATGTCCGAGCTCTGGGGCGCCAACGAGGACATCCGCTCCCTGAAGTCCCTGATCCTCTTCGGGCTCCGCGGGATGTGCGCCTACGCCTACCACGCCATGGTCCTGGGATACACCGATGCTTCCGTGAACGCCGAGATCTACAAGGGCCTCCGCGCCGTCGGCTCCGACGGCGGAATGGACGAGCTCCTCCCCGAGGTCATGGCCGTGGGATCCACCAACCTGACCTGCATGGAGATGCTGGACCGCGCCAACACCGAGACCTTCGGGACCCCTGCTCCCGTCACAGTCTCCCGCGGCGTCGAGCCCGGGCCCGCCATCATCATCTCCGGCCATGACTTGAAAGATCTGAAGGCTCTCCTGGAGCAGACCGCCGGAAAGGGGATCAACATCTACACCCACGGGGAGATGCTGCCTGCGCACGCGTACCCCGAGCTGAAGAAGTACCCCCACCTCAAGGGCAACTTCGGTACCGCCTGGCAGAACCAGAAGAAGGAGTTCGAGGGAGTCCCCGCCGCTGTGCTGTTCACCACGAACTGCATCATGCCCCCCACCGACGGCTACAAGGACAGGGTCTTCACCTGCGGTACCGTGGCGTTCCCCGGCACCGTCCACGTGGAAGGAGAGGACTTCTCCCCCGTCATCGCCAAGGCGCTGGAGCTCGGAGGGTTCAAGGAGTCCACCGTCGAGACCGCAGGCACCCTGACCACCGGGTTCGGGCACGGCACTGTGCTGTCCGTTGCCGACAAGGTCATCGAGGGAGTGAAGGCAGGAGCGATCAAGCACTTCTTCCTCGTCGCCGGATGCGACGGCACACGCGGGTCCCGCAGCTACTTCAGGGACTTCGTCGCCGCCACTCCTGCGGACACCGTCGTGCTGACCCTCGCCTGCGGGAAGTACAGGTTCAACGACATGGACATCGGGTCCATCGCCGGGCTGCCCCGCCTTATGGACATGGGACAGTGCAACGACGCATATGGTGCGATCAAGGTGGCCGTGGCCCTGTCCGAAGCGTTCGGATGCACCGTCAACGAGCTGCCCCTGTCCATGGTGCTCTCCTGGTACGAGCAGAAGGCCGTCTGCATCCTGCTGACCCTGCTGTCGCTTGGCATCAAGGGCATCCGCCTCGGGCCCTCGCTCCCTGCCTTCGTGTCCCCCAACGTGCTGAACTTCCTCGTGGAGAACTTCGGCATACAGCCGATCAGCACCGTCGAGAAGGACATGAAGGACCTCCTCGCCTGATGGTGCGAAGAGGAAACAGCCCCGGGCATGTTCCGGGGCGACTTTCCATCAGTTGTCTCCGGGGCTACGGCCCCACTTCTTATTCGTCAATGTTTTTGACAGACGCGTCTCGGAGCTCGTCCTCGATGCGCTTCTTCACGATCTGATAGCTGATGTGGTCCTTCATCGCCATGACGATGCCCTCGTAGCCGGGGAAGAACGTGTCCGAGGTCTTGAACCTGGATTTCAGATGATTCATGGCATCTATGATGTCGGAATAGGGGACGTTGAGTTTGATGAGCACAGGCTCATCTACGTGATCGATGCCGCTTCTGTCGAAACTTGTCTCACCGATCTCCAGCCCGTCAACGATGTCCAGCACGGTGCGCCGGTCATCCAAATTCTTGCGGGAAACGTACGTGAACAGCCCTTTCTGGGCAATGAGGTTCCTGTTGGTATGGTGCTTGTATGTCTTGATGAGGACCTCGGATCCTTTCTTATTGAGCCTGCTAGCATCCAGAGCGAATACCGAGAAGGAGCCGTTGCGGAGATCGTACCTGCAGTCTCCTTCGGCAAGATGCTCCAGGGAGCCGTGGACAGCGAAATACAAGGCGCAGAGCGGATCCAAGGACCAGTCCAGGAGCATGGTCGGGAATCCGTAATGCTGAGCGATGGCGGCGAGCTCCAGATAGGCTCCATTGGTGGTGCTGTCCACATCGTTTATGGAGAGGATTGGCCCGGACGGACTGGTTATCAGATCCCTGTCCCTGATCTGCGGAGGCAGGTCCAAGCCCTGCCAGCTGGCAAGAGTGAAGAACAGGCGCATCGCCCTGTTCATCGGGTTCATATTCATGTCCGATGTCTTTGAATGTGAATCTGGAGACCTCTCTCTCAGCTCAGTCTGCCAATTGTCTATCGCCGAATCCAGCAGCTATATCTTCTTGCATCCATCTTCACGCAGAGCATAGGGCTAAAGGCAACGTCCGGAGACCGACTGCCCCCTGTATATCCAGAGGTCCTTGTTGATTTCTGAACCGCTTGCGAGTGATTCCAAGCAATCGATCAGCTGGCTGAACGAGACATCATATTCTTCGGTGCCCAACTTCCCGAGTATCGGTCTCGGTCCGTTCTATTCTTCCTTCGGAGATGCTCTTCCATTGCTGCGTTTCACAGCACGTTCAGCCCCTACGCCCGTTATCCGAGGCGTCATAGGCGTTCCTCACATCCGTTCACCATCAGGTCCTCGATCTGACCTACAACCTCCGCGGCATTCTCGCCCTTGTCGGTGAGCCCGATCTGCCCGTTCTCAACTTCTATCA
>CAVHQB010000088.1:0-7284 GCA_963637895.1 Lachnospiraceae bacterium
GCGCCCTTGGCGGCCTGGATGCACTCGTCGCATCCGCATCCGCCGATCCTGGGCAGGCCCAGCTCCAGGAGCCTGAGCACCTTGTCCAGGCACTCGGACATGGTCTTCGTGACCATGTCGATGTCCACGGCCTCGTCCTTCCAGACATCGTAATCCGTGATGGTGGCGAGGCTGCAGTAGCACATGCCCAGCTCCCTTGCCAGCTGGCATTCGGGGACCACTGTCATCCCTATGATGTCAGCGAACTGCCTGAACATGGCGCTCTCGGCCCTGGTGGAGAACCTGGGGCCCTCGATGCACAGGTAGGTGCCTCCGAGGTGGTAGCTTATCCCCATCTCCTTCGCGGTATCGGCGAAGATTCCATTGAGGTAGCTGCAGAACGGGTCCGGGATCGAGATGTGCACGGCCTTGTCGTCGAAGTAGGTGTACTCCCTCTTCTTCGTGAAATCGATGAACTGGTCCGCGATGACCAGGTCCCCGGGGGCGAACTGCTCCTGCAGGGATCCGACGGCGCATGCGGAGATGACGTACTTGCATCCGAGGTCCTTCAGAGCTTTCATGTTCGCCCTGTAGGGGACTCCCGTCGGAGGGTGCTGGTGCTGCTTTCCGTGGCGGTAGAGGAACGCGACCTCCACCCCGTTGATCCTCCCGATGAGTATCGGGTCGGAAGGCTTCCCGTAGGGCGTGTCGGGGAAGACCTCCTCGATGGTCTCGAACGTGTCGGGGTTGTAGATCCCGGTGCCTCCGATGATTGCGATCTCTGGCATGCGGAGGTCATCGGGAAGACCCTATAAGAAACCCTGTTCCGGAGGAAAAGGGCATCCGCGCATTTTCAAGGGCTCTTATTGGAGTATACATCCAACATATTCCGCCTGGTCCATATTAAATATTGTTTCTGTTTTTACAACCTACATTATATAATCTTATTCCCTGAAATGCGGATTCTGACAAGATACTTTAAATATTAGATTCCCAGACGTCAGATTTTTCATGGCCCATAACGACCGCTGAATGCTTTATTATTTAAAAATATCGCATTGTTTAATATACTAACATATGGGATATTATGAACATTGAGTCGTCCAACTCATGGCGAAGACGCTCATATGAAACGGCCGGCGGCAACCCGGCCGCCCGCCCGGCGGAGGGCAACCCGCCGGGCCACACACTTAGTAGGAGGAGAAACATGGCAAAACACGGAGTAAGGATATTGGCTGAGGGGAACAGCCATTCATCCTGGGGGCTGGACAGCTCGGGCCTCGTGAAGTCCATAGACTGGAAGCAAGGGATGATCATCGCGATGGGAGTGCCCATCCTGATCCTTCCCGGGATCTACGATATCGCAGGGACCGCATGGGGCCTCAGCATATTCATCTGGACGATCTCGGTGCTCCAGGGCTTCGCGCAGAACCTGGCCATCGGAGAGATGGCGTCCACCCTGGAGACCCCGGGGATAGGAGGGTGCGCCCAGAAGGTGTTCACCAAGCCCAACGGCGGACGTTATGGTTTAGGCAAGTTCGTCGGAGCCTTCACGGCATGGTCGTATTGGTTCACTTGGACCCCTGTCATCCCCATTTTCACTTGCACTTCAGTAGATTACATCACCAAGTTCATGGAGTACGGACTCGGAATGGCCCCCCTGAGCGGCACGGCCACCCTGATCTTCCAGCTGCTCCTCGGAGCATTGATCTTCAGCGTCATCGTGTACGTCGGGTCCAAGGGCCTGTCGGGCGGAGCCAAGCTCGGCCTGATCCTCGCTCTCGTCGCCATCCTGCCGCTGCTCGTGGTCATCACCCTGCCCCTGCTCGGACTCACCGTCGGTGCGGGAGAGCTCAACGGGTTCTCGATCGACCTCATCCTCGAGAACCTCACTCCGGAAGGATGGAACTGGAGCGCCACCGACTTCATGATGGTCTTCGGTATGTTCGCTTACGCCCAGTGGTGCGCATGCGCCTGGGAGTCCACCGCCACCTACGGCGCCGAGTACAAGAACCCCGGGAAGGACCTGCCCAAGGCGATGATCTCCGCAGGGCTGATCTGCCTGGCGATGTACTTCATCGTGCCCTTCGTGGTGTACGGTATGATGACCCCCGGCCAGATCGACGAGTGGGGCATATCCACCCTGTACCCGATTGCGGAGTACGACTTCGGCTCCATCGGACTGATAATAGCCCTGGTCCTGCTGGTCGCCGGAATGGTGATGCTCATCCAGACCGCGTTCCTCGGCTCTTCGAGGACATTGTATTTCATGGGGCACGAGGGCAACATGCCCAAGGTGTTCACAGTGACCAACAAGAACGGCGCCCCGCTGGTGGCGATGGCCTTCCAGTTCATCATGGGCCTGCTGTTCATCGTGATCATCCACTTCGGATCGGTCGGAATGATCCTGGCCGCATCGTCCTTCGGATTCGCCTTCGCCCTGGGAATGGGGATGCTGGCGTTCATCGTCTCCAGGAGGAGCCCCAGGTTCAAGGACCTGGAGAGGCCCTACAGGGCGCCCCGCGGCTGGTACTACGTCGCATGCTTCCTGATGGTCTACCAGTTCTTCATCCTCATACCCTGCCTGGCGTACTGGTGCATCAACGGCGGCATCGAGAACGGAGTGTTCTCCGTCGTGATCGGAGCCGTCATCCTGCTGTGCTACATCCCGCTGTGGCTGGCGCTGCAGTTCATCAGCGGCAGGAACGAGGAGAAGTGCTACATCTGCAAGAGGACCGCGGAGGACTACAACGCGTACATATCCGACCCGAAGCACCTGGACATGGTGGAGAAGGAAGACGTCCTCACCGAGATGGACGCCCTGCCGGTGATGCTGGTGGGCAACTCGATCATCTCGCTCTGCCCGATATGCTACGAGATGACCTTCGGATTCTCGTCGGATGTGGAGGAGAAGGCCACCGGACGCAAGAAGGGATTGAGCCTCCTTGCGGACCCGATCTTCGCAGAGGACATCGAGAAGATGAGGGAGGAGATGGAGAAGGCCTCCGAATCCCCGTCATCCTGATCTTCCGGGCCTGCATGAGCAGGCTCGGAGCGAAACTCCCGTGCCGTCGGAGACGATGGCACGGGGCCTTTCACCATTTCTGTTCTGGACTTGATTGTAGAAGGGAACGGCCGACGGAAGGATCCGTCAGCCGGTTGATGTTTCCTCAGGCCACCCTGCGGACGGCTTCGTAAGGGGTCTTGTAGAGCGCCTTATCGGCTTCTTCCTTGGTCATCCCCGCTCCCAATGCGACGATTCTCGCAGAGGCGTCGTCCATCAGGTTCTCGGGCTGGTGGGTGTCGGAATCGATGACCATGTCGGCGCCGACCGCACGGGCCATGTTGACCACATGACCGTTGGTGATGTTGTGCCCTGCCCTGCCGGTGACCTCCAGGATGACCCCGTTGTCCTTGGCCAGCTGGGCCTCTTCGAGAGTTATGAACCCGGGATGCGCGAGCACGTCGATCTCGGGGTCCTCTGCGGACGCCCTGTTGGTGCCGGGGGCCACGGGCTCGGTGACAGTCTCCCCGTGAACGACGATCCACTCGGCGCCGGCCTTCCTGGCCATCATGGCGACCTTGTTGATCTTGGACGGAGGTACATGGGTGATCTCCACTCCGGGGACCACGCGGATGTAGTCCTCCACCAGCTCCACGGCCTTGGCCACGTTGCCGGCCACGAACTCCACGTTGGTCATGTCCACATGGTCGGTGATGGCTATCAGGTCATGCCCCAGGACCATGGCCCTGCGGACCAGCTCCGCCGGGATCAGCTCCCCGTCGCTGAACACCGTGTGGGTGTGGAGGTCTGCTCTCATTGGGCCCTCTCCCACAGCTTGCGGTAGACCTCGTTCATGGGGATGCCGGTCTTCTCGATGGCCACCATGGTGTGGTAGATCAGGTCGGCGACCTCCCAGGCCTCCTCCTCCTGGTCCTTGTCCTTTATGGCGAGGACCACCTCGGCGGCCTCCTCGACGATCTTCTTGCACATCTTGGTCTCGTCGTTGTAGAGCTTGCAGGTGTAGCTGTCCTCCTGGGGGTTCTCCAGGCGGTCCTTCAGGACCCTCTTGAGGTCCGGGATGATGGCCATGGTCTCCTCGGTGCTGCCGTAGACAAGCTGGTTGAAGCATGAAGGCGTGCCGGTGTGGCATGCGATCCCTCCGACCTGCTCCACCCTCGCCAGGAGGGTGTCGCCGTCGCAGTCCTTCTGGATGGACTTGATCTTCTGGAAGTGCCCCGACTCCTCGCCCTTCTTCCAGAGCTTCTGCCTGCTCCTGGACCAGAAGTGGGTGTAGCCGGTCTCGACCATCTTGTCCACAGCCTCTTCATTGGCCCATGCGACCATGAGCACCTCGTTCGTAATCCAGTCCTGCACGACCACGGGGATGAGCCCGTTGGCGTCATATTTGAGTCCGATCATCTGACCACGATCCCCCTGTCCCTGAGGTACTGCTTGACCTCTCCGACGGTGTATTCGTTGTAATGGAAGATTGATGCCGCCAGCGCGGCGGAGGCGCCGGTCTGGGAGAACACGTCGTAGATGTGCTCCACGCTGCCGCATCCTCCGGAAGCGATCACGGGGATGCTGACCTCGTCGGAGATCGCGGCGGTCAGCGGGATGTCGTATCCGGTCTTGACCCCGTCCGTGTCCATGGAAGTGAGCAGGATCTCCCCCGCTCCGAGGTCCTCGGCCTTCTTCGCCCACTCGACGGCGTCGATGCCTGCGGACCTTGTCCCTCCGTGGGTGAAGACCTCCCAGTGGTCGTCCACTCTCTTGGCGTCTATGGCCACGACGACGCACTGCCTCCCGAAGCTCTCGGCGCATTCCGATATTATTGAAGGATCCTTCACAGCGGCGGAGTTGACGGACACCTTGTCCGCCCCCGCGTTGAGCGCGTCCCTCATGTCCGCGACGCTGCGGATGCCTCCGCCCACGGTCAGCGGGACGAAGAGGCTGCTCGCAGTCTCGGAGACGATGTCCAGCATGGTCTGCCTGGTCTCCAGCGAGGCGGTGATGTCCAGGAACGTTATCTCGTCCGCGCCCTGCTTCTCGTACTCCACGGCCATCTCCGGAGGGTATCCGACCTCGCGGAGCCCTTTGAAGTTGACGCCTTTGACGACTTTCCCGCCCTTGACGTCCAGGCAGGGTATGATCCTCTTCGTGAGCATGGGATCACCCGATGACCTCGCGGTCCTTGGTGCTCAGCTCGGTCCCCCTCCTGCGGAGGGCCTCGGCCAGCGCCTTGCCGGTGGCCTTGAACGACGCCTCGACGATGTGGTGCTCGTCGAACCCCCTGATCTTCACGATGTGGAGGGTCATCCCGGCGGCCATGGCGAAGCTGCGCATGAAGTGGATGTACAGCGGGTCGGGCAGGTCGATCTCCGCATAGGGCCTGTCCACCAGGTCCAGCGAGGACATCACGAGAGCGTCGTCCATGGGGATGATGCATGTGGCCATCCTCTCGATGGGCTCCTCGCCCATGGCGGCCCTGAGAGCCTTTCCCAATGTGATGGCGGTGTCCTCGATGATGTGGTGGTCGTTGTCTCCGGAGGCCTTGAGCCTCAGGTCGAATCCCGCGTACCTGGCCAGCGTCTCGGTCATGTGCTTCAGGAACTGTATGTCGCACTCGACGTCGAACTGCCCGGTCCCGTCTATGTTGAGGTCCACGGAGATCCTCGTCTCCCTGGTGCTGCGCTCGATGGTGGACGTCCTGGCATTCATAGCGCCCGTCGTAGGTTGCGCCAATACATATAAATGCGCGTGGACGGGGCGGAACGCCCGTTCATCTTGATGGGACCACGATCGTCTCGGTCCTCGCCTTGACCAGCTTGGAGCAGAAGCACAGCCCGATCAGAGAGACCCGGCCTGGCTGCATCTCGTCGTAGTACCTCTTCTTGTGGATCTGGTCCATGGCCTCGTCCAGGCCCGCATCCATCGCCTCTTCCGAACCGGCGATCTTGAGCTCGAATATCATGCCCTCGTCGCCTTGGGCCTTCGGGAACATCGCGATATCCGATCTGCCCAGCTTCGTCTCGCGCTGCGTCTTGACCACATACTTCTCGCAGACTCCCGTCAGAAGGGTCGCGACCATGACCTCGTAGGGGTTCTCGGGGAGCTTCGGGCTGAGGTTCATGTAGCTCATGTTGTCCAGGACCCGGCCCAGGACGATCTCGATCGTCTCCGCGTCGCCATCCAAGACCGCTCTGTTGAACTCTACAAGGTCCGCGCTGCTGATCGGCCTGACCTTCTCGGCCATGTCGCGGACGATCTCCATGATCTCGTTGTTAGGTATCGAGATATCGTACTCCCTGTTCCCCACAGGAACTGCGTTGAGATACCCGGTGGTGGCCATGAGGCTGAAAAGGGATTCGTCGGATGCGTATACATCGCTGTACACCATGGATTCGTTGAGCTTCACCCGCACCACGTTCCCCGCGACAAGGTTGACGATCTGGTCCAGATTATCCTTGTTGATGCGCTTCAGGAGGTTGTCGATGATGCCGAGCCCTCCGGAGTTGACCCAGTATATGCCCGGCTTGAACCTCTTGCGGACGTAGGTCATGATGCTGAACGGGTTGTACACTTCGGCATCCCCGAAGCGGTATCCGTCGTACCATTCCCTGACCTCGTCCAGCTTCTCCGGATGGCCGTAATATTCCAAGATGTCCTTGACCTCCTGCTCCGTGAAGCCGAACCTCTCGTCGGACTCGTCCGAGAAGATGTTGTTCACATAGACGTTGTTCAGTTCCGAGAAGATGCTCTCCTTGGCGATCTGCATCACACCGGCCATGTATGCCATCCTGAGATTCGGATTGCTCTTCAATGTCTGCCCCAAGAATCCGCGGAGGAAGTCCAGCATCGGGCGATGGGATTCTCTTCCGAAAGAATCCGCCAGAGCGCAATCGTATTCGTCTATGAGGATCACCACATCCTTGCCGCTGTGGTTCTTCAAAGCTCCGGACAGCAGGAGGATCGATTCTTCCAGTCTATTCTCCGGCACATCGCGGTCATCGAGCATGGAGAACAGATCGCGGACGGGCTTCCCGAGGCCTTCCCATTCGAGGAGATAGCGGTGCGGTTCGAAAGCACCGGCGACGGCAGATGTCATCCCTCCGATGAACTTCTCGTAAGTGTCCTTCTTCGAAGACCTGAGGTCCAGGTGGATCACAGGGAATGCGTTCTTGTATTCCTCGTACTCCGGGTACTTGGAGATCTCCAGCCCGTCGAACCATGTGTTCCCCTTGTGCTTCTCGTTGAAGAAGGCGTCCAGCATGGACAGGTTGGTGGTCTTCCCGAACCTG
>CAVHQB010000089.1:0-7170 GCA_963637895.1 Lachnospiraceae bacterium
CTCTCGAGCACCACCCTGCCGGACATGACACAATCAAGAAGCGAAGCCAGGACCCGCTGGTCCATGAGGTTGACGTCGTCCGCGTACAGGATGTTCCCGTCCGCACGGGACAAGAGCCCTTTCTGCATCACGGGCCTCCCCTCGCGGACCGTCGCATCCACATCCATCCCTCCGAACAGCTGCTCCTCAGTAACGTTGACAGGGACGTTCACGACCCTCTTCCCGGACAGCGGCCCCGCCGCCCTGGCCAGGACGGTCTTCGCAGACCCTGGCCCGCCTCTGATCAGGACGGTGCGGAGACGGGGATTCACAAGGGCGCAGCAAACCGCCCTCTTGGCATCCTCCATGCCGTGCACAGCGGAGAACGGGAATCCGAGGCTCATATCGACTGGAGGCATCTCTCGAGCTCCTCGGCATCGAAGGCCTCCTCCTCGAAGGGGCGCCTCCTCATGCGGTGGGACAGGACCAGCGCGGCGACGTCGCGGATGTCGTCCTTCGACACCTCCGTCCTCCCGTCCAGGGCCGCGTTGGCCTTGGCGGCCTTCATCATGGTGATGTCGGCCCTGTGGCCGTCTATCCCGAAGTTCGTGGTCACGGCGACCACCGCCCTCAGTATTTCGTCGCTCTCCTTCACTGAGGGCAGGATCCTCCTGGCCTCTGCGATGCGGTCGCGCATGGCCTCGGTCTCCTTCCTGACGCTCTCCGTGTAGGCTCTCGGATCCGAATCGAACGCCAGGCGCCTGCGGACGACCTCCATCCTCTGCTCCATGTCCCTGTCCCCCTTGACATCGACGGACAGGCCGAACCTGTCCAGGAGCTGGGGCCTCAGCTCCCCCTCCTCGGGGTTCATCGTCCCCACGAGGACGAACCTGGACGGATGGGAGAACGACACGCCCTCCCTCTCGACGTAGTTCACTCCCATTGCCGCAGAATCCAGGAGAAGGTCGACGATGTGGTCGTCCAGAAGGTTGACCTCGTCCACGTACAGGAGGTTGCCGTTGGCCTGGGCCAGCACCCCGGGCTCGAACCTCTTCTCCCCCGTCTTGAGAACATGCTCGATGTCCAGGGTCCCGGCGACGCGGTCCTCGGTGGCGCTCAGCGGGAGCTCCACCACGGACATGGGCTCCTCCTTCGCCGTAAGAAGCTCTCCTTCGGAATAGCGCTCGGTGCATGCAGGGCACATCATGTCGGGGCGCCCGGGATCGCAATGGAACGGGCATCCTTCGACGACGCTCCTGGAAGGGAGCACCTGGGCCAGGGACCTCACGGCAGTGGACTTGGCAGTGCCTTTCTCCCCCTTGATGAGCGCTCCCCCGATGCTGGGGTCCACGATGTTCAACAGCAGCGCGCGCTTCATCCCTTCCTGCCCTACGACCGATACGAACGGGAACAACAGCCTTTCCATGAGTGCACCTCCGAACGCGTCCAGGCTTCCGGATGCGGGAGCCGTGTACACTGGACCGCTGACAGGCATAGTGGATATTTGGACGTTGGCATAATCATCCAAGAGCCTTCCGGAGACGTCGCAGGAGGGAGCGCAGTGGAAACGGTGGTAGCGTTTCCGAGCCAGGACGGGCGGGTTTGTAGTTACATAATGCCTCGATTTCGGCAAATCGCATATATTCCGGCGCTTCGATTTTGAAAACAGCAGGTTTCGGGCCCGTTTCAGATGTTCGTGGACGACCGGAACTCGGCTCAAATAACTGGAAGCGCGAAGAGGGTGATAGAGGTGACATGGTTGCCGAAACAGATGCCGTTGGGACAGGAATGCTTCAGCGTCCTCCGCGAGGGAGGGAAATACTACGTCGACAAGACCGCTCTCATCGACGACGTGATGCAGCAAGGAGATGGCACGGTGCTGCTCTACACCAGGCCCCGCAGGTTCGGGAAGACCCTGAACATGAGCATGCTGGACGCTTACTTCAACGAAGAGCACAAGGGGAACGCCTGGTTCGACGGGCTGAGGATCTCCGACCTGAGGCCGGACGACCCCGAGAAGAACTCCAACGTCGTCGTCTCGCTGACGATGAAGGACCTGGAGTCGGACAGCCTCGACGATGTCGTGCAGAGCATGCAGAAAAAGATCGCGGAGCAGCTGGACAGGGTCGTCGATCGCAACGACCTCCTCGACCGGGGCCCCAGGCTCCGCAACATGTACGACGACCTCATGGAGATGGGCGCCCCGAAGAGGATCGTCAGGTCCTCCCTCAGGGACGTCTGCGAGCTGGTCTACTGGTGCTACGGGAAGAAGACGATCGTGCTGATCGACGAATACGACAACATGATGAACAAGATGCACGGCAAGCAGATCCACGAGGAGGTGGTGGACTTCATGAGCGTCTTCTACAGCTCGGCGCTCAAGACCAACCCCTACCTCAAGTTCGCCGTCCTGACTGGAGTCATGCAGATCCCGAAGGAGAGCATCTGCTCGGGCCTGAACAACATCATAGTGGACGATGTGTTCTCGGACGGGTGCGACGAGGCCTCCGGAGATGCATTCGGATTCACCCCCGACGAGGTCCGGAAGCTGTGCGAGGACATGGGCGCACCGGAGAAGTTCGAAGAGGCGAAGCTCTGGTACGACGGATACAGGTTCGGAAGCGCAGAGATGTACAACCCGTGGAGCATCATGGGGTATGCCAAGAACGGGTTCCAAGCCGACGTGTACTGGATCAACACGAGCCGCAACAACATCCTCGACGACGTGCTGAAGAGAGCGGACGAGGACACGTACATAGAGCTCGAGGAGCTGCTCTCCGGAAAGCATCTCGTGAAGCTCCTGGACCGGAACGTCACGTTCGGCGAGCTGTACAAGGATTCCGCGGCGCTGTACTCGATCATGGTCATGTCCGGATACCTGACGGCGGTCAGGCATGGGGACGTGTACGAGGTGTCCATCCCCAACACGGAGATCTCCAAGGTCTTCGGGCGCAAGCTGATGTCCGACATCGGCGGAGAGGAGAACCCCGAGCTGTCCTGCCTCAACCAGGCAGTGAAGGCCGGAGATGTCGATACGGTCTCGAAGGCGCTCACAAAGCTGCTGGAAGTCCTGAGCGTGAGGATGCTCAAGAGCGAGCACGCCTACCAGGCGTATCTGGCTGGGCTGTTCGTGGCCAGCCGCGAGGAGCATGCCGTCACGACCGACCGCGAGAGGGGAGACGGATACTACGACCTCATGCTCACCAGCACGAAGAGGTCGGGAGTCGATGTCCTGATGGAGCTCAAGAGGTGCAAGAGGAACGAATCTCCCGAGAAGATCGCGGAGAAGGCCCTAGAGCAGATCATCGACAAGAGGTACACGGCAGGGACCGACAGGACCGTGATGGCATACGGGGTCGCCTTCAAGTCCAAGAAGGCTACGGTCACGTTCAGGCGCATCGAGCCGGAACGAGCCGGCCGGACAGGAGCGCACGTGGAGGAAAACCGATAAGTCGTTGTTGGCATAACCATCCAAGTGACTTCGATGAGGATCGTCTACGTATCAGTCCAGAGCATGGATGCCAGGAACATGGAGAAGCCCGTATCCGAGATCTCCGAGGAGACCGGATGGGACGTCGACCTGTACTGCATCAACGGGGACGAAGTGGACGAGGACCCCCTCGTCTACCACGAGCTTGTCCGCAGGACCTCCGTCGCGGACCTGGTGATAATGCGCTGCATGACCGAGCCGGGCAAGATGAAGCGGTTCGACAGATACGAGCAGGCCCTGAAGGAATGCCCCGGCTACGTCATGGTCTACGCCGGGAACATGGAGGTCCGCCTGATGTACAGGGACCTCTTCAAAGGCGATGACGAGGACTTCGTCCGCCTGGGGGAGTACCTGAGGAACCGCGGATCGGAGAACGACAGGTCGATTGTGAAATGGCTCCATCATGCGCTCACCGGAGAAGGGGATGTCCCCGATCCGGTCACGGTCAGGAGGAACGGCATCCACCACCCGGACCTGGACCCGGACATCGCCCTTGACGACTACATCCAACGGCATATCGTCCCCGGAAGGCCCACCATCGGCATCCTGTACGGCGCCAACCTTTGGATCTACAACGACCAGGCCCACATCGACGCCCTCATAAGGGAGCTCGAGTCCAGGGGGATGAACGTCATCCCCGTGTTCTTCACCGCGGTGACCAACAGCATGAAGGACGGCGAGGGCGCGGCAGGAGTGTTCAAGAGGTTCTTCATGGACGGAGAAGAACCGAGAGTGGACGCCGTCATCATGGCCACCCCGTTCTCCCAGCTCAACAACTCCCGGAGCTGCTCCGGGGTATCCACCCCCGACGACCAGAACTTCTACCGCACCCTGACGGACGTGCCCGTGATCCAGACGATGATGTGCAACGGCCACTTCTCCGATTACGAGGAGTCCGCCAGCGGCCTGTCCAAGGGAGAGATCGTGGCCAGCGTGTTCTGGCCGGAGATCGACGGGCAGATCATCACCGTCCCCATCGGGAGCATCGAGAGCGGGACCAAGGGCAGGAGGCACACCCCCATCCCCGACAGGGTGTCCCATCTGGCGAACGTCGCCTGCGGATGGGCGAAGCTCAGGCGCAAGCCCCGCTCCGAGAGGAAGGTCGCCGTCCTCATGTACCAATCTCGGCCGGAATCCGGCAGGATCGGCAGCGCCGCGGGGCTGGACACCATCGAGAGCGTCAGCGACATGCTCATCAGATTCCAGAAAGAAGGCTACACCCTCGACCACGTCCCCGGGAGCGGGAAGGCCCTGATAGAAGAGGTGATGGACAACATCACCAACGACCT
This sequence comes from Lachnospiraceae bacterium, assembly GCA_963637895.1. Classification (GTDB taxonomy): domain Archaea; phylum Thermoplasmatota; class Thermoplasmata; order Methanomassiliicoccales; family Methanomethylophilaceae; genus Methanoprimaticola. The sequence continues at coordinate 4,759 of CAVHQB010000089.1, forward strand.
GGAATGGTCGTCCTCCGAGCGCATCCGCGAGAAGGCGGTCGCTCTCGTGAGCAGGGACAGGTACCTGGAGCATTACAGAGAGGTCCCCGAGTTCGACAGGAAGAGGATGGAGGAGACCTGGGGCGAGCCCCCGGGATCGGTGTCCGTTGACGACGGCAAGATGGTCATCCCCGGCCTGCTGAACGGCAACATACTGATCGGGTACCAGCCGCTGAGGTCCTGGGCGGACCAGATGGAATCGGTCTACCACGACCCGGTGACCCCCATGCCCCACCAGTACCTGGAGTTCTACAGATGGCTCAGGGACGATTTCAAAGCCGATATCATATTCCATATGGGCACCCACGGGACCCTGGAATGGCTTCCCGGGAAGTCCGTGGGGCTGTCGGGGAAGTGCTTCCCCGACCTGGTCCTGGACGGGATCCCGAACATCTACCCTTATGTGATCGACGACCCCGGGGAGGGCATACAGTGCAAGAGGAGGTCGGAGTCGGTCCTGATAGGCCACATGTGCCCCACCATGGCCCGTGCGGGCTCCTACGACGAGCTCTCCGAAGTGGACAACGCCCTGCAGGAGTACTTCAAGGCCAGGGCGTCCGTGGGCAAGGAGAAGAGGATGTCCATGGTCTCGGAGATCCTGGGATCCGCCAAGAAGGCGGAGCTCCTCAACGACCTTCATCTGGACCCGGAGATATCTGTCGAGGAGTTCGAGGAGCATCTGGAGGACCTCCACGAGTACCTGACCGAGGTCAAGGACGCCCTCGTCAGGGACGGACTGCACATCCTCGGAAGGCCCCCGGAAGGGGAGAGGATGGATGAAGCGATATACACGATGATGAGGCTCGCCAACGGGAGCGTCCCCTCTCTGAGGGCATCGTTCTTCGCCTCGAAAGGGCTCGACCTGGACGCCCTTCTCCGGGATCCGTCCGGGACCACGGGCGAGGAGCTGAACTCTATTATCATTGATAATACGGACAAGGAGCTGATGGACGCCATCCGCTCCGCCAGGGAATCGGGATCCGATGCCGACGGGGCTGTGAGGGCCTTCTCGTCCGTCACGGAGATGGCCCCCGGCCTGGAGGAATCCGTCAGATACGCGTTCGGCGCCCTGGTCCCGAACCTCCTCCGCATGACCGACGAGATGGACAATATCATGCGCGGATGCGACGGAAGGTACGTCATGCCAGGGCCGTCCGGCGCCCCCACCCGCGGCAACGCCGGGATCCTTCCCATGGGCAGGAACTTCTACGGCGTGGACCCGGACATCATACCTCCCAGGTCCTCCTGGGAGATCGGGAAGCGCATGGCCGACCAGATGATCGAGCGCTACAAGGACGAGAAGGGCTGCTATCCCAAGGAGGTGGGATTCGTCATCTGGGCCACGGACACCATGAAGACCAACGGAGACGACGTGGCCTACATCCTGTGGCTGATGGGCATCAGGCCCGTCTGGTCCAGGAGCGGAGGGCAGGTCATCGGGCTCGAAGTGGTGCCGCTGTCCGAGCTGGGCAGGCCCAGGATAGACGTCACCGTCAGGATAACCGGCCTGTTCAGGGACACCTTCCCCAACCTGATCGACCTCATCGACGACGCCGTGAAGATGGCCGCGGGCCTGGACGAGTCCGAGGAGGAGAACTACCTGGCCGCGAACCTCAGGAGCGACATGATCGAGGCCATGGCCGGCGGACTGACCGTCGACGAGGCCCGCAGGCGCAGCTCCGTCCGCATATTCGGGTCCCCTCCGGGAGGCTACGGGCCGGGAGTGAACCATGCCATCGAGACCGGCGATTGGAAAACGGTCCAGGACCTGGCGGACATCTACATCGCCTGGGGCAGCTACGCCTACGGCCACGGGATCTCCGGGGAGAGCATGAGGGACGAGTTCGTCAGGAGGTTCTCCAAGGTCGGGGTGACGGTGAAGAACATGCCCGACAGGGAGATCGACCTGCTGGACATCGACGACGTCTACGGGTACCTGGGAGGCATGAGCTCGTTCATCAGGGCCTACGGGAACAAGGACGCCGTATCGGTGATGGGCGACGGCTCCGACCCCGACAGGCCGAAGCTGAGGGACACCAAGGACGAGCTGCAGTACGTGTACCGGACCAAGGTGCTGAACCCGAAGTTCGTGGAGGGCCTGAAGAGGCACGGGTACAGAGGAGTCGCGGAAGTGGCGAAGCTCACGGAGTACACCTTCGGATGGGACGCCACCGCGGACGCCGTGGACGACTGGATGTACGAGAAGCTGGCGGAGAGGTACCTGTTCGACGATGGCACCAGGCAATGGATGGAGGACGAGAACCCCCATGCCATGATGGACATGATGGACCGGCTCTTCGAAGCGGTGGACAGGGGGATGTGGGACGTGGACCCCGAGACGCTGGAGAAGCTGAAGGAGATCTACCTCGACCT
>CAVHQB010000090.1:0-7155 GCA_963637895.1 Lachnospiraceae bacterium
AGAGTCGACGGTCACGCTGATGGCTATATCCGGATACCTCACAGCCGTCCCATGCGACGGCGGCTATGCCGTGAGCATCCCCAACTTGGACGTGTCCGAAGGCTACAGGGATATCGTCCAGGATGTGAGATCGGAGATTCGAACTGCGTCCCGCCGTTGGTGATGTGATTAGGGCCGATGCTGTGAAAGGCGCTTCTGAAGCCACCGCGACGGTTCAGTAAACGATTCAAGGCTATGCCTGCTCCTGATGCATCAAACTCGGGGATCGTCCGTATTGAGCTCTTCCGAGCACATCCTCTCGAGGCGATCGATATCGTCGACTGCGGCCATCCAGTCTGCTTCCGTGTTGAAATGGCCTGTTCCGCGGTCATCGGTGGCCAGTCCCTTCAATCTGCGGGCGATCTCTGTCGCTTCGGCAGATGACTGCGGGTCGTCCAGCCTGCAAATCCGGTCGCTTATCAGCTGCAACAGGACGTGGCACCGTTCCTCTATGGGACGGTAGTCTGCGAACGCTTCGAGCTTAAGCCCGAGCAGCAGCCTGCGCAACGTAGAGATGGATTCCAGGCACTCTTCCGTGCTCATGCGGACATGCTTGCCGTCGGAGTGCTGACGGTTCTTCCTGCAGGCATCCGACATCCTGCACGGATTCTCATCGGCCATGTGCACCGGCCTCGAGTTCGCAAGTATGTACTGCGCGAGAGGATCTCCATCGTCTCTGCGATGAGTGACGACTCTGAGCCCGGAAGCCTGGTAGAATTCGTCCATGAATCCCATCATGTACCTGTGGTTCTGAGACGGATCGTACATGATCTGGACATCGTCGAGCTCGCTGTACAGCCCTTCATAGTAGTTCCCGTACAGCCATATGTCCCCGTAGCCGTATTTGTCGGCCAGTTCCGATAAAGTCCTCTCGATCTGTGCCACAGGCGGTTGCTTCCAGATCTTCTGAAGCCTGTATCCGAACATGGGTTCCCTCCGATGAGCAGCATGCATAACCGCATCTTAAAAGTGGCTGCATCTTGCATCGGAGGGCTAGGATGCATCTTCGCTCGACGATCTGATCGGTCACAGTTTTCCCAACGTGGGCGATTGGAGCTAGATCCCCTATGCCTTGGAGCTTGTTTTCGAACATCGAATCCTCCTCACGAAGAGCATGTCGCCAGCTATCTTGAATGAGCCGGGCCCTCGTCTCGGATGTCGGTCGGAGGAAGGATGATGCCATTCATAGGTAGTAACCGAAAGGCCACGGTGCGGAAGATTCTGCATGGCAGCACTATCAATCGCTGATTTCGCTACCGTCTTATATGCGCGTCACTTCCCACGGCTCATGTCTACAGTAAAAAGGTCCTCCGAGGTCTCCGTCGGCGACGGCACCGTCTCCGTCGGAGGCTGGGTCCAGGACGTCAGGAACCTGGGCGGGATCTCGTTCATCACCATGCGCGACAGGGACGGCACCTTCCAGGTGACCATGCCCAAGAAGAAGATCGACGCCGACCTCTTCGCGCTCCTCACCGGCCTCTCCCGCGAGACCGTCGTCCGCATCACCGGAGAGGTCAAGGAGAGCAACCAGACCGCCACCGGATGGGAGATCATCCCCTCCGCCGCCGAGGTCGTCTCCCCCGCCGCAGTGCCCCTTCCCCTGGGAGTCGTCGACAAGGTCAACGTGGAGATGGACACCCGTCTCAACCACAGGTTCATGGACCTCAGGAAGCCTGAGGTGAAGGCCATCTTCGAGCTGAAGGCCCTCATGGTCGAGCTCATCGAGGAAGCCGTCAGGGACAACGGGTTCACCCAGGTCTACACCCCCAAGATCTCCGCCGCAGGCGCAGAGGGCGGTGCGGAGCTGTTCAGGGTCCAGTACTTCGACAGGCCCGCCTACCTGGCCCAGTCCCCCCAGCTGTACAAGCAGATCCTCATGTCCACCGGCCTGGACAGGGTGTTCGAGATCGGACAGGCCTTCAGGGCCGAGCAGTCCAACACCAACCGCCACGTGACAGAGTTCGTGTCTTTCGACGGGGAGATGTGCTGGATCGAGAACGAGGAGGAGGTCATGGCCATGATCGAGGAGGTCATCGACCGCGTCCTCAGGGGACTGAAGGAGAGGGGCGCCAAGCAGCTGGAGATCCTCGGCAAGGAGATCAACGTCCCCGCCAGGCCCTACCCCATCCTCACCTACAGCCAGTGCCTGCAGATGGTCAACGACGCCGGCATGCCCCTGAAGGAGGGCGAGGACCTCGGCACCGAGGGAGAGAAGATCGTCGGCAGCATAATGGCCGAGAAGGGATGCGACCTCTATTTCATCGCGGAGTACCCCGAGGAGGCGAAGCCCTTCTACATCATGGAGAAGGACGGAACGCCCTACTCGTTCAGCTTCGACCTGGACTACCGCGGCCAGGAGATCTGCTCCGGAGGCCAGAGGGAGCACAGGTACGACCGTCTCGTCGCAAGGATGGAGAAGAAGGGCCTGGACCCCGAGGACTTCGAGTTCTACCTCGAGGCGTTCAGGTACGGCATGCCTCCCCACGGCGGATGGGGGATCGGGATCGAGAGGCTCCTGGTCAAGATGCTGGACCTGCCCAACATCAGGGAGGCCATCCTCTTCCCCAGGGACCCCAGCAGGCTCTCCCCGTGAGCGACGGAGGGGCCGCAAGGCCCCCTCCGCAAACCCCTTGATCCCTGTTATCATCCCATCGTTCCATCGCTGAACGGCCTGACACGAGATCCGGTGGCAAGCTCCTCTGCACGGCACTCCGTCGGTCATGGGCATCCGGGCCTGGCACTCGGGCTTTCCGGCGTGTTCCTTTATATCTCCAACATCTTTTCCGTCCATGGACAAAGCCAACAAGAAGACGGCCGGAGCGGTCGTCATCGTTCTCATCATCGTCCTCCTCTTCTCCTGGCAGTACATCGGGCAGGAGAAGGAGAAGGAGAGCCCTATGGAGGGAGAATGGCAGGTCGCGGAGACGATCTCCATGAGCGTCTATGTCGAGGCCCCTATCGGTTACAGCGCAGAGTTCCCGCCTGTCAACGCCCACGTCGAAGGCGACATCCTCACCTTGACCAGCGACGGATCGTCGATGAAGTTCGCCATGGTCTCCGACATCGAAGCGGTCTCGATGGACTACTCCGAGAAGCTTCAGCTGTACCTTCACAACGACACCCTCTACCTCTTCAGTGCGGAACAGGAGGAAGCGGAGGGCATCGACGGGGTCATGGCGACGGTCATCGTGATGACCCGCGACGGCCTCTCATCGGTCGACGACGACCTCCCCGACATGGTCGGCGACGCTTACGCCGCCATTGCGGGCATGTACGACGACAGCAACGCGTTCCTCCAAGAGATCGCAGTCAGCGTCACCGTCGACGACCAGGACATGGCTATGCTCAGCCTGTCCGTCACCACGGGCGACATCAAGGACAAGGCCATCGGGCTCCTCAAGACGGATGACAAGGGCAAGACGGTCCTGTTCTGCATCACCGCGTTGGGATTCGTGTTCGACATCGTCATCGAGGACGACGAGGTCGTCGCCCTCACCGGAGTCGACACCTCGCTCGCCCCCACGTACTACGTCTTCGACGGGACCGGGATCCTCTCCGAGGACACCTACGGCCTCCACAGCGGCACCGTCATCCACCGGTCCGAGGAGACGTCCTACGACGTGGACGGGTTCTACGAGGACGGCCGCCTCTGCGAGAAGAGGGCCGACGGCAGCAGCCATGTGCTCGGAGTGCAGGCTCTGGGCATCGGCGGCGCCTTCGCCATGATGTCCGGGTTCTCTGCCGTAGTGGAGATCGACGGCGCGCTCTGGATGCTCGAACCCATCATCTACGTCTGAAACCCCCGCCGGGGCCTCCGCGCACATGCTGGCACGGGGCCCCGGGCACTCAGCCCCTTTTATATCCCTGTCGTCATTACCGTCCATGGAGAAAGCTAACAAGAAGACGGCCGGAGCGGTCGTCATCGTTCTCATCATCGTCCTCCTCTTCTCCTGGCAGTACATCGGCCAGGAAGAGAAGGAGAGCCCTCTGGAGGGCGAATGGACCCTTGCGGGCTCCAATACCTACGCCATCATGGGCGCTGTCTCGGCGGACGCATCCGAAGAAGAGCCCTTCATCGCTCATGTGACGGTCGACGGAGACGTCGTCACCTATTCCGACAACGAAGACACTCTCAAGTTCTACGCGGTGTCCGACCATCAGGCCGTCTCTATCGACTACGGGTACAACGTCCAGATGTACCTTCATGGAGGGATGCTGTACATGGCCACGTTCTTCCAGGCCGAGGTCGGGGGAATCACCGCCCTCTCCGTCGTCGTCCTGGTCTTCAGCGAGGACGGCATCTACGACATCGATGACGACCAGTTCGGGTTCGACGGCACCATGGACACTGTCGTCGCAGAGGTCTACAACGGCAACAACGCGGTCATCGACGATGCCATCTTCACCGTCTCCGTCGTCGAAGAGGGGTACCGTGCAGCCGATCTGAATGTGGATGTCGATGGGGTCACGATGGAGGCCCTCGGATTCGTCATGGGCGAGCCCGACAGCTACACCATATTCTGCATGACCCTCGACGGCACGGTCTTCAACCTGACCTACGAGGACGATGTCATCATGACAGTCACCGGGGCCGCCGGGGCATTCGATGCCGTCCAGTACTACGTGTACGACCGCGACGGATACCTTTCCTACGACATCTATGGCCTCAGCAGCGACACCGTCATCTACCGCACCAACGGATACGAGATGCCCGTCAACGGCTTCTACGAGGACGGCCGCCTGTGCGAGAAGAAGGCCGACGGATCTTCGAATCTTTTTGCTGTCACCGCCCAGTGCACCGACGGCGACGGATACGCCATCTCGTCCAGCGGATCCATCATCGTCAACGCCGACGGGAAGCTCTGGATGATCAACTGCGAGCAGATCCCCATCCCCGTTCAGTAAACGCGTTCCAGGGCCTCCGGCCCCCTTTCCGGGGGCGGGCCCTTCTTCCACATTCGTCCCGGTTCCCGCGACCGGGCGGTATCCTGTCCGTTGTTTTAGGATTACCAAAATATTATATCCGTCTGCGGGATGGAGGGGACGATGCGCGTAACGACCAACGGCGTCTCGCTGTACTACGAGGTCCGCGGAAAAGGGCCTGCGATGATACTCCTGCACGGCAACGGGGAGGACCACAGGATCTTCAGCCGCGCCGCCGACTACCTGGAGCAGAAGTTCACATTGTATCTGATAGACTCCCGCGGCCACGGGGAGAGCTCGCCCGTGAACGAGTACCACTACGAGGACATGGCGGACGATCTGGCGGTGTTCGTGAAGAAGCTGAAGCTGGACCGCCCGATCGTCCTGGGGTTCAGCGACGGCGGGATCACCGGTCTGATCTACGCGTCGAAGCATCCGGAGGGATTGTCGCATCTGTTCGCTTGCGGCGCCAACACGAAGCCGGAGGCCCTGAAGGGCATGTCGATGGCCATGCTGCGCATGAAGAAGCATCCGGATGCCAAGGAGACGATGATGCTCACCGAGCCCCATCTCACCGATGAGATGCTGTCGTCCATATCCGTGCCGGTGACCGTGGTCGCTGGCAGCAGGGACTGCGTGGACAGGAAGGACACGGACCATATCGCCTCCGCCGTGCAGAAGGGGAAAGTGGTCATCATGTCCAGGGCGGACCATTCCAGCTACATCGTCAAGAGCACCAGGATCGTGGATGTGGTGTTCACGGAGCTGGGGATGGACGTCAGCGACGTGCATGTGGTGTTCAACTACTGAGAGGGGGGTTTTCAGTCACCCCCCGATTCGCCTTTTATATCCGTTCCGGAATGGAATGACGATAGCATGGCACCACCGGGCGATGTGTACGAGCGCGAGCTGAAGGCCCTCTTGGCGGGGGACCCCAAAGCAATATCCAAGATGGTAAAGACCTGCGGGTCCATGGAGACCGCGGCGTACAACTCGATGCTGACGGAGCCTTTTTTGGTCATCAGGGCGGCAGGCTCGCTGGGGGTGGACCTGGTTGCGCTCAGGTGGGACTTCTCGTTCCCGATCGAGGTGAAGAGCTCCTCAGACCCGGTGATGCACTTCAGCAAGAGCCAAAGGCTCGTGGAGCAGGCGGACACCATGCTGGGCGAGTGCAACCGCTCGCATCTGGTCCCGATCTACGCGTTCAGGCTGAAGTCGTTCAGGGGGGACCCGTGGAGGATCTTCACCATCCCGAGTGACCACAACTACAAGGGAAGGCATTCGATCCTGTACAGGAGGATCCCGAAGCTGGACGTCTCGGATGTGGGGAACTACATCATGAGGTGGGACGAGGGCATGAAGCTGTCCGATTTCCTGCTCTACACGGGGATGTCCGATTACTCCGCAGACGAACGGTGAATAGGGTTTTTATAAAGCGTCGCTATCGGATGTCCAGGCGGAGTTAGCTAAGCCTGGCCCACGGCGCCGGTCTTGAAAACCGGTGGAGGATTCTCCCCGGGAGTTCGAATCTCCCACTCCGCGCTCTTCCACTCCAAAGCATAATCTATCCTGTTCTTATACAGGAGTGGAACCGGCGGATGACGATAGACCGAGGCTGATTATCGTGATGAGCCCTATGAGTACCGACGCTGGTTCCTCACCTCGCCAATGCATCAATGATTTCTTCTGAGAATTCGAGGCGATCCAAACAGAATTGTTTGCAGAGTAGTTCCTTCTCTACATATCTGTTGTATTTTCCCAGAGTGGAAGTATTCATAATATCGTCTTCATCGACCAAATCGATAGTTTCATGTTCATTCAAGAAATCTATAACAAGGCGTCTGATTTCATCCAAATCTCTGTATTTTTCTCTGATAGTAATTGAATATGGTGGATTGCAGGAATTTGCAATTCCCAACTTAATCAAGATACGGTAAAGTGTATTGAAATGTACGGTTCCTAGCCAAGGATATAGTCTCCAAAGTCCATCAACATACGTTAAACGTTCTTTTAAACGAAGTTCATCGAACCGTTGACGTGAATATGCAAGGGCATAGGTTGCGGATTCGGTGAGGAATGGATATTTTTCTTTAGTTGAGAGAACCTCGAACATTTTTTGCAATATCCTGGTGTTTACATCGGCATATCCCGATCTCCAGTATGATTCTGTTGTATGTTCAGAAGGCCGTACAT
>CAVHQB010000091.1:0-7122 GCA_963637895.1 Lachnospiraceae bacterium
TGGTCAAGTACCACGGCGCGAAAGGCGGAAGGGGGTACTTCATCGCCATGGACTATCCGGACTTCAAGATGTCCATCGACCAGACGCAGCCCTACACCATACAGGAGTACTGCCTCGGGACCAGGTACTACATGCACTTCTTCTACGACCCCTACAAGACCGACGGCTACCTCTGCGAGCAGGGCGGTTCCTTGGAGCTGCTGTCCATCGACAGGAGGGACGAGTCCAACATCGACGAGATGTACAAGCTCGGGTCCATCGAGGAGTCCAAGAGGCACGGCCTCTACCCGTCCTTCGTGGTCACCGGTAACACGCCCGTCGTCATCAGGGAGTCGCTGCTCCCCAGGGCCTTCGAGATGGCCGAGAAGATCGTCAACAGGTCCTACGAGCTCTTCGGAGGAATGTGGGGCCCGTTCTGCCTGGAGACCGTCGTCAACGACAAGCTCCAGTTCAAGGTCTTCGAGATCTCCACCAGGATCGTGGCGGGGACGAACCCGTTCATCTCCGGCTCGCCCTACGCTGACCTGATCTACCCCGGCCTCAGCACCGGCGGCAGGCTGGCGATGGAGATCAAGGACTCCATCGGACAGGGCCACCTGAAGGACATCCTGTCCTGATCCCGGCCATGCCCCTGCGCGCGATGCGCGGGGGCTCTGCCGGCCATTCCGTTCTGACATCCGAGGCGCAGCCGCCGTTCCGCATCGTCCTGTTCGTCTGCGGAGATCCGCACGGCCACGGCGGCAGGCGGGCCATGCTGGGCCTGTTCTGAAGAACAGTATATTTATGCGTAGCATTGTGGGAGTCACTGGCCCCGTGGGGTAGTGGATATCCTGTTGGCCTTCGGAACCAACAACCCGGGTTCGAATCCCGGCGGGGCCGCCATGCTCATCTTCGGAACGTTTGGGGCTCTCGAAGGGTTTAAACTGTTAAATTTATATAGAAGTTCTAACATAAAGTCCCTCAGTATTCCAATCAAGGAAGATATGGAGGAACAAAAATGGGTATGGGAAACGCACCTGTGATCATTCTCAGGGAAGGAACCAAGAGAGAGAAAGGAAAGGACGCCCAGTTCAACAACATCACCGCCGCCAGGGCCATCTCCGACGCAGTCAGGAGCAGCCTCGGCCCCAGGGGAATGGACAAGATGCTCGTCGACTCTGTGGGAGACGTTGTCATCACCAACGACGGTGTGACCATCCTCAAGGAGATGGACGTCCAGCACCCTGCTGCCAAGATGCTCGTCGAGGTCGCCAAGACCCAGGACGCAGAGGTCGGAGACGGAACCACCACCAGCGTCATCCTCGCCGGAGAGCTCCTCAAGAAGGCCACCGACCTGATCGATGCCAACGTCCACCCCACCATCATCGCCAGCGGATACAGGCTCGCCAACGACAAGGCCCAGGAGGTCCTGAAGAACGTCGCCATGAAAGTCTCCATCGACGACACCAAGCTCCTGAAGCTCATCGCCGAGACCGCCATGATCTCCAAGCAGGTCAACAGCTCGAAAGAGTACTTCGCCGACCTCGTCGTCGACGCAGTGAAGACCATCGTGGACAAGGACAAGGACGGCAACTACGAGATCGACCTCAAGAACCTCCAGACCGTCAAGAAGGCCGGAGCCAAGATGGAGGAGTCCTACGTCGTGAAAGGGCTCATCATCGACAAGGAGCCCGTCCAGGCCAACATGCCCAAGACCGTCGAGAAGGCCAAGATCGCCCTGATCGACGCGCCCTTCGAGGTCAAGAAGACCGAGATCGACGCCAAGATCCAGATCACCGACCCCAACCAGCTCTCCCAGTTCATCGCCGAGGAGGAGAAGATGCTGAAGGACATGGTCGAGAAGGTCAAGGCCTCCGGAGCCAACGTCGTCTTCTGCCAGAAGGGAATCGACGACCTCGCCCAGCACTTCTTCGCCAAAGAGGGCATCTACGCCTGCAGGCGCGTCAAGAAGTCCGACATGGAGAGGCTCGGAAGGTCCACCGGCGCCAACATCATCAACAAGATCGCTGAGATCGACAAGTCCGACCTCGGATACGCCGACCTCGTGGAGCTCAAGAAGATCGAGGACGAGGAGATGACCTTCGTCACCGGCGTCAAAGAGCCCAAGACCGTCTCCGTCCTCGTCAGGGGAGGAACCAACCACGTCGCAGACGAGGTCGAGAGGTCCCTCGTGGACGCCTGGTCCGTCGTCAAGGTCGCGATCGAAGACGGAATGATGGTCACCGGAGGAGGATCCACCGCAATGGAGATCGCCATGCAGCTCCGCGACTACGCCGCATCCGTCGGCGGAAGGGAGCAGATCGCCATCGAGGCCTTCGCCTCCGCAATGGAGACCATCCCCTCGACCCTGGCCGAGAACGCCGGACTGGACCCCATCGACATCCTCATCCAGATGAGGAAGCAGCACAAGTCCGGAAAGGTCTACGACGGACTCAACCCCTACACCGGAAAGGTGGAGGACATGCTGAAGCTCAACGTCATCGAGCCCTACAGGATCGGAAAACAGGCCATCAACTCTGCAACCGATGCAGCGGTCATGATCCTCAGGATCGACGATGTCATCGCCTCCAAGGCCAGCCCCATGCCCCAGGTCGGCGAGGGCGGAATGCCTCCCGGAATGGACGACTGAAGAACCCGATTAAGCAAACCGGGGGCTTCGGCCCCCATTTCACGATTATCGAACGATTGAGAGATGCTACCTATGACTGACAAGTCTAAAAAGAAGGACGCGGAGCAGGCCGAGGCCATTGCCGACGAGCTCGCGGAAGCCAAGGCCGAGGCGGAGAAGTACCTCGACATGGCCCGCAGGCTGCAGGCGGACTTCGACAACTTCCGCAAGAGGACGCAGCGCGAGAACGAGGAGTACAGGAAGTTCGCATGCTCGTCCGTGCTGAGCGACCTCCTCACGATCGTCGACGATCTGGACCGCGCGCTGGAGCACGCAGGCGAGGAGACGGAGTTCGTCAAGGGGATCCGCGGCGTCAGGGCCAACATGATGAAGGTCCTGGAGGCCAACGGCCTTGCCGAGATCCCGGCCGACGGGAAGTTCGACCCCAACTGCCACGAGGCCCTGTGCACGGTCGAAGGAGACGAGGACGGGGACATCGCAGAGGTGTTCCAGAAAGGCTACATGCTGAACGGGAAGGTCCTCAGGTACTCCAAAGTCAAAGTAACGAAGAAGAGAGAAGAGAGCGAAGAATGCAAGGAATCTAACGAAGGTGAGTGAATATGTCAAGAATAATAGGAATCGATTTGGGTACAAGCAACTCCGCAGCCTCGGTCATGGAAGGCGGCAGGCCTACCATGATCCCCAGCGCGGAAGGAACCAGCGTCGGCGGGAAATCGTTCCCGTCCTACGTAGCGTTCACGAAAGACGGACAGCTGCTCGTAGGAGAGCCTGCACGCAGGCAGGCTGTGACAAACCCCGACGGGACCATCAAGAACGTCAAGAGGAAGATGGGGTCCAACGAGAAGGTCACGGCGCTCGGCAAAGAGTACACCCCCCAGCAGATCTCCGCTTTCATCCTCCAGAAGATCAAGAAGGACGCCGAGTCCTACCTCGGAGAGACCGTCGACAAAGCGGTCATCACCGTCCCTGCATACTTCAACGACAACCAGAGGCAGGCCACCAAGGACGCAGGCGCCATCGCCGGCCTGGAAGTGGTCCGTATCATCAACGAGCCCACCGCGGCCGCTCTCGCCTACGGGCTGGACAAGTCCGGCACCGAGCAGAAGATCATGGTCTTCGACCTCGGAGGCGGAACCCTCGATGTGACCATCATGGACTTCAGCGACGGAGTGTTCGAGGTGCTGTCCACCTCCGGAGACACCCAGCTCGGAGGATCCGACATGGACGAGGTCCTGACCAAGTACGTCATCGGTGAGTTCCAGAAAGAGACCGGCATCGACCTGGCCAAGGACAACATGGCGTTCTGGAGGGTCAGAGAGGCATGCGAGAAGGCCAAGATCGAGCTGTCCACGACCATGCAGACCGAGATCAACCTCCCGTTCATCTCTTCCGACGCTTCCGGCCCCAAGCACCTGATCCAGACGATCACCCGTGCCAAGCTGGAGGAGCTCGTGGAGCCCATCGTCTCCAGATGCAGGGCGTCCATCGAGCAGGCCATGTCCGATGCGCACCTGTCCTCCGACAAGATCGACAAGATCATCATGGTCGGAGGCCCCACCAGGATGCCCATCGTCCAGAACTTCGTCGAGTCCATCGTCGGGCCCAAGATCCAGCGCGGCATCGACCCCATGGAGTGCGTGTCCATGGGAGCAGCCATCCAGGGAGCCGTCCTGTCCGGAGAGGTCAAGGACGTCCTGCTCCTCGATGTCACCCCCCTGTCCCTCGGTATCGAGACCCTGGGCGGAGTGGCGACCAAGCTCATCGAGAGGAACACCACCATCCCGACCAAGAAGTCGCAGGTGTTCTCCACCGCCGTGGACAACCAGCCCTCCGTGGAGATCAACGTCGTCCAGGGAGAGAGGCCCATGGCCGCAGACAACACCTCCCTCGGCAGATTCGTGCTCGACGGGATACCCCCGGCACGCCGCGGCATCCCCCAGATCGAGGTCACCTTCGACATCGACGCGAACGGGATCATCAACGTGTCCGCCAAGGACATGGGAACCGGAAAGGAGCAGAAGATCACCATCGCATCCTCCAACAAGCTCAGCAAGGAGGAGATCGACGACCTGGTCAAGCAGGCCGAGAAGTTCGCCGACGCGGACAAGAAGAAGATGGAGACCGTGGAGCTCCACAACCAGGCCGAGACCGCCGTGTACACTGTCAGGAAGTCCCTCGACGAGCTGGGAGACAAGGTCAGCCAGCAGGAGAGGATGTCCATCGAGCAGGCCATCTCCGACCTGGAGGCCGCCAACAAGGGCGACGACGCAGACGCGATCAAGTCCAAGATGGACGCCCTGATGAAGGTCATGGAGCCCATCAGCCAGAGGGTCTACCAGGAGGCATCCAAGCAGGCCGGCGCCCAGCAGGGCGCATCCGCGGGCCAGCAGCAGGCTTCCCAGGAGAACGCCTCCGACAACGGCGACTATGTCGATGCCGACTACAAGATCGTCGACGACGACGGCAAGCAGTGAGGCGATGTGAGATGCCGAGGGACTACTACGAGATCCTCGGGGTGGAGAAATCCGCCACCGCGGACGAGATCAAGAAGGCATACCGCAGTCTTGCCAAGAAGTACCACCCCGACGTCTCCACCGAACCGAAGGAAGTCGCCGAGGCGAAGTTCAAGGAGCTGTCCGAGGCCTACGAGGTGCTCTCCGATCCGGAGAAGAGGAAGCTCTACGACCAGTACGGCCACGACGGGGTCAAGCAGCAGTTCGGAAAGGACGGGTTCAGCTGGGACGACTTCACCAGGGCCGACGACATCAGCGACATCTTCGGGGACATATTCGGCGGGATGTTCGGCGGCGGAGGACGCCGCCAGAGGTCCCGCAACGCCCCCGCCCAGGGAGACTCCCTGAGGTACGACCTCGAGGTCACCCTCAAGGAGGTCCTGGACGGGAAGAAGGTCAACCTGGACATCCCCCACTCGGTGGTCTGCGAGGCATGCAAGGGCACCGGGGGGAAGGACGGGAACGTCACGACCTGCCGCACATGCGGCGGATCCGGACAGGTCCAGTCCGTCCGCCAGACCATGTTCGGCCAGATGGTGTCGGTCAGCGACTGCCCCGACTGCCGCGGAAGGGGGACCACCTCTGCCGAGAAGTGCCCCAAGTGCCGCGGAGCCGGCCGTGTGAACCAGGAGTCCCACATCTCCCTGAACATCCCCAAGGGTGTCCAGGAGGGAACGAGGCTCAAGGTCTCCGGAGCCGGGAACGCAGGGTACAACGGCGGCCCCGCCGGCGATCTCTTCGTCGTCATCCACGTGAAGGAGGACAAGACCTTCGACCGCGACGGCGCGAACCTCTGGACAGGCGTGGTCACCACCTACCCCAAGCTGGTGCTCGGCGGAGAGGAGATGGTCACGACGCTCGGAGGCGACAAGGTGCAGCTGAAGATCCCTGCAGGGACCGATGTGGGCACCGTGCTCAGGATCCCGGGCCAGGGGCTCCCCAAGATGAGCTCCCAGTCCCGTGGGGACCTGTTCGTCCGCGTCTCGGTGTCCGTGCCGAAGAAGGTCACCGATGAGGAGCGCGAACTGCTGACCAGGCTGGACGCTTCCGCAGGAGCTTCATCCAAGGCCCGCAAGAGCAAGTCGAAGCTCAGGGACAAGATCCAAGAGACCATCGACGACATCACAAGATGAACGAAACGCCCTTTCCGGGGGATTCCCCCGGTCTGGGCTCTATTTTCAGACAGCGCGCCGTCAGCGCCGATCCAAACACGACTTCCCCGACTTCAGTGCCATATCGGGATTCTTCGTCTCCGACCTACTCTCAAGGACATAAGATTTTTAAATCAGACTTTTCTAACTAAGTCCATGGACGACGAGTCTAAATTCTGCACGGGTTGCGGCGCCACTGTCGAGCCCGGCATGCAATTCTGCCCCAAATGCGGGAAGGTCGTCAGCGGCTCCGAAGCCGATGCCGACATGAAAGAGAACATGCAGGAAATGATCAAGATGGCCACAGAGATGAGGCGCACTTGGCTTCTCTTCCTGCTGTTCGTGTACGCGATACCTGTGACCATCTCTGGGATCATCTCCCTGGCCGACGCCACGAACGTGGCGAACGCGATATGGTCCAACGACTCCTTCCAGAGCTGGATCTCCAGCCACAGCTACAACTGGACTCAGAGCGATGTCCAGAACTACGTCACATACGCTTCCGCCCTCACGCTGGTCAGCGGAGTCTGCGCCCTGCTGAGCGGTATCCTGGTCTACAAGAGGAAGCTGTGGATCGTTGCAGTCATCTTCTGTCTCCTGGCAGCCATCTTCTGCTTCTGGTCCATCTTCGGAATGCTGATCGGATTCCTCGTGACCTGGCTGGTCATCGACTCCAAGCCCCTCTTTGAGGATAATTGAAACTCTTTCCGCCGGATCATCCGGCGGCACCAATTCTCTATTGAACTTTTCAACGGTCGGATCAGCTGCGCCGATGGTCGGGCATAGAAGGTCTGAGGACGATCCTCGGCACGACGCTCCTGACGCATAC
>CAVHQB010000092.1:0-7003 GCA_963637895.1 Lachnospiraceae bacterium
GCTGTGGAAGTGAGCAATGTAGAGTGGACATGGGCGATCAACAATGAAGATCCTGCCGCGGTGGACCGCGTGGAGCTCACGAACGAGAGCAGGCACTACCGGTTCGAGATGAAGGGAACGACTTCAGACGGGACCCTCGCCCGCGCAGTCTGGGAAGACGACCTCTGCAAGACGACCAGCAGCAGCACCGAGACGATCCAGACCGACAGCGAGAAGGTCTCCATCGTCCCCTCGGACGTCAGCGACACCGCCATCGACCAGACCATCGACTTCAACATGCCCGACATCGCAGAGGACGAGAAGGTCACGATCGCCATCAAAGGAACCATAACCGACACCAGCTCGACGGTCGATGTCTCCGTGCAGGACATCACCCTTAACGGACAGTCCTGGACGGACGGCATGTCCGCCGCCGTGGATGTGACCGTGAGCAACGTCAAGAAAGGATACAGCCTGGAGATCACCGTGAAGGTGCAGGTCCCCGACAACTACCTCGGAGCTGTCGCATACTACTACAACGAGGCCCGCAGCTGCCTGGAGAAGGTCGACTGCACCATCGACGAGGAAACAGGCCTGGTGACCATCTACACGGACCACAACACATCTTACGTCGTGCAGGTTCTGACGACGGACAGCCCCGACCCTGTGGTCCCGGACACTCCCGACACCCCTGACACGCCCGATGTCCCGATATACGACGACGATGACGACTACTACCCAGTCCCCGTCTATCCGACCGTGGTCGAGAACACCAAGAAGGACGACACCAAGACCGCTGTCGCATGCGCCGCCGCGGCTGTCGTCGCCGCCCTCATGGCCGCATTCCTGATCATCGACTCCAAGAAGAACCGATGATCGCCTGCAAACCCCTTAGGCCGGCACGGGCCGCAACCGTGCCACATCCCCATTCTTCCAGAAGCTCAGATGCGATCTCCCCACATGTCATATATCAAGAACGAATCGCCACGCCGTTGATATCGCCTTTCGGAGGATGACGGAATGGAACAGACCGGGGACAACAGGACGATGATCGCCGTGATCACCACGGCCGCCGTGCTGGCCTGGTCCGGGATCCATTCGATGGCGTCCTTCTTCGGCGTCGCCTTCGTCGGTCCCGAGATGTACCTGGCCACCCAGTGCATCTCCGCCGTCGTGCTCGTATGGGCCGCCTGGTCCGCCGTGTCCGCAGGCGATGTGCATCGCGGCACGGTGCCGATGCTGTTCGGCCTCTCCGTTCTGACGGGGATCTACAGCGCGATCATAGGCGACCACGCCTCCGCTTCCGCTCTCCGCATGTCTTTCGTGCTCCCGTTGGCCGTCTCGGCCGCGATGATGCTCCTGGACGGGATGAGGCTGCACGGCGCAGGGACGATGGTCCTCGCAGCGGCCGTGCTGTCGATGTCCCTGACCGGCGAAGCGCCCGATGCCTTGGCCGGGCCTCTGCTCATAGCATCCGGTGCCGTCATCGCATGGTCCGCCTTCCGTCACGAGAAGGGCCCCGCCTGCGATGCCGCCAAGGCCAGCAGGATCCTCTGCCTCATGCTCATCTCGGTCCACGCGGCGATGCTGCTGCTGTCCAAAGGCCTCCTCCTGGGAGAGTACATAGGCCTGTCCGTGTCTGTCGCCATCGCCGTGGTCTCCGCATCCATGTTCGAGCGCGGGATGGTCGTTACCGGGTGCTGCGGGATCCTATACTCCATGACGGGGCTGCTCGCAGGGATCCCGATCTTCGACGAGACCGGGGCTGAGATGGCGGTCATGCCCGTCATAGCGGCCATCTGCCTGATCGTCGGAGCGCTCTCGTTCTACGGAGGGGAGAAGGCTGTCGGCCTCGGGACAGCTGTGTTCGGGGTCGCGCTCGGAGCATACGCTGCGACGGGGTCCTCAGCCTGCATCGCCTCCGGGTCCGTCGCCCTGTCCCTGCTGTGCCTCGCCGAGGCTGTCCGCACTTGGAAGTCGACCGAGAGCTGCGGGAACGACCTCGAGGGCCTGGGGCGCATCGCCTCCGTCTCCTCGGCAGGAATGCTGGTGCTGGCCGTCGCCATCCTGTCCAACGCCGCCGTCGAGATGACCGGCGTGGACCGCGGGAGCCTGGACCATGTGACGCTCGCGGGAAGCGCGTTCATGATGGGCTTCACCATCATGGCGATGAGGGGCCGCATGATCTCAGAGGCCATGGTCTTCCTGATGTCGGGATGCTACCTCTTCGTGTACCCCCTGTCCAAGGTCCTCGAGGACCCCAACGAGATGATGCCCGTGGGAGTCACCCTGTGCATCGGGTTCGCCGTGGCCGCCTACACCTTCTGGAGGCTGGGGTACAAGGTCAGGTCCACCGGATGCGTGCTCCTCGTGATCTCCCTGCTCCTGCCAGGGCTCGGAGTGACCGGAACCGTCCCGATAATACCGATGGCCGGCGCGGGCATAGCTTTCCTGCTGGTCTCCATGAAGAAGATGGTCAGGTTCGGGGTGACCTCCGACGCCAAGATAGAGGAGAGGGTGAACCTCGTCCAGTCCGAGAACCAGTACGCCACCGTCCTGGTGATGTCCCTGTGCACCATCGTCCTGATGATGCTCGCCTTCATCGGCGAGCTGTCCGACGTCCTGCCGAAGGGCAACTTCTCCCTGAGCATCTTCCGCCTGATGCTGCTGTGCACCATCCTGGGGTTCGGGCTGTACTCGGTGAAGCAGGGGTTAACCGTCCAGGGGATATACCTAATGGGCACGTTCCTGCTCGGCATGCTCATGGCGTCCTTCGCCACCGCGGGGATCAGGATGCCCATGGTCCTGAACGTCCTCTCGATGGTGCTGTTCCTGCCCGCGATGGCGGCGTTCCACCTGGCCGGCAACAAGATGATGACGATCATCTCGTTCCTCATGATCCTGACAGTGGTCGTGGAGCCGCTGATGAGGAGCACCTGGGAGTTCGACCTGATCGTGCTGGCGTTCAAGGCCGTGTCCGGGATAGTCGGGATAACGCTGTGGATAGAGTACGATGCCGGAAGGGTCATCGTCCCCCACTACTCCAGGCACTGGAGGAAGGACCTGATAACCGAGGGCCCGACGAGGATCGTCCCGCCCTGCATCCTGTTCTCGAGCTTCATGCTCGCTTCCGTCGCGATGCTCTGGGCCGCGGCCGAGCCGCTGGTGCCCGAGGCGGACCTGGCGGCGTTCCACATCTCGGTGGCCCTGGCGGCGGTCATGTGCATCGTGGTCAGCACGGGGCTGTACCATACGGGGTCCTCGGACTGGGGGGCGTTCTTCATGCTCCTGTCCATCGGGATCGCCGCGCATTCCATCGCATCCGTCCTGCTGGACGATGCTGGATCAGCTGCGTATGTCTGCCTGCCCATGGCCGTGCTCGCTGCCACGGCATTCTACAGGAGGTCATGGGCCCTGGCCTCGATGTGCGCCGCCACGATAGCCGCCTTCATCCTCTTGTCCGCCGCTCCTGTGGCGGGATCGGTCGCGATGGCGTGCCTCAGCCTGGTGTCGGCTGCGGTGAGCACCAGGGGGATGATCGAGGGGAGGTCATGGGTGTCCCCGTCCGGGCTGGGCCTCGGATGGACCGTCTCCATGGTCGGCACCGTGGGGCTCTGCATATGCCTGATCGGATCCGACAGCATCCTCGTGGCCTCCGTCCTCGCCTCGGTGTTCATAATGACCTCCGCGTTCGGCTGCGGTTCCCATGGGATGCATGCGGAATGCTTGGCCCTGCTGTCGGCGTCCATACCCGGGTTCGTCGTCTGCGCCTCGGCGTTCTGGGGAGCGGATGTCTCCACCATGCCCCTGATCATCACGGCGGCGCTGATGGCCGGCTCCGCGCTCACATTCAGGAGCGGCGGGAAGAAGCCTGAATCGGCGCTCTGCGCGGCCGGATGCGCCCTGATGCTCGTATCGATGGCCACGGGCTCCTGGACCCTGGCGACCGTCGGATGCATGATGGGATGCCTTTCGGTCGTCCTTTCGGGGATCTTGACGGACCGTGCCCCTGCCCCCGTGCAGAGCGCTGCAGGGGAATGACGTCCCTCAGAGGTCCGGCCAGTCCGTCGGAGCGGCTATCTCGCGGATGAAAGCGGAAGCGAACAGCGGATAGTGCTCCACGCCCTTGTCGTCCACGCCGACATCCTGGCCATGAGGATCTGCTGAACATTCGACCCGTCTTTTTATATATGACCCATTCATTAGCCAATACCAGCACAGTCCGAGACGGTGCTTTTTCCAATCATTAGGAGATTGACCAATGACAGCCGAGGAAGCTCTTAAAACCGGTACAACGACCATCGGAATCAAACTGAAGGATGGAGTCATCCTCGCCTCAGACCAGAGGGCGACGATGGGGAACCTCATCGCGCACAGCCACGTCCAGAAGGTCTACCAGCTGTCAGACAACGTCGGCATGACCATCGCGGGAGTCGTCGGAGACGCCCAGCTCATGGTCCGCTACATGCAGAGCGAGATGTCGATCTACTCGATGAAGAAAGGCGCCCCCATGTCGGTCAACGCCGCAGCGACCCTCGTCGCCAGCGTGATCCGCCAGGGATTCTACCTCGGGCTCATCGTCGGCGGATACGACAAGACCGGCGGCCACATCTTCAGCATCGACGGCGCCGGAGGGTACATCGAGGACAACTACACCTCGGTCGGATCCGGAAGCCTGTTCGCGCTGGGATCCCTCGAGGCCACCTTCAAGAAGGACATGACCAAAGAGGAAGGCATCAACGCAGCCATCACCGCTCTCAACTCCGCCAGGAGGAGGGACAACTGCACCGGCGACGGAATGCTGGTCTCCTACATCGGCCCCGACGGCTACGAAGCGCTCGCACCGGAGGACATCAAGGCTAGATGCGAATCCCTCGGGTTCGCATTCCCCAACTGAGCCCCGGCTCATCCAAACCCCTTCCAAACCGCTTCCTTCTGAACCCGTTCAGACAAAGTTCAAGCTGGATTTCACATGAATGTCGATAGACTGTTCGAGAACCTCACAGAGGATGTCAAGAGGAACATGCCCCAGGACATCAAGATCAAGGAGGTGAAGTTCGAGGGACCGCTGGTCGTCGTGTACACCGACGACTACGACAAGGTCTCCGCAAACGATTCGATCGCAAGGACCCTTGCCCAGAGCATACACCGCAGGGTGGACATCCGTCCCGACCCCGCCAACCTCGAGGACCCGGCCAAGGTGGAGGAGAAGATCCGCTCCATGATCCCCGAGTCCGCCGATATCTACGACATCAACTTCATCGAGGAGACGGGAGAGGTCCACATCGAGGCCGTCAACCCCACCGATGTCGTCGGGAAGGAGGGCAAGCTCCTTACCGACCTGAGGAAGGAGACCGGATGGAACATCAAGGTCATCCGCGCCCCGCCCATACCCTCCAAGACCGTCTCCGATGTCAGAGGGTACATGAGGGCCAACCACGAGGAGCGCCAGGAGATGCTCACCTACGTGGCCAGGAGGATCGCCAGACCCAAGCTCGAGGGAGAGCAGTGGGTCAGGGTCACCGCCATGGGAGGGTTCAGGCAGGTCGGGAGGTCCGCTTCGCTGCTCACCACCAGGGAGAGCAAGATCCTCATCGACTGCGGGCTGGACCCCAGCTCCGACAACACCCCCTACTTCGCCATACCCGAGGTCCAGCCTCTGGCGGACATAGACGCGGTCGTCATCACCCACGCCCACCTGGACCACTGCGGGACCCTTCCCGCCCTGTTCAAGTACGGCTACAAGGGGCCGGTCTACTGCACCCCGCCCACCAGGGACCTGATGGCCCTGCTCCAGCTGGACAACATCAAGCTCGGATACGGCGAGAACAAGAAGACCCCCTATGAAGCCCAGCATGTGAGGCAGGAGATCCTGCACACCATCCCCCTGAAGTACAACGAGACCACCGACATCGCGCCCGATGTGAGGCTGACGCTCCACAACGCGGGCCACATCCTCGGATCGGCCATCGCCCACTTCCACATCGGGGACGGGCTCCACAACGTCGCCTTCTCCGGGGACACCAAGTACGAGAAGACGTGGCTGTTCAACCCGGCCACCAACAGGTTCCCCAGGCTGGAGACCCTCGTCATAGAGTCCACCTACGGAGGCCACAACGACGTGCAGCCCTCCAGGGCGGACGCATCCGAGCAGCTGGGCCAGTACCTGATACAGGCGTCCCAGCACGGAGGGAAGGTGCTGATCCCCGTCTTCGCCGTCGGAAGGTCGCAGGAGGTCATGCTCGTCATCGAGGAGCTCATGCGCACCGGCAAGATCCCCAAGATGCCCGTCTACCTGGACGGTATGATCTGGGAGGCAACCGCCATCCACACCGCGTATCCGGAGTACCTGAACAGCCAGCTCAGGACTCAGATCTTCCAGCAGAACGAGAACCCGTTCCTGTCCCCCATCTTCAAGAGAGTGGAGACATCGGACATGAGGGAGGAGATCTGCCACTCGCCCGACCCCTGCATCGTGCTCGCCACCAGCGGTATGATGTCCGGAGGGCCTGTCATGGAGTACTTCCGCGAGTGGGCCGACGACGAGAAGAACTGGCTGCTGTTCGTGGGATACCAGTCCGAGGGCAGCATCGGAAGGACCATCCAGAGGGGAAGGCCCGAGATCACCATGAACATGAGGGGGACCCCCATCACCCTGAAGATCAAGATGCAGAGGGAGACCGTGGACGGATTCTCCGGTCACTCCGACAGGAAGCAGCTGATGCGCTACATCTCGTCTCTGGAGCCCAGGCCGGACAAGATCATCATCGGCCACGGAGAGGACAGGAAGTGCACGGACCTCGCGTCGTCCATCTACAAGAAGTACGGCATCGAGACCAAGGCCCCTCTGAACCTCGAGACCATCAGGCTCAAGTAAACCCGTTCCGAGGGGGCCATCCCCCTCATCGCTTCTTATCCGGGGGGAACACGGCCAGTGAGCCCTCCATGACGTGAAAATCTAACATGAAGGCGGCAGCTGTCGCAGCCATACTGGCGATCGTCCTCTTCGGATGCTGCATCTGCC
>CAVHQB010000093.1:0-6983 GCA_963637895.1 Lachnospiraceae bacterium
GATGGTCGGCTCCTTCTGGTCGAAGGCTATGCCGTACAGGATCGTCTCGCCCTCCAGTCCGCGATAGTACTTCCTCTCATGGATCTGATCGAGCGCTATCCTGGCCAGCTTGTCCATGCTCGTGAAGACGTTCCGCTTCGTGCGGCGCTTTATCTCTATTATGGCATTGGGGCCGGAACCGTACAGCCTCTTCATCCGGATGTCGTAATAGCCCTTGCCTGCTTCGTGATCGGCGGTTATCTCGAACCTCTTGTGGGCGTTCGCCATCAGCCCGACTATGAACGTCTGATAGGAGCGCTCGTCGTACAGTATGCGGTTGCTTAACGAGTCCATCAGATTCTCCAAAGTCGACGTCATCCTCCCGACATCTCCGGATTCCACCGCATCGACGAAGGAAAGGACCGTAGGATTGGCTCCGAGCCCGAACTCCGTGAGGATCGTCTCGGCGAAGGCCCCGAACATCTCCTTGTTCGGTATCGTCAGATCATAGCCGCTTCCGTTCGGAACCGCTTTGAGATATCCTGTCGCGACCATGACGGAATAAAGAGCGTCTCTTGATTCGTCGAGATCGCTGTACACGAGCTCCTTGCGAATCCCTTTCGAAATCGTGCTGCCCGAACATAGAGCCTTCAAGCCTTTCCATGCGTCTGCATCGCACCTGTGGAGCTGGTCCCGAATTATAGAGTTCCCACTGGTGCCGGCCCAGTATGAATCTGCAACGAAGCCCCGGTCCACATACTTGAGGATCGACCAGGGGTTGTACACGTCCGCATCCCCGAAACGGTATCCGTCATACCATTCCTGTGCTTCGGCCAGCTTCTCCGGATGTCCGTTGTCAGACAGAAGCTTCTCCACTTCTGCCTGAGTGAACCCGAACATCTCGTCGTATTCCTTGGAGAAAACGTCGTACACATCCGGATTGTTCAGCCCGGAGAAGATGCTCTCCTTGGAGATCCTCATAACGCCTGTGAGGACAGCGAACCTGATGCTCTCATTGTCTTTGAGAGCAGTGCTCAGGAACATCCTCATGAATGTCATGATGAGCTCATGATCCTTCGGCCTGCCGTACGACATGTTCATCACACTGTCATACTCGTCTATGAGCAGGATAGGCTTCTTGCCGTAATGCTTCTCCAGCATCTTGCACAGATCCGCCAGGCATGATTCCAGATCCTTTGGCATCGATCTGCGCTCGTATACCTTGTTATAGATCTCAAGCAATCCCGGATCCAACCTGTCGGAGCTCTGAAGCTCGAAGAAGCTCTGGTAGAGATCGAAAGCTGTCTTCTCCATACGAAGCAGAAAATGGTCGTATGTTCCATTCCCAAGGTCCTTGAGGGAGACTTTGACGACAACGTTGGAGTTCTTCTCCGGATCGTCCGGCCGGATCTCCGAGATCTTCAGGTCCGAGAAGCGGTCCCTCTCGCCGGCGTACCTGAGGCTCAAGTACGCATCCAGCATGCTCATGCTCAGGGTCTTCCCGAACCTGCGGGGGCGGGTGAAGAGCATGACCTTGGACGACTTCCTGAGGATCATATCTATCAGCGGGCTTTTGTCCACGAAATAGAGGTCGCGATCCCTCAGCTCCTTGAAATCAGCGTGTCCGACCGGCATCCCTTCCATGTTCTCGTCCTTGTTCGTCGTATGCGTTGCCCCCTTTTTATACATCCCATCGACCGGCGGTGCTCGGTCGTGCCTGATGAGGCATATGGCGTCCAAGTTTAATAACTCCACGCTGTAATGTTTGTAATGACAGTATGGTTTGTAATATTGATTTAAGCTATCACTATCTGAATACAAAGGGCCATTGAAGAACGGTCCGACAGATGACGGGAAAACGATAGCCCTCCCTGCGCATCGGCAAGCGCAAGGAAGGCATGGGAAGATCAGTTCTTGGTGCTGTCCATCAGCCTCTGGTTGATGGCGGAGGCCTCCTCGCTGGGCAGGAGCATGGTGGTGACCTCCATGAACGGGTGCTTGGAGCCCTCGATGATCTTCACGTCGTCCAGGTTCCTGAGCCCCCACCTCTCGGCGGTCTTCTCCAGCCCGAACTTCACATCGAGGTCGGTGGGCACCAGCACGATGGCCTTGAAGGTCTTCAGGCCCATCTTCTTGGCGGCCATTATCCTGTGGTGGCCGTCCACGAGCAGGAACCCGTTGCGCCTCTCAACCACGATCAGGGGCTCGTTGAGCCCCCTCTTGAGCTCGTACTGCCTGCCGATGAGCTCGTCCATGTACACCTCCTTCTGGGAGGGGATGATCTGGTCCACGGGGATCTCCCTGTTGACAACCTTCATCCTGACCCCGTTCTGCTGCTCCAGGAAGTTCTTGACGGACATCACCTTGCCCGGACGGGACTTCTCGATCTGGGACCTGACGATGTCGATGTTGGATATGATCCCCACGAGCTTCTTGTCCTCGTCCACCACCGGCAGGTTCCTCAGGCCGTACCTGAAGAGGATCCTGGTGGCGTCCTCGATGTTCATAGAGGGTATGGCGCACAGGGTCCCGCGCTTCATGACGCTGCGGATCTTCGCGTCGGGCTTGTCGATGTGGCGGAGGAGCTCCTTCGCCGTGACGAACCCCAGGAGGTATCCTTTCTCGACTATGGGGAACCCGTGGAAGTTCGAGTTGATGATCTCCTGCCTTACCTGCTCTACCGTCATGTCAGGGGTGATCGTGTGCACGTTCCTGACCATGTACTCTCCTACTGTGGCTTCTGGCATCTGGACCGTGTATGCATGACTGCGTTTATAGGATGTTTGGATGGGCTGCAGTCCTGCTGGATACGGGGCGGTGCAGGGCCCCCGGCCGGCCGCTCCGCGGCCGGGAGGGGTTCACGCCCCTTACCCGGATACGGTCGGCCAGAAACCTTGTTAATACCATTGCCGCAATACACCGCTCAGAAGGATAACCATGAGCGGACCGTTGCTTACAGAAGAGGCCATCGAAGAACAGACCAGGCTGCAGAACGCCCTCGGGAACATAGAGCACATCATCATCGTCATGAGCGGGAAAGGAGGGGTCGGGAAGAGCACCGTGTCCTCCAACCTGGCCGCCGCGCTCGCCATGCAGGGCAAGGACGTCGGTGTGATGGACGTGGACATCACCGGGCCCAACATCCCCAAGATGTTCGGCGTGGAGTCCGAGCCCATCCGCGCGGAGAACGACATGCTCATCCCCGTGATGGTGCCGCCGTCGATCAAGATCATGTCGATGGCATTCCTGCTCCCCAGCCCCGACTCCCCCGTCATGTGGCGCGGGCCCGTCAAGATGGGAGCGATCAAGCAGTTCATCGAGGACGTCAACTGGGGCCACCTGGACTACCTCGTCGTGGACATGCCTCCCGGAACAGGCGATGAGGCGCTGTCCATCGTGCAGCTCATGCCCAAGGCGGATGGAATGGTCATCGTGACCACCCCGCAGGATGTGGCGCTCCTTGACAGCAGGAAGTCCCTGACCTTCGGAGCGGAGACCAAGATCCCCATAATCGGCATCGTGGAGAACATGAGCGGGTTCGTCTGCCCCTGCTGCGGGACCGTCACCGACATCTTCAAGAGCGGTGGCGGAGAGAGGGCGGCCAAGGAGCTGAACGTCCAGTTCCTCGGAAGGGTCCCCATCGAGCCCGCGGTGGCCGATTCCGGAGACTCCGGGATGCCTGTGGTGCTGAAGTACCCCGAGTCCGCTTCGGCCAAGGCGTTCGAGGAGATCATCGGGAAGATCGTCAAGACAGTGGGATGAGATGAAGATCATAGTGATCTCCGAGGGGGAGTCCCTGGACTCCTACGTGGCCGACGACTTCGGCCACGCCCCCTTCTTCCTCCTGGTGGACTCCGAGACCCTGGACTATCATGTCATAGTCAATGAGTACAAGGACTCGGAGCAGGGCGCCGGCTTCGCCGTCGCCAACGCGATAGTGTCCATGGGGAACGTGGACGCCGTCATCACGGGAGGGATCGGCATGCATGGCATGAAGATCCTGAAGGACGGGGGCATCGACGTGTCCTATGATGAAGAAGGGACTGTCGAGCAGTGCGTCACCGATTACGTCAGACGTATCGAGCGCAGGAAGAGCTTCTCCGAGAAACCCGAATGAGCAGGGAGGGGGTCAGACCCCTTTCCTGTCTCCCCAGATGATTTTATGAAGCTGGGGGAGGACCCTTATGTCCAGCTTCTCCTGAAGGACGCGGTCCACCAGATGCTCCAGCCTGTCGGTGCCTCCGACGGGGCCGAAGATGATCGGGCACTCGATGTCGTGCTCCTTCACGAACCTCACGGCAAAATCCAGGTCCTCGTCATCTTTGATGACGAACTTCAGCTGGTCCTTCTGCGACAGCAGACCGATGTTGGACAGGCACATCCTGTCCGTCATCCCGGACGAGGGGCACTTGATGTCCATGCTGATCATCACGAGAGGATGGTTCGGAACACAGGACAGATCGACGGAGCCGTTTGTCTCCAGAACGACCTGGATCCCCTTCTGGACCAGTTTCCAGATGAGCTCCAGCGACTCGTGCTGGAGCATGGGCTCGCCTCCCGTGAGACACACTCTGTAGCAGTCTCCGACACGGGCGACGATGTCGTCCACCGGCATCTCCTCCCCTCCGTCGAAGGAGTATCCGGTATCGCACCAGGAGCAGCGGAGGTTGCATCCGACGGTCCTGACGAACACCGTGGGCGCGCCCATGGTGAGGCCCTCGCCCTGGATGGAATTGAATATCTCACAGATTCTCATCATGCTCGTACTCGATCTCGTCCTTGTACCCTGCTTCCTGGAATCCCTTGAGCCTCAGGCGGCAGGAGTCGCAGTGGCCGCATGCCTTCTCCCCGCCGTTGTAGCAGGACCATGTGAGGTGCAGGGGAGCTCCCAGAGCCTTCCCGCGCCTGACGATGTCCGCTTTGCTGTCGTGGAGGATGGGGGTCATGACCTTGATGGGGTGCCCTTCCACTCCGGCCTTGGTCCCCTTCTCGATCATGTTCTCGTACGCCTCGAAGAACTCGGGGCGGCAGTCCGGGTATCCCGAATAATCGACGGCGTTGGCGCCGATGTAGATCCTGTCCGCGTCGATGGATTCGCACAGCCCGGCGGCGATGCTCAGGAAGATGATGTTCCTCGCAGGGACGTAGGTGATCGGTATCTTGGCGTCCAGCTCGCCCTCCCTGTCCAGGGGGACGTCCAGGTCCTGCCTGGTGAGGGCGGACCTGAAGGATGAGAGGTTGAGGTCGATCACCACATGGTCGACGTTGTAGTGCTTGCAGACGTTCTCGGCGGAGACCAGCTCCTTGGTGTGCCTCTGGCCGTACCTGAAGCTGATGGCGGTCACCTTGCAGCCATCGGCGAGGGCCTGTGCGAGAGTGGTGGTGGAGTCCAATCCGCCGGAGAGCAGGACCACGGCGTTGGTCATTCACAGCGCCTCCGTGTACCATGCGGTCTGCCCGCGCTCCTCGTCGAGGCCGATGGAGACCGATCTGACGTTATCGGGGAACTCGATCTCCGAGACGATCCTCTTGGCCATGAGCTTGGACATCTCCTCGGCGGTGGTGTTCGGTATCTCCAGGAGCACCACGTCCTCCCTGGGGAAGACGTACCTCTTCCCGCAGCTGACAGCTTCCACCGATGTGTCGGTGACATCGAGCTTGACGTCCTTGGACTCGGTGGGCAGGAGGGTCTTGTGGTCCAGCTCGTCTATCATGGCCTTCAGGGCCTTCTTGAGCACCACGAAGTCCATGATCATCCCTTCCGCCCCTATGTCGCCTTCGAGCCTGAGCCTGACGATGTAGGAGTGGCCATGGAGCCTGGAGCATTTCTCGTGCCTCGGTATGAAATGGCATGCCGAGAACCTTATGCCCGAATAACCGCCGTCGATCTCTAGATACAATTCTCTCATTCCTCCGTCAGCTTCATCGCCAGGGCGATAGAGTCCCTGTAATCGGTTTTGGCGCGGGACGTGTCCACGAAGACCTTCCCGCTGTTGACCAACGGCGCTCCCAATGCTTTGGCGCCGCAGACCAGGTGCATTGTCCTGAATATTATGTTCCCCGTGATGCCTTCCGGGGCGATGATGATGTCCGCGTCCCTGACGGCGTTCTCTATGAGGATCTGGCAGGGGTAGGCGTCGTAGCCGTCGTCCGATAATCTCTTGGCGAGGGCGTTGGCGTTCTCGATCGAACGGTCCACCACTTTGCATCTTCCCACGTCCTCGTCCCTTCCGCCCGACATGATGGCGATGCGGGCGCCCATGCCGATCCTCTCGGCGAGCTTCGCCGACCTGGATGCCAGGTCGTACTTCTGGTCCTCGGACCAGCCTTCGTCGATCCCCACGGGGGCGAGGATCATGAGCCTGCCTCCGGCAGGCTCCATGAAGGCCACCCTCTCGAGGGCGGGGAGGTCGAGGCCGTGCTTGAGGATCGGGAGCAGCATCGATGAGGACATGTCCCCGCGGACGGCCGCGTCTATCTTCCCTTTGACGAGGTCGTCGACGAGCTCGTTGGGATCATCGTAGATTGTGACATCATGACCCTCCATGGCCAGGACGCTGCGCTCCACGTTGCCTGCGTCCGAGCCGCGGCCGATCCCGACCTTCACGTCCGGGAGGCTTCCGCTCAAAAGGGTCTTAGAGGTGAACATCGGGACCACCCATCGCGTAGTGCCATATACCCTTTCGCATGAGAGGTTCCCGATGAGCAGGAAGAGAGCCGTCGCAGGCTGTCGATGACGAGGTCAGCGTCTCCTCTTGGGGTCAGCCCTCAGATTCTTGAGTTCGTTCATGTCGAAGTCGTCGTCCACGATGATGCGAATGACCTTGACCAGGAGCTCGTACATCCTCGGGAACACATCCTTTATCTTATCCGACTTCCCCTCATGGATGAAATCATTGCGGACATCGTAGATCTCCTTCATGTCATCGAAAGCCCTGTCGTCATCCAGGCATAGTCTGCTGACGATCGTGGCAATCTGATACCCTTTGTCACGGACATTCTTG
>CAVHQB010000094.1:0-6836 GCA_963637895.1 Lachnospiraceae bacterium
ATTGCGGGGGCCTTTGTGCTTGACATGATTATCTCCTCTCTATGGTGATCTCCCTCTTCTGAGGGACGATCTGCCCTAGGATGTTCCTCAGCATGGTGTCGTCGATGACTCCCTGCAGCCTGCCGCTCTGGGCGAGCTGTATGAGCTGCATCTCGACAGATTCGGCCATCTGGGGGTTGGCGAGCCTGATGTTGGCGAGCCTGTCCCTGGCCTCGGGCGTCAGGATCTGCCTCATGATGTTCTGCTTCTGCATCTCCATCCTTCTGGCCTGGTCCTCCTGAGCCGCTTGGGATTGGGCCTGCTGCTGGAGCTCGGCCATCCTTCTCTGTCTGATCGCTTCCAATTCAGGGTCTTCCATGCTGATGCCTCCTTCAGGCCCTCATCTCGTCATAGACCTCTTTGGCGGTGTTGTCCAGGAGGGACTGACCGGCGGGGCTGATGGCGCGGCCCTCTTTGTCTTTGGAGACAAGGTAGCCTGCGGCCTCGAGCTGCATCATGCACTTCCTGGCGATGTTGCGGCTTCCCTTGACGGCGCGGTTGGGCATGGATCCCTTGTCGGCGAATCCACCGTACTCGGCGGCGAGCCTGGAAGATCCCATGGGTCCCTTCACGTACAGCTTTCTCATGATAGAGGCGGCCCTGTTGTACCACCAGTCATCCTGTGTAGGAGCTCTCTCTGTGTGCCTGCCGGTCTTCACGAACTCAGCCCACTCAGGAGGAACGATGTTGGGGTTCTCCTTGAGCTTCTGGGCCGTCTTGAGTATGAGCTGCTCGGCAGGAACGTCGTAGACGGTTACCATATTGATACCTCGCATCGCCCCCGCATCGCGGATGCAGGAGCAATAACAGGACCGTGTATCAGGATTGGGTATATAAGCGTTGCTGGAAGAAGAATACAACTGGCCAATCGGCCATCAAATCCCGCACGTTCCGCCCTATGCGCCCGTACGGCCTGAGGGAGAAATTCCCTCCACGGCAGAGAACCGGCGAAACACCGGAACCTGAACTCCGTGACCTCCCCGACGCCATCATGGTATATGAACATGTCTGAGCGCCTCCTGCCAAGACGGCTTGATTCCGGGACGACCGTGGGAACACTCATAAACCTTGCACGGCAATCCGCGGAGCATGAACGATGAGAACAATTTCTGTGTCTCCTGCGGAGCGAAGCTCCCGGAGGGCGCGACGTTCTGTCCGGAGTGCGGCATGTCCCTCAATGGGGATGCTCCATCGAGGGGCCCCTCCGACATGAGGGCTGCAGGCCCCGTCAAGGGAGGGAGCGCCGTCATTCCGATATTCATCCTCCTCTACGGGATCTTCGGGCTGATCGTGGGCGTCACCACGCTGGTGGAGACCGCCGCGATAGACCAGGCCACTTACCAGGAGCTTATCGACAGCCTCAACCAGGCCTTCATCGACTCCGGAATGGACCCTGTCCAGATCCTCCCCGAGTGGAGCGATACCACCAAGCTGCTCATGATGGTCGCCGCCGTGTTCGGCACCCTGAGCCCCCTGGCCGCCATCGGCTCCTACTATTACTGCTACAAGACCGGCCCCAGGAAGACAGCCGTCCAGCTGTGCCTCGCCGCCACCGTGCTCATACTCGGCCTGTGCGTGTTCATCGATTACGCCTACTGCGCCATCCCGTGCTTCATCATCGGAGCCATCATGACATACGTGCTGAAGAACAGCTCCGACGTGTTCACTTCATGATACCATGAGCGGAAGCAGATGTCAGAACTGCGGAACGATGGTCCCTGCCGGCGCTTCGAAATGCCCTTCGTGCGGAGAGCCTTTCGAGGGGTTCGGCGCCACCCCCGTGGACACCGTGTACTACGGGAGGCAGGGGTTCGGCAAGCGCCCCGACAACCTCGGCCCCATGCCGAAGCTGATCCTCGTCTACGGGATCCTCGCATTGATCTTCGGGCTGGGGTTCATGATCTCGTCGATGACCATCGACGGGTCCTGGAACAGCATCGCGAACGATGAGGGGAAGTACTACGGCCTCACCCTGGACGGGTTCAAGTCCATGGTCTCGCTGCTCGGAGCCATCTTCATCGCGAGCGGAGCATGCGCCGCGATCTCCGGATTCCTCTCCGGCAGGCGCGTCATGTTCATGGCCAGCTTCGTGCTGTGCACGCTCTCGGCCCTTCTGGCGCTGGCGATGTGCATAGCGGACAGAGGGCTGTTCGTCCTGGGCTTCCTGATGTTCCTCATCGGCGCCTTCATGGCCAACAGGATCCGCGTCAACAGGGACAGCTTCTCCAGCTGATCCTTGAACCAACCTTTTACAGGGCCGCTCCGGGCTCCGGGGCGGTCCGATGATTTCTGTATCGATGCGTAGAAGAGCCGCCTGCCCCGAGCGTTCCTTCCGGGACAGGCGGGAAGAAGTTTCGTCAGTCTATCTCGATGTGCTCGCCGGTGACCAGGAAGTGGACCTTCTCGGCCATCGTGCAGCAGTGGTCCCCGACCCTTTCCAGGAACTTGATCACCGAGATGTAGTATGTGCACACGTCGGCGCTTTCGGGGTTCTGCCTGATGAAATCTATGATCTCATCAAGGTCCTTGCGCATGTTCCTGTCCAGGTAGTCGTCCATCTCCGAGATCTTGTCCAGTCCGGTGATGTCCTTGGACTCGAAGGCGCCCACCACCAGCCTGACCATCCTCACAGCCACCTCCCCGAGGGGCGGGATGAGGTTCACCGGCGGGTACATGGGCCTCTCCGCCAGGTACCTGGTGGCCTTCGCGATGTTGTAGCTGTACTTCCCGATCCTCTCCAGGTAGGTTATCGACTTCAGGATGGTCGTGACCGTCCTGGCGTCTATCGCCGTGGGCTGGTAGATGGTGAGGATCCTCACGGCGTCCTCCTCTATGCCCTCGTCCAGGGCGTCCAGCAGCTTGAAGTCCGCCTCGACGGAATCCGCAAGCTCCACATTGCAGTCGACCAGCGCCGTGACCGAGCTGTCGATCATCCTGCAGGCGTAGTCGCACATCCTGATCGTCTCTGCGACCAGCTCGTCTATATCGTCTATGAACTTACGCATGTTATCATCCGAACCTTCCTGTCAGGTAGCGCTCGGTGAGCTCTTCTTTGGGTTTGCTGAAGATCTGCTCGGTCTCCCCGAACTCGACCATCTTCCCCAGGTACATGAACCCGGTGTAGTCGCTGATACGGGATGCCTGCTGCATGTTGTGCGTGACGATGGCCACGGTGTAGTCCTTCTTGAGCTCCACGGCCAGGTCCTCGATCTTCGATGTCGCTATGGGGTCCAGGGCGGAAGTGGGCTCGTCCATCAGGATGACCTCCGGGTTGACCGAGATGGCCCTTGCGATGCACAGCCTCTGCTGCTGCCCTCCGGACAGCGCCAGGCCGAAGGAACCGAGACGGTCCTTGACCTCGTCCCAGAGGGCCGCTTTCCTCAAGGACTCCTCGACTATGGTGTCCAGCTCCTGCCTGTTGGTAATGCCATGGAGCTTGGGCCCGTAGGTTATGTTGTCCCTGATGGTCATGGGGAACGGGTTGGGCTTCTGGAAGATCATTCCGACCCTCTTCCTCATCTCGAGGACGTTGCAGTCCGGCGCGAATATGTCCTTCCCGTCGAACTCCACCTCCCCTTCGACCCTACAGCCCGTGACCAGGTCGTTCATCCTGTTGAGGGTCCTCAGGAGCGTTGACTTCCCGCATCCTGAAGGCCCTATCAGCGCCGTTATGCAATTCTTCTTGATCGGCATGCTCACGTCGAAGAGAGCCTGCTTCTCGCCGTACCAGAGGTTCAGGTTCCTGACCTCCATGGCGTTGGATTCATCTATCGTAATTCACCACCTCATGTTCTTCGAATACCTGTACCTGATGAGCGAGGCGATCCCGAACATGACCAGGACCAGGATGAGCAGGACCAGTGCGGTCCCGTACTGGGCGGTCGTGGAGTTGGGCACCTCCATCGCCAGATAGTACAGGTGGTAAGGCAATGCCATGACGGGCTCGAACAGCCCGCTCACGCCCACGGTGGTGGAGATGGCCACCGTCGCCGTGAGCATGATCGGCGCGGTCTCTCCGGCCGCGCGGCCCAATCCGAGGATCGAACCGGTCATGATGCCGCCCATGGCAGCGGGCAGGATGACCTTGACTATGGACTGCCACTTGCTGGCGCCCATGGCCATAGAAGCTTCCAGGAGGTCGCCGGGGACTGCACGTACTGCCTCCTCGGTGGTCCTGATTATGACTGGCAGGATCATGAACGCCAGCGTGATGCATCCTCCGATCAGGGAGTACCCCCATCCGGCCATGACCACGAACACGGCCATGCCGAACAGTCCGAAGACGATCGAAGGCGTCCCGTTCAGGGCGTCGATGGCGCCCCTGACCAGCGATGCGATCCTCCCGTTGGAGGCGTACATCGCGAGCCAGACCCCTGCGACTATGCCGAGGGGCAGCGCTATGACGGCCGTCCCGGCAATGAGCTCTATCGTTCCTATCAGTGCGGGAGCTATGCCTCCCGCCTTCCCTCCGCGGCTGGGAGCATCGGTGATGAAGTCCAGCGAGAGCGCGGGAAGCCCGTGGTAGACGATGTCGAATATCATGTAGGCGAGGATGAGGAGCATCACTCCGACGGCCAGCGTCATGAGCCCGAAGGAGAGCTTCTCCGTGAGGGCCGGGTTGGCCCTGCGGGATGCCAGCTTAGATCCGACGGCGTAGACGGCGGCAAGGACTGCAGCGATGACGAACGCCTTGGCACCCTCCATGAACAGCGAGAGCATCATGGTCGCGAACACGACTATGAACGCGATGACGAGGGCTCTGAGTATCTTGTCCCTGTTCACAAGCAGGAACTCCTTGGCCTGGACAGGGACGATGTCGGGGATCCTGCGCTTGGACCCCTCAATGCCCATCTTCCTCTTGCTGGAGTTGATGATCCACCTGGCGCCCAGGTTGATGACCACAACGAAGATCATGAGGATCAGAGCGAGGAAGAAAAGCGCAGAGTAGTGCACGCTGCCGATGACCACGTCGGGCATCTCCAATGCGATGGACGCGGTCATGGTCCTGATTATGGAGAATATGTTGTAGAACGGCTCCGGCACTACGGCTCCGTTCCCTGCGACCATGATGACTGCCATGGTCTCTCCGAGAGCCCTTCCGACTCCCAGGATGACGGCTGCCGAGACTCCGGAGATCGCAGCGGGGAGCACGACCTTGCGGATCGTCTCCCATTTGGTGGCGCCCATTGCAAGGGATGCCTCGCGGTAGGACCTGGGGACGGCTTTGAGGGCATCGTCGGACACGGACATGACCGTTGGCAACGCCATGATCCCCAGCAGCACTGAGGCCGCCAGCCAGCACGACCCGGACGCGTTGTCCGGGAACAGCTGCATGATGAGGGGGACCAGGACGGTCATCCCCATGAAACCGTAGATGACGCTGGGGATCCCCGCAAAGACCTCGCAGACAGGCTTGAGTATGTTGCGGACCCTGTCCGAGGCGATCTCCGACAGGAATATGGCGGATGCGATCCCCAACGGGATGCAGACGACCATAGAGCCTGCGGTGACTAGTATTGTCCCCAGGATGATCGCTGCGGCGCCGTACCTCTCGGTGGAGGGGGACCAGACCGTTCCGAACACGAAGTCGATGATCCCGACCTGGGAGATGGCGTCCCAGCTGTTGTACAATATGAATATGATTATGAAGAAGACCACCGCGACCGACACGAGGGCCAGTGCGGTGAGAACGAGTTTGACGACCCCGTCGCTGTCCCTGGGGGCCCTGGCGGCCTTGGCGGCCGAGGGCCCAGGGGTGCATCCGACGGGGGTCGCAGTCTTGGATCTCATCATCCGACCTCAGATGATCGAGACGTAGCCTTCCTCGGTGACTGCCTTCTGGCCGTCAGCGCTGAGGATGTAATCGATCAGGGCCTGGGCCTCGGCGGAGGGGGTTCCCTTGGTGACGAGGATGAGGGACCTGGTGATCTCGTAGGTTCCGTCCAGAGTCGTGGCGACGCTGGCCTGGACTCCGTCGACGGAGACGACTGTGACGCCGTCGCTGAGTCCGGAGAGGTAGCTGAGACCGACGTATCCGATGGCTCCCTTGGAGGTATCGATGGTCTTGGCCATGTTACCGTTGGAGTCGGTGGACTGGTACTTGGTCATGATCGTGTCGTAGTCTGCCTCGTAGACGGCGTCGATGGCCTCGTTGAAGCAGTCCCTGGTTCCGGAACCGGCTTCACGGACGACGCAGGTGATCTTGAGGTCGTTTCCTCCGACGTCTTTCCAGTTGGTGATCTCCCCGGCGTAGATCATGGCGATCTGCTCGAGGGTGAGGTTGGACACTCCGGCGTCCTTGTCGACGATGACAGCGACTGCATCCTTGGCGATGGTCACTGCTTTGAGTCCGGCAGCAGTCTCGGAGGACTTCAGGTCCCTGGAGAGCATTCCGATGTCGTTCACTCCGTCGATGCAGTTCTGGGCACCCATGGAGGAGCCTCCGCCGCTGACGTTCAGCTTGGCGTCTTTGTACTGCTCGGCGATCAGGTTCATAACGGGAAGGACGGTTGTGGAACCGGTGATAGTAAGGGTAGGCCTGGAGTCGTTGTTGTCATTGTTGTTACCTCCGACGGCATAGATGCCGACGGCGGCGATCACGATGACAATGACCGCTCCGATTGCTATGTATTTCTTATCCAAGGTTTTTGCACCTCAATATCCGTGTAGTCGAGGTTCATGTATATAGTTAGTCGAAATATTTTCTATAGATATATTTATGATATATAGAAATCAGTATTCTATATATTCACATTATTCATTATATTAGGGAGAAAACGCTCGTTTCACCGAATTAC
>CAVHQB010000095.1:0-6598 GCA_963637895.1 Lachnospiraceae bacterium
CCGCCCTCTTCTGCCAGCTCATAATTTTCATCGGAAACCTCTCGACGATGTAGCACATCATGCTCTCGACCTCCCGGAGCCTGCCGAGGTCGGTCAGGCTCACGACGGGGTTGTCCGCGATGGCGAGAAGCTCCTCGTGACGGCTCGCCAGCTCGTCCCAGATGGTGTCCAAGATGTAGCGCTCGCTCGCGTCGGCAGCGCATGGGTCGCTCATTCGTCATCCTCCTCTTGCTCCTCTTGCTCCTCTTGCTCTCCATTCCAGACACAATGAGGCCCCTCGTCGTGCCTGTCCTCGCACCAGTCGCTCGCCTGGAAGTCTTCGGCGGTCATCTCGACGTGGTGGCCGTCCTCGGACAGGACGCGGAGGAACCGTGCGCCTCTCACCACTACATCCCACCCGAGGAATCCCCCACGGGCATCGTCTGCCCATGCCTGGCGGTGGAAGTCCCTGGGGTCTGCCCCGTCGCAGATCCTCACCACTACATCGCCGAAGGTCCCGTTGCTGAGCTTATAGAGTTCCGTTTCCAGATATTTTATCCTACGGTTCGGAAGGTTGTCCAGGAAGATTCCGAGCGACTGCTTGCAATGGTCGCATAGATCGAAATCCTGCTCGCTGGATGGTATGCTTTGGTCGACCATCGCGACATGCACTCTCGTCCAATAGCCCTTGCCTGGAATCTGGGAGTTGCACCTGTCGCAGAATCTCTTGAGCGTCATCTCACTCCTCCTCCGCATCATCTGTCAACTCGATTGCGATGACGTACATCGAGAAGAGAAGGATGCGGTCGCATACTCCCTTCGGATCTCCCTCCGGGCGCGGTGTCTCGAGGATGAACTGGCAGCCTCTTCTGACCATCTCCCAAGCCTTTATCAGGGTCTCGATTTTCTCGACTTTCACCTCGCCGTAGCTCAAGAGCCTGTCATCTTTTGGGATCACTCCGATGTAAGACAGGTGCTTGCACTCGAAGGCGCCGTTCACCGTTGTGATGGTCCACATCTCACGCCCTCCTGTCGGCTCTCGCCTGGAACGCCTGCATCCATCCCTCATAGGGGAAGCCTGTCGCGTCACCGCTTGCGCAGTAGCAGTAACCGCACTCGCAGCGGAGCATGATGCAGTCGGTCGCGTCTGCCTCGCGGATGTAGCCGGACGTGTCCGTGTAGCGGCAGTAGATGGTGCCGGAGGAGCCGTCCTCGCCTGCGATCTCCATGACCTCTCCCTCATCGTCGATGATGCGGATGTCCTCGGAGCTTAGCTCTGCGCCGCACAGGGGGCAGGGCTGGAAGCTCGTCTTTTCCTTCTTTTCCATTTCTTTTTCCATTTTCTCGTCTCCTTTTCGTTGAATGTCAGATTAATTCCCAGGATGCCCAATGGCTTCCATCCGTTTCTTTGCGCCTGACGATGCCCAGCGACTTGAGGTGGACGATGGCCGCCCTGACCTCGGGGTCTTTGCGCTCGCACCCAAGCTCGCACTCGATGCGTGGGAGGGTCATCGCGCCCCTACGGTTGAGCAGGTCGACGATGGCTTTGTCCATCGGTGTGAGCCTCGCGTAGAGGGCCATCAGGACCTCCTCTCGTCCTTAGGCTGGTAGGCGGTGCATCCCCGGCAGGATCCGTCGTAGGCATCGCCGCCGAGATAGCGGCAGTAGCCCATGATGGTCCTCACCTTGTCGCGGTCGTGTATCTCCTGCCCCGTCCACGGGGTGGACTTGAGGTACTTGCATCTGATGCCCTGAGGATAGATGCAGTCGATGCGGTCCCCGACGGATAGAGTCATCTGCCCCATGATGCGAGCCTCCACACACGATACTGGCTGGACTTGAGGGGCCTCGACCATACGATCTTGCCATCCCTCGCCAGGCGGTTGATGTGCCCTGCGACCGCCTTGGTGTCCAGTCCGAGGTCGGCAGCGATGACCGCAGACCTCGAGTTGGGATGCTCGCGGATGTAGCCCAGGACCGCCGCGACCTCCTCTCCGTGGAGCATCAGCGCACCCTCCATGTGTCGAGCCTCACGCCGCGGCAGGGCTGGCCGTCGGGGGCGGTGTACACTCTCGTCCTCGGGCCGTGTTCGATATAGCCCACGGCGCGGAGCTTGAGGACTATCGACTTGCGGTCGGACATCGAGAGCGATGCCAGGCGAGGGTCCGATGTGAACCACTCGCGAGTTGTCATCGCCTTGCCCGAGGCGCGGAGGACCTCGAGGGGGACCATGTAGCGCGGACTGGACAGTGGTGGGGTCATCGCACCACCGCCCAGATCGTGCGCCATGAGGTGCCTGCCCTGCCTGCGCCCTCTGTCCTGTATCCTTCGCGCCCTGCTTCGCGGATGTATCCTGCTCCCGAGAGCAGGCGGACGATGCGGATCTTCTCGCCACGGGTGCATGTGGCGAGCGAGGGGTCCTGTGCGAACCATTGAGCGACGGGCATCCGTCCGCCGTGCGCCTTGAGAACGTCCAGCGCCAGGGCGCACTCCGGGTGCGAGCGGAGGAGATAGGCCCGACTGCCTGTGCTTCTGATGGGCATCAGTCTCCCTCCTCGTCAAGCTCGTCCAGCCTCTCGTTGAGCAGTTGGACCTTGGCGGCCACCACGCCATTGAGCCTTTGCACGCCCTCGTCCACATCCCCCAGGCTCTGGCAGTAGAACCCTAGCTGCGCCGCCAGCCAAGGGGAGAGGGGAGCGAGGCGGTCAGGGTGGGGGCTGCTCCTGCCCTCATTATTGTCGTAGGCTATCGCCCCTGCTCTTATCGCGTTCATCTGCGCGATCATGAGGTTGAGCTGGTCATGCACGACGGTCAGCACGGCCTCCGCCTCTGTCAGGCAGATTAGACGGTCGGCTCTGGTCATGCCTCTCCCTCCCATCCTGCCAGGAGCTTGTCGATGTGCGCCTTGGCGGTCTCGAGCTTGACCTTGCGAGCCTCGCGGACGGTCATCCCGTCATGAGCCTGCGCCTTCTCCGCCTCCCTTAGGTGGCGGATGATGCGGTGGATCTCCTTGACCTCCTCCAATCCCTGCGCCGCCTGCTCGACGGTCGTGTCCTCGCGGATGCCGTCGGCGTTGGAGATGACCACGGCGATGCCGATGGAGTAGGGGCCTGTGAGCATGGCGCGGATGATGGCCTCGGCTCCCATGATGCGAGTGACCGTGCCTGTGCAGTCCATCACGACGGTGGAGGACGCGTTGGTGGGCGTGTCGGTGATGGTGATGGTCACGGGCAGGTCGATGTAGCCTGCCGTGTCCATGACGGAGAGGATGGACTCGCCGAGGGTCGATGCACGACGAGTGGGTCCGGCGTTGATAGTGATGGTCATTCGGACTCCTCCACACGGTCGATGCCGCGCTCGATGCGGAGCGTGACGATGTGTGCCGGGTATATGCGCCTGCACTCGTGGAGGCCGTCGAAGTAGCATATCGGCTTGTTCTCCTGTATCTTCTCGGCGATCTTGTCATAAGCTCTGTTGATTGTGTCGGTGATCCTCTCCCGGTCGCAGAAGCTCGTGCAAGACTCCTCGGCCAGGACAGTGCTATGGCCGTTGTCGAGGTCGGCGATGACCCTCTGGATGCTGACCATCAGCATCCCTCCGTTCTGCACCTGTTCCAACAGGCGATGCTGGCCTCGGCGGTGTCTCCGAGAGCGCAGATGCCTCCGCAGTCGGGGCAGGAGGTTGCCCACCGCGTCTCGCCCTTGGAGGTGACGGGTGCCTTGCGGCAGATGGGGCAGGGCTTCGCCTTCATCACTCTGCCTCCTGCTTGCGCAGTTCGATGGAGCTGAGGATGCAGGCGATCGTGTCCTTCTGCTCATCATCGAGGTCATCCTCGTGCATCTCGCCGATGGCAAGGATGATGCGCTCGACCTCGCTCATGCGGATCCTCTTGATTTCCAGGAGAGTCAACGTGATTCCAATGCTATTGTCACAGTCTGGGATGCGCGAAATGTCCTCGATGATCTCCTTCCTGCGCTCGACCAACATCCCGAAGATGCCAGCCAGCACCTCCTTCTGCGCCGCGTCGAAGGTCATTCCTCCACCCCCTGAATGCGCAGCTTGATAGATTCCTCCATCTCCTCCTGTATGCAGTCGTAGATCAGGCAGTCCGTGGGCAGTTCCCCTGTCCTCGGAGAGTCCATCGTGTAGACGATGTGGATGTCCATCCTCGATAGCTGCTCGTCCGTCCATGTGGTGAGGATGGCCTTGATGGCATCCGCCGCCTGGCAAGGCTCCATGCGCTCCCCGACGATGCGGAGCGTGGTCCAGGCGATGTCATCCTCTTGGACCTTCCCATCGGTGCGGAAGATGCTGATGAGCTTGTCCAAAGCCCTGACGGTCACCTCGTCGCAGTCGAACTGGACCGAGAGCGTGCCTGCGAGTGCCACGACATGATGCTCGTCCAGTCTGACGGGCGATGCGCTGCGGAGCGCGGCGAGCATCTGGGGCATTACCTCTCTTTCTTTGATGTAGTATTCCGTGTTCATGCAAATCCCTCAAGTGTTGTCTGTCTGGTGCGCACGGGTGCCCTCTGCTCCTCCTGCCTGCACTCCTCGGGCAGGCGCAGGGAGAAGTTGATGGACCCGGCGAAATCGAAGGCGTTTGTGAGTTGGTTGTAGCGGATCGTCGACACGTCGATGACCTGTGAGCAGTCCTCCGTGCCGCAGGGCATCGTCCAGATGGCTGCCATGTGGGCATCGTCGTGGAGCCATGATGCAGGGCAGATGGTGAGCGTCTCCGCGCCATGGACGATAAGGTGCCTCCTGCCCGGAGTCGGGTCGGCGATGAAAGCGCGGAGCGATGCCGCCTGCTCTGCGGTGAGCGTCCAGCCCTCGGGCGCGTCGCTCGGCATGTTGGTGGCTCCAAAGGCGGCGCATCCGAATCTGCAAGGATTGTAGCGGATGCGGTCATCTTGGCAGTAAGGCAGGCCGTCGATGATGCGGATGTTGTCGCACATCGAGCAGGTCAGGAAGTCATCTTCACGGAAGGCGTGGCGGTGGGCCATCAGAATCCCTCCAATGTCCTCTGGCATGCCTGAATCTCAAAGACCTCATGCTCGTCCTCGTCCTCGGTGACCGTCTGCTCTGGCTTGCCGAAGATCGTGGTATCCTTGGAGCCGAAGCCCCTGTCATCGACCGCAAGCTGGACTCCGACGAGGAAGCCCCAGGGCTTGCGCGAGGAGGTCAGATAGATCGTGTCCGACTGTGGGATGCAGACCTCATTGAGGTTGAGCGTGTCGAACTCGACGGTCGGCACCATGCCGACTCCATGAAGCTGCGGCCAGGGGCCTGCCCATGCGCGGCAGATGAAGTGCATCTCCTTGGGATCGGCGTAGATCGCGCAGTTGCTTAGCTCGCTCTGGGGAAGCTCGCGAGGGTGGTTCGTCGGGATGCTCCTCCATCCCGAGAAGTCTCCTGCCATGCCCTGTTGGAGCAGGCGGATGCCCTCGGAGGAGATGCGTGGGAAGCCGTCGTGGGGGAGGGTCATTCGTCTCCCTCCTCGTCCATCTCGCACCTGTTGTCGCACTCGTGGCAGATGACCTCGACGTAGCCCACATCCATGGGATAGGCCCACAACGGCGAGCCGCAGGTGGTGCAGTAGCGTCCGGGGATGATGTCGGGGTGCATCAGGCCCCCTCCCTCATCCTCTTGAGAGCCTCCGCCGCTCTAAGCCCGTTGAGCTTAGTCCTGACCTTCAGAGCGCAGGAAGGGCAGATGTTCCAATGGTCGATGAATCCCGGATAGTCGATTGTCATCCAGACTATTCCGGCATTGTCCTCCGACTCGGAGGATGCCTTGCAGATGGCGCAGATCATCAGTCCTCCCTCCTCCACACGTCGACGCTGAACGACTGACACTCGATGACCAGCCTGTTGGCGAGCCTGCGGATCCCGATGACCAGGGCACGGGCCTCCGACCAGTCGGTCATCGACCGGAAAGCCAAGAAGAAGCGGCCTCTAGGCTCCGAGTAGACGAGGTAGAGGTCCCTCGACAGGCAGATCACGCACTCCCTGCCCTTGACGGGCCACTTGGAGAAGTCCAGGTGCCTGTAG
Source organism: Lachnospiraceae bacterium (assembly GCA_963637895.1). Classification (GTDB taxonomy): domain Archaea; phylum Thermoplasmatota; class Thermoplasmata; order Methanomassiliicoccales; family Methanomethylophilaceae; genus Methanoprimaticola. The sequence continues at coordinate 6,032 of CAVHQB010000095.1, forward strand.
GCATCCATGACGGCATCCATCTGCTCGGTGGTGGCCATCAGGCATCCTCCTCCTCATGCGCCGCCATCGCCTTGGCGTGGGCGGTCGTGGTCAATTTCTTGGCGAGCGAGCCGGGCGCGAAGGCGAGCGACCTGTCCCCAGTCATGTTGACGATGAGGTTCTTGATGACCGAGGGGTTCTCGCCGAGGCTTGCCATATGCTCGACGATCTCCTGCACGGTCCTGGGGGTCTCGGAGTAGTCCTTGACCATCTGCCTAAGCTCGGACGTGTCCCTTGAGGTCATTCTCTCACCTCCTCCAAGGCCTCGAACACCAGGCTTCCATCGGCGCACTCGATGCTGCCGAGCGATCCGACGGCCTGGTCGGTCGCTTGGATGTAGTCTTGGAGGTAAGACCTCCCCTCGTAGAGCAGGAGGTCCCTGGCGATGCTCTCCCAGGACGCGCTCTCCTTGAGGTAATCGGCGTAATCGTCGATGATGCTCTCTGCCACGTCGGAGGACGGGAGGAGCCTGTCGAGGACCACTGCCTCCGCTTCCCTGCGTGAGATGGTCACTGCTCTCCCCCCATG
>CAVHQB010000096.1:0-6539 GCA_963637895.1 Lachnospiraceae bacterium
GCTGATGGGCTATCGGATGTGTTCTTATACGAGCAGCCCCAGATCCTGGTGAAGTTCTCGTAGTGGATCTCGGTGATGTTCTTCGCCTGATCCGCGATATACCATGGCGGGTTCTTCTTGGTGTCATTATCCTTAGGGTCTAGACTGGAATCCAAAGTCTTCATTTTGACAAACAGGGTGTTTCCGTAATATTCGTAGATCCCTATGGCCGAATTCGGATCGCTTGTCTGGTTCCAGTTCTTATCGAAATACCCGCTGGTTGCCGCGTCTGCGGATCCTTCATCCGTGACGATGACGGCGCATACGGCCAGCATCAGCGTCACGACTGCCAATGACAACTTCTTCCTCATGCTTGCGCCTCCTTGAAGGCCGATCCGTCCAGGCACCGCCTGGCGATCGATGATATCAATGATGTTCCGCCCGTTCTCTCGGGCATGACCGTGTAGCCCGGCGCGGTCCTGTAGAGGGACTCCGCGTCGGAGACGACAGTCTTCTTAGACCTGTCGTAGTAGAACCATTCCGGCTCGGCGACGACCACGGCGCATCCAGAGCCGGCCTGCGCCATGGACACCCTGCATCCTGCGGAGAACGATCCCTCTTCCCTTCCGCGGGACGAGATCCGCGCCACATACGCCTCCTCCACGGATCCGGAATCGCACACGACGGCGAAGGAAGCCCCTCCCTGCGCCGAGCCCGCGATGCCGAACGCCTTGAGGAAGACCTCGCACCACGTCATGACCGATATGTAATCGAGCATGTTCCTGTCCAGGCACACGCGGTCCAGGTCCCTGGAGATGTCCGGCGACGGCGGTATCTCCTCCAGCTCCGTCAGCAGGGTCTTGATGTCGCGCCTGCACCTGGGGCTGGCGGACTTCTTCAGCAGGACCTCCAATGTCGACTTGATCAGCCTGTTCTCCGCACGGTCGGCCGAGAACAGCTCGTACTCCACGAACACCCTCTCCTTGTGCACCAGGTTCTCCCTGATGTTCTCGGCGAACAGCAGCCTCCCCTTGAACGAGGTCTCGTTCGCTTGGATCAGCGAGTAGGCTGATTTCAGGCCCTTCCTCAGCAGGTCCCTGACATCGCGGACGAACAGCATCACCAGGAACTCGAAGAGGTCCTCGCCCTCTCCGCGACGGTAGTCCAGGCCGAATATCTCGTGGAGCATCACTGCCGGATACTCTCTCCTGTGCCCTTCGGGCACTATGTCCAGCGTGGTGCCGTCGGCGAACATGATGTGGGCTATGCAATGCCCCGACGACAGCGACCCGTCGGAGGACATCTTCAGCATCCCCGACGAGGCCTCGGCCATCCTTCCCAGGAGCACCATGTCCCCGTCGGACAGCATCCCTTTCCTCAGAGGGGCCCCCTCCTCCAGCGTCAGGCGGTTCACTCCTCCTCCCCCCTGTAGATCTGGATGTAGTTCTCGGGGTCCATGAACACCACCGGGTCGTCGACGATGTCCAGGATGTCCGGGAGGTCGAACATCATCTGGAAGCGGGAGCGTTCGCGCACCCTCACGAAGGCGCACTCCCTCGGGTCGGAGGCCCTTCCCATGACCCATCCGATCTTCTCGTAGTCGTCGAAGAAGTACTCCTGCAGCAGCGGGATGACCTTCTTCATGAAGCATTCCGCCAGGTCGTTCATGGTGCGGACTGATATGAAGTAGGCCTGTCCCATCATGTGCTCCCTGTCGTAGAGCATCTCGATGCGCTTGTTCATCACCGTCAGCAGCCTGGCGAGGTCCACGTCGGAGACAACCCTCCCCCTCAGGGCGTCCGCGTCGGGCATCATCTCGATGAACTCGAACCTCCTCCTCAGCGCCGTGTCCAGCGCGGCCAGCGACTTGTCGGCGGTGTTCATCGTTCCCAGCACGAACACGTTCTGGGGGATGCTGAACTTCACCTTCATCTGCGACAGCGTGACCTCTATGCACTCCGGCTTGCCGGTGCGCCTGGAGGACTCCAGGAGGGTGATGAGCTCTCCGAAGATCCTCGATATGTTCCCCCTGTTGATCTCGTCGATGATGAACACGCAGTTCCCGCGGTCCTCGCTGCCGTCTGCGCTCTCGCAGACGGAATGCAGCTCGTTCAGGGTGACGTACTGAAGCTTGCAGGGAGCCGTGTCGATGTCGCGCTGGGAGATCCTCAGCAGGCTCCTCGGGAACGGGGAGCCGGACAGGTCGCGGACGAGGACAGCGTCGTCGCCTGAGACGGCCTCCACCTTCACGAGGTCCGAGCCCTCGTCCAACGTCAGCATGACGTCGCCTTCGACCGCGCCTTCGGGGACGGAGCCTGCGGAAAGCCATATCGCCGGGTCGTCTGAGACGGTCCCGAACGCTTCCGGGACCTCGCCGTCCAGGGACCGGGGGAACTTCGACCTGCGGCAGAAATCGTAGAACATCCCCGGAGTCGGGAGGTAGAGCAGGGACTGCCCGTCCTCGGAGGGCACGGGCTTGATACCCTCGATGAAGTCGTCGTACCCCATGGACTGGTGGAAGGTGACGAACCCGATCCTCCCCATCGATGTGTACTTCCTGAACTTCTCCAGGTTGATGCCGTAGTCGTCGGACTTGACGTCCGCGTACTCCCTGCCCTCGATGATGGCCACTGCGAAGTTCACCGTGTTGTACGTCTTACCGGTTCCCGGGGGGCCGTACAGGATGAGGTTGTTGGAAATGGCCATCTCCCTATCCCTCAGATGGTGACCTCGTCGTCTGTCGGGTCGAACAGGGATTCGTCGAAAGCGGACCTCTGGAACCTGTCGTCGAAGGCCATCTCGGCCTTGACGCTCTCCTCGGACACGTGGATGACCATGGAGTCGGGCTTCCTGACGGTGATCCTGTACAGGGCGGTGACCACTATCGACTTGTCGCTGTACTTGAAATGCAGGGTGAGCTTCATCATTCCGTTGTCCACGCTGTCGGACTGGACGCGGATCTTGTGGGTGGAGTATCCGGGCACGGCCTTGATGCACTTGGTCAGGGCGATCACGGGCTCGGAATCCCCCGATTGGATCATGACCTCGATGACATCGGGGTTCACGCCGAACAGGGAGTTGACATAGAGGTTACCTGTGATGACCTTCCCGTCGGAGACCATCTTGCTCAGTCCGAGCAGCCTGTCCTTGGTGTAGGGGCCGCCGACGCAGACGAGCCTCTGGGGGTCCTCGCGGATGTCGAGGCGGGATGTGGTGATGATGGCGCCGATGGTGAAAGCCAGGGCCAGCCCAAGGGTGGCGTAGGCAGCACCGGGGAAGAGCGGATTGGATGCTGCGAGGTTCTGGTCGGCCCAGAACACGATCAATGTGATGACCAGAAGTATCGCAGAAACGATAGCGCACGTGTACAGGAGGCCGCGGAGGCCTCTCAGGTGCAGCTTGGGGCGGCTGTCGAACTCGTCGGATATGTGCGCCCCCTCGGCGCGGAACATCTCGACACGGTCCCCTCCTCCCTTATAGAACAGGACGCTGTCCCCGGGCTTGACGTTGAGGGCGCGGACGACTTTGTCGCTCAAGACGATCTTCTGGAAATCATCTATCTTTCCAGAACCAAGTATCTTCATATTAGCACCTTAAACTGTTCTAAATATATTATACATGCTGCGGAATCCTCATTCATATAATATAAGAACATAAATCGTGTACAATTTGTGGAGATGCTGCTTTGAAAGAACGTAATCTTAGTGGAGTGCTGACGGAACAAAGATATATGAGTTCCCAATCGAACATTTCTAGTGCTATGAATATACTAAAATTATGAGACTATTGGATGATCGTCCAGACGTCGAGCCAACATCCCTTTAACCGATGCCGTCATAACCGAAGGATGATGCGATCGGGATGATTCCCGCGGATGTGATGATTTGTTCGAGAGGGCCTCTACGATTATACGCGACGGGTCGAAGTTCGACTACGGCTACGTCCCGAAGGCCCTGATCCACCGCGAGGAGCAGATGTCCCGCATGGAGCTCCTGTTCCGCCCTCTGGCCGACCAGGGCCGCTCCTGCACCGCGTTCCTCACCGGAGGCGTCGGGACCGGGAAGACGGTCACCGCCAACCGCTTCTGCGAGGACCTGAGGGCGTACCTGTTCAAGAACGGCCGCCGGATGGACACGGTGTACATCAACTGCAGGAACAGCTCCGAGGCCGGGGCGATGATCACGATCATGAGGCATTTCGATCCCGGGTTCCCCCTGAGGGGTTTCTCCGTGGAGGACATGTCCCGCTCGCTGGCGATCCACCTGTCCTCCAACCAGACCGCTCTGACCGTCATATTGGACGAGGTCGACGTCCTCCTGAAGAAAGGCCCCTGCAACCTGGTCTACCAGCTCACCCGCTCCTCCGGAACAGCCCCTGTGTCGTTGATCATGATCTCCCAGTTCCCCCTGGACAACCTGCTGGACGAGGCCTCCATGTCCACGTTCAAGAGGTCCAACACCGTCCGCTTCAACAGCTACAGCCGGGACGAGCTGAGGGAGATCGTCGCCGCCAGGGCAGAGGAGGCGCTGCTGCCCGGGAAGATAACCGAGGAGGCCCTGGACCTCATCGCCGAGCAGTCCGCCGAGTACGGGGACGCCAGGATGGCCATAGAGCTGTTGGAGAGGGCTTCGGCCATCGCCGAGGAGGACGCCCTGGGCGAGGTGACCGTGGAGCACGCCCGCTCCGCCAAGGCCATGACCTACAGCTCCGTGTCCGAGGCGAAGCTGCGCACATTGGACATCAACAGGATGGCCGTTCTTTTGGCGGTCGCCCGCGCCATGAAGCAGAACCTGTTCATACAGACATCCGCCGCCGAGAAGACCTATGCGGTCGTGTGCGAGGAGTACAACCTGAAGGCGAGGAAGCACACGCAGTACTGGAACTACCTCCAGGACCTGGACAGGACCGGCGTGGTGAAGATAGAGATACGCGACGACTCCACCGGCCGCAACAGCATCGTGAAGCTGACGGACATACCGTCCAAGGTGCTGGCGGAGAAGATGGAATCGCTGATAGAGGAGAAGCTGACGGAGGATGACGAGGATGCGCTGCGACCTCTGCGGACGCGATGCAGTCACATTCCTGAGGTACAACGGGACCCATCTGTGCGCCGAGCACTTCATGAGGTACGTGGACCGCAGGGTCAAGAAGGAGATCCGCAAGCAGATCCACGTCTCCGCAGGCGACAAGATCGCGGTCGCCGTGTCCGGAGGCAAGGACAGCATGGTGGCCCTGAGGATGGTTTCCTCCGTGTTCGGCCCCAGGAACGGCGTGGAGGTCCACGCCATAACCATCGACGAGGGCATCGCAGGCTACAGGCCTCCCAGCGTCGACATCGTCAGGAGGTACTGCGAGCAGAACGGGATCCACTTCCATCTCAGGTCCTTCTCCGAGCTGGGCGTGAGCATGGACGAGGTCGCCCCCGTTTCGGGGGATTCCAGCCCCTGCACCTACTGCGGCGTGTTCCGCAGGAGGCTCATGAACGACGAGGCCAGGAGGATCGGGGCCGATTGGCTCGCGACAGGCCACAACCTGGACGACATGGCCCAGTCCATAATGATGAACTTCGTCAGAGGGGACATCGAGAGGCTGGCGAGGATGGGGCCCCACGAGAGGGTCCAGCCCGGCCTGGTGCCCCGGTTCATGCCGCTGAGGACCATCCCCGAGAAGGAGTCCCTGCTGTACGCGATCGTTTCCGGCACGGAGTTCTGGGACGGAGTGTGCCCGTACTGGCAGGCCGCCCTGAGGAACCAGTACCGCAGCCTGGTCGATTCCCTGGAGGACCGCTCCCCCGGAGCGAGGTTCGGGATACTTTCATCGATGGACACGCTGAGGCCCATGCTCCACAGGGAGTACGCGCAGTCCGCTCTCCACCCCTGCGGAAGGTGCGGCGAGCCAACCGTCGGAAGCAGCTGCAAGTCCTGTCAGCTGCTCGATTCTGCCCTGTCGCGCATCGGGAAGATCTGATGCTCTTCCCACGCCGTTTCCGGCGCTAGACAAATTTCTAACAGCACTGTAGAAGGCATAGACATATGGCATAAATGTGTGCATTATGCATCGATTCGTACATTTTCGACGGTTTTCAATGTACAAAGAAAGCCATTCTTCCGATTACAATATATAGACGATGCGCTATTTTTCCCAACGTTGACTGGACATTTGTCCTATCAAAGGTGAAAACATGGCAATAACAAACGAGTACATGAAGACCGTCTTCGACGGCCTCAAACAGCGCAATGCCGACCAGCCCGAGTTCCTCCAGGCCGTCGAGGAAGTCCTCGAGTCCCTCCAGCCCGTCGTCGAGGCCAGGCCCGAGCTCCAGAAAGCCGCCATCATCGAGAGGATCGTCGAGCCCGAGAGGATCATCATGTTCCGCGTCTCCTGGCTGGACGACAAGGGCAACGTGCAGGTCAACCGCGGATACCGCGTTCAGTTCAACTCCGCCATCGGACCCTACAAGGGCGGCCTCAGGCTCCACCCCTCCGTCAACCTGTCCATCCTGAAGTTCCTCGGATTCGAGCAGATCTTCAAGAACAGCCTCACCACCCTCCCCATAGGAG
>CAVHQB010000097.1:0-6470 GCA_963637895.1 Lachnospiraceae bacterium
CAAGAGAGGCATCGGGACCATCCGTCAGGACCTCAACATCTCGATCCCGGGCGGGGCCCGCATCGAGCTGAAAGGGGTCGGGGACCTGAAGCTGATCCCGGACTACGTGAGGAACGAGGTCAACAGGCAGAAGATGCTCATCAGGATCAAAGGCATCCTGAACGACAGGGGCACCGTCGCCGTGCCCTTCGAGCCCGTGGACGTCACCGAGGTGTTCAAGGACTGCCAGTCCAAGGTCATCAAAGGGGCGCTGGACGACAAGGGCAAGGTCATCGCCGTCCGCCTTCCGGGATTCGCAGGCGTGATGAACGGGGACAACAAGACCCTCAGGCTCGGATCCGAGATGGCCCAGAGGGCCAGGACCCGCGGCGTCAAGGGGATATTCCACTCCGACGAGCTCCCGAACTACGGGATCGAGCAGGGGACCGTGGACGAACTGAAGTCGTTCCTCGGTATGACCGGGGAGTTCGATGCGTTCGTGATATGCGCCGCCAGGGAGAAGAAGGCCCTGGACGCGCTGGAAGTTGCCGTCGCAAGGGCCAACGAGGCCCTGGACGGAGTCCCCGAGGAGACCCGCGACCCGCTCCCGGACGGCACCACGAAGTACTCCAGGCCTCTGCCCGGAGCCGCCAGGATGTATCCCGAGACTGATGTCCCTCCCACGGAGATCACCGAGGAGAGGCTGAAGGAGATCAGGGACAACATGCCCGAGTTCCCGGAGCAGATCGAGAAGCGTCTCATGGGCCAGTACGGCATCAACGCACAGCAGGCCAGGCAGATCGTCAGGCAGAGCAACGACGAGCTCTTCGAGAGGATCGCCAAGGACCCCGCCATGGCGCCCGTGGCCGCCACGATGTTCCTGAACACCTACGGGGAGCTGGAGCACGACGGCATCGACGTGCATGTGTTCACTGACGATGCGATCCTCGGAGTGTTCGCCATGCTCAAGGACGGCAGGTTCGCCAAGGAGGCCCTGCCCGCCATCCTGAGGGAGATGGCCGTCGGGACGCCTGCCGAGGAAGCGATCAAGAAGCTCGGGCTCGAAGCGGTGGACGCCGGAGAGGCGGCCGCCATCATCGAGGGCATCGTGAACGAGCGCGCGGACTTCGTCAGGTCCAAGGGCATGGGAGCCATCGGCCCGCTGATGGGCCCTGTCATGGGCGCTCTCCGCGGGAAGATCGACGGGAAGCAGGCCAACGAGCTGCTGTCCGCCGCCATCAAGAAACTCATCGGGTGAGGCTCGAGGGCGCTCTTCACGGGGCGCCCGGGCTCCGCCCATCTTTTTTCAATCCTATAATCACCACATCAGAAATCCTACAATCCCCACATCATTTAAATATAATTTATAAAGAATAGTCAGCATGGACTCCTACATCCCGAGGCTGGTCGATTCGAAGATAACCCATGCTCTCTCGCTGTTCGGAGGAGTCCTCGTAGAGGGCCCGAGGGGATGCGGGAAGACCACGACTGCGGAGCGTCTCTCGAAGAGCGCGATCCGCATGGACGATCCGGCTTCGAGAGCCATGGTAGGGATGATGGCTCGGACCAAGCCATCGCTCATCCTCGAAGGCGCCAATCCCCGGCTGATCGACGAGTGGCAGGAGGCTCCAGTCGTGTGGGATTCCGCTAGGATGGACATAGACCGCCGCAGCGAGGAGGGCCTCTACATCCTGACGGGTTCGACCATGTTCGATCCGACAAAGGTGAGGCATCCGGGCACTGGTCGTTTCACAAGGATCAGGATGCGCACGTTGTCCCTGTTCGAATCTGGTCTGTCCACGGGCGAAGTGAGGCTGGCCGACCTGTTCGACGGCCGTGATGTGGGTGGACTGTCAGCGGTCACCATCGAGCAGATGGCCGAGTTCATCGTCAGAGGAGGCTGGCCGGAGGGCGCAGGCAAGCCCCTGGCCGATGCCCGCAAGATTGTCGAGTCGTATTGCGAATCCATCACGTCATTGAACCGGCTCGGCGGCATGACGGTGGACAGCGGCATCGTCAGACAGCTGATGAGGTCGCTCTCACGTAACAATGCAACATCTGTATCGGACACGGAACTGATCCAGGACATCAGCATGAACGGGGGCGAGTCCATGCACATCAACACATTGAGGCGTTACGAATCGATCTTCCGCGACTGCTTCATCACCGATGATCAGAGGGCATGGCGCCCCAAGACGTGTTCGAAGGCAGTGCCGAGGGCATCGGACAAGCGCCATCTCTGCGATCCATCGATAGCAGCATGCTTTCTCAGGATGTCGCCGGACGATCTGGTGGGCGACTTGCGCACTTACGGCTCCCTTTTCGAATCCCTGGTGGTCCGCGATCTAAGGATCTACGCCGCTGCTTTGGGCGGAGAGGTCCGTCACTACCATGACAGCTACGGGCTCGAAGCAGATGCCATAATCCGTCTGGACGATGGGCGCTGGGGAGCCATCGAGATCAAGCTGGGCGCGGGCTATGTGGAAGATGCTGCGAAGAACCTGAGGAAACTGGCCGAGCGTGTCGACACGGACATCACGGGAAAGCCCTCTTTCCTGGCAGTCATCACATGCACTCAGTACGCATACCGCAGGGACGACGGCGTGTATGTTGTCCCGATCGCCTGTCTCAGGGACTGATTCGACGGTCGCATCGCGTGATATAAGTACTCGCGCACATAGGCGGGTCCATCAGCCGGGCCCACAGGCCCGGAAGAGGGATACTATGAAGGCACTACTCATCAACGGGAGCCCGCGCGAGCACGGATGCACATACACCGCCCTGAAAGAGCTGGCGGACACGCTGTCCGCCGAGGGCATCGAGTCGGAGATCCTCCACGTGGGGAACGACATCCCCGGATGCAAGGCATGCGGGTACTGCGCCAAGAACGGCAAGTGCGTGACCGACGACCTCGTCAACACGATCGGGCCCCGTCTCGGCGAGTTCGACGCCATCGTCCTCGGGTCCCCGGTCTACTACGCCGGGCCCTCCGGGCAGATCTGCGCCTTCGCCGACAGGCTGTTCTACACCTACGGGAAGAACCTGGGCGGGAAGCTCGGAGCGTCCGTGGTCTCCTGCAGGCGCGGAGGAGCGTCCGCAGCCTTCGACCGCCTGAACAAGTACTTCACGATCGTCGGGATGCCCATCGTCTCCTCCCAGTACTGGAACCAGGTCCACGGCAACAGGCCGGAGGAGGTCCTCAGGGACGAGGAGGGGCTGCAGACCATGCGCACCCTCGCCAGGAACATGGCATGGCTGCTCAAGTGCATCGAGGCCGGGAAGGAGTCCGGGATAGAGTTCCCCGTCAGGGAGCCCAAGATCAACACGAACTTCATCAAGCCGGAGTGAGGCGCCGGAGCATGGACGGCAGGCAGAAGCTGGGGTTCATAGGCGCCGTGGGCGCTCTGCTGGTCCTGTACTTCGCATCGGGGTCCCCGATCCCGCTGTACTCGACGTACCAGGAGCAGCTGGGGCTGACACATTCGCAGCTGTCCATGGCGTCCATGTGGTACCTCCTGGGCACCGTGTTCCCCCTGCTCTTCCTGCCGCGCATATCCAACCATCTGGGCCGCCGTCCCGTGACGGTCATGATCCTGATGGTGTCCCTCTGCGGATGCATGACGTTCGCGTGCATCTCCAGCCCGGAGATGCTCATGGCCGGCAGGCTTGTGCAGGGCATCGCCAGCGGGCTGGGGTCCAGCACCATCGCCGCGTATGTGGTGGACCTGTCATCGGACCTGCCCAGATGGGTGGGCCCGACGATCACCAGCAGCGCCCCGACATTGGGCCTGGCCACCGGCGCCTTCCTGTCCGGAGGCCTGGTGGAGTACGCCGATGTCGAGCCGAGCTCCTACTTCTACGCGGTCATGGCCGCGATAGTCGTGTTCGCCGTGATCGTCGTCTTCGCGAGGGAGACCATGCCCCGCCGCCCCGGGGCGCTGAGGTCCCTGGTCCCCCAGCTCACGCTTCCCGAGAGCTCCGCCCGCCTGTACGCCGCATCGTCGATGGTATTCATCGGCACATGGGCGCTGGGCGGTTTCTCGCAATCGTTCAGCTCCGCCATAGTCACCGAGCATTTCGGATACCACGATGCCTTCCTGTCCGCGGCGGTGTTCACGTCGCTGCTCCTTCCGAACGTCATCGGGAGCTTCTTCGCCAAGAGGTTCGATGTGCGCACGGCCCAGAGGATGGGGATGGGCGTCTTCACGGGATGCGCCGTCCTGATGTTCGCATCACTGTCGTGCGGGATGCTGTCGCTGTTCATCGTGTTCAGCATATTCGCCGGCATAGCGCAGGGAGTCGCATTCACGGGGTCCGTGACGGAGCTGCTGTCCAGGGCGGGACAGGAGCTCAGGGCTGGAACGTTCTCCACGATCTACCTGACATCCTACGGAGGAGCGGCCATCCCCAACCTCGTCGTCGGGATGATCCCGGGAGAATACTCGACGATAGCGATAATGTCCGGCTACGTCGTGCTGATCGTGGCCATGTTCGCCATCCTCCTGGTGCTGTCCGCGAAGCCTTATCCGTCGGCTCCGGCCAAGGACATCCTCTCGGGATGACATCAGAAGCCCCTTATCTCCAGGACCGACAGCTTCTCGAAGAACAGCTTCAGCTCGCCGAGGGAGCGGACGTCGTACCCCTCCAATGCATCGGAGAGGGCCGCGGGCTCCATGAGCGACGAGACGACTATCACGACCCTTCCGCCGGGAAGGAGATGATCCGGGGCACCGGACAGGAGCTCCGGCAGCGGCCCCAGGCCGTCCGGGCCTCCGGACCAGGCCTTGGCCAGCAGCCCCTCCTCGTCCACGGGCAGGTAGGGGAGGTTGAACAGCACCGTGTCGAACCTTCCGTCGATGGCCGAGTAGACATCCGTCTCGCGCACATCGATGCAGACGCCGTTGGCCTCGGAATTCCTCTTCGCGAGCATGACGGCATGCGGGTTGATGTCTCCTGCGACGACATCGCATCCGTTCCTGGCGCAATGGATGGACACGACTCCGGACCCGCATCCGACCTCCAGCACCTTCTCTCCGGGACGGACGTCCAGGGATTCTATGAAGAGGATGCTGTCCTCGGAAGGGGGATAGACCTCAGGATCGGACTCGATGATGATGTCGGGGTCGTACTGCATCGTATCGCATCCCGAACGTTGCGGATGATGATGACCTTATCGCATCGGTATCGGCAGGATCCGGCTTGAACAGCCCGTGGAACGGCACGTGCCCGTCCGTAACCGCATCTGGAAACACTTTTATGCATCGCACGGATGCGCGGTCTATGAACTGGCCGGCGGCATTGATGGCTTCGGGTGTGTTTTGCATGATGATATTGGCGGCTCCGGCCATCGCCGCGGACGGCGAATCCGACGCTCCGACCCAGTTCACCGACGACGACGGTTTCACATATACCGTCTGGGCCCCCGGAGAAGCGGTCCTCACCAAGTACACCGAGCCCGACGACCCGCCGTCCCAGGTCCGGATCCCGGAATCCGTCATGTTCGACGGCGCCACCTGGACCGTCGTCGCGATCGACGATTTCGCATTCGACTCGAATTCGTGCGGAGAGATGACCAAGTCCATATTCATCCCCAGAACGGTGACCGACATAGGCAATTGGGCGTTCTCGTCGATGTGCATCGAGGATCTGGAGGTCGACAGCGCCAACGCTTCGTACTGGAGCGAGGACGGCGTGCTCTTAGAGAAGCACAGCAACATCCTGGTCCGCTACCCTCCCGCCAAGCAGGATGTCCGCTACGCCGTCAGCGAGGACGTGAGCGAGATCGATACGGCGGCGTTCCTCAGTGCCGACAAGATCGAGGTCGTCAGCATCGGCAACAACGTGATCTTCATCGAGCCCTACGCTTTCCAGAAATGCGATAACCTCAAAGAGGTGTATTTCGAAGGAGGCCGCCTCAGGGAGATCGGAGATTATGCCTTCAGCGGATGCATCAGCCTGGAGTCGGCCATGATGCCTGAGGGCCTGACCACGATCGGGTACGGCGCGTTCTCGGACTGCAGGCTGCTGGTCACGGCATACATCCCCTCCACGGTGACCAGCATAGGGGAGTCGGCGTTCAACGGCTGCGCTTCCCTGGTCGATTTCGACCTGAGCTCGGACAACCGCAACTTCGTCATCGAGGACCATGCCCTGTACGAGGCGGACTCCAGCGGCCGTTACAAGGTGCTGCTGGCGTTCCCCGCCGCGTGCGGGCTCGACGAGCTGACCGTGATGTCCGTGGACACGATAAGCCCCTATGTGTTCAGCTATTCCTCCCTGAGGAAGGTCACGCTCCCGTTCGGGATGACCACTGTGGACGCAGGCGCCCTGTCGGGAATGACCTATCTGGAGGAGGTCGACCTCCCGTCGACCGTCGTCAAGATCGACGCCTTCGCGTTCGGCGAATGCTCCGCTCTCAAGAGCATCGTCCTGGGGGACAGCGTGCAGATGATCGGGTACGCCGCGTTCATGGACTGCACGCAGCTGGAGGA
>CAVHQB010000098.1:0-6423 GCA_963637895.1 Lachnospiraceae bacterium
AGCTAGCACATTTACTAGCTCTATTAATTGTAAATAACTGGTCTTACGAATCGAGGGCGCTGATCTGGTAAAGGTCGTAACTGTCACCGTATGACATAACCTTCTCGATAGAGGCATCGTCTGTAATGGCATCTCGCCACGTCTTTCGGCCCCCTCATCTTTTACAGAATTCAGTGCCCGGTGCAGGATGAGGTCGGTCGTTAAAGGTAATATCCATCAAGGCTCGTCTGAGTGCATGCCTGGGCGGATTCGGAAAGATCCTGAGATGCGAGAAGCCTACGGATGCGCTCCGCTCTGTTCTTGACGAAAGTCTTCTGGTTCTCGATCCAGTCTTTGTACTCGTTTACATCGGCAGGGAGCGGATCGCAACCCAGTTTGTCTCCTCTCCAGATACGGACGGCTCCGTAATCCTTCTCGACGCAATCCTGCAGCAGGAAGAAGTCAACATATCCCTGGAAATCCACGAACAAGTCGAAGAACCATCTGCAGGACTCTATGGATTTGGACAGGAGCGATTGCTCACCGTCGTAATGCAGGCGGATGCATTCCAACGTCAGGTCGAATCTGTCCTTTATCTTAGGATGGATTCCACGGGCCTGATTCATGCTCTGTATCCTGGGCTGGCCGGGGACCTTCTCGGGGATGGGGAACACGATAATCCCGCCGATGGTCCAGCTCGTGCGGATGTAATCCTCCATGTAAGGCCTGAACCCGTCGCCCATCTCCTGCATCACCGCATCGATCACGGGCCTTCCTCCGGCATGGCGGAAGCTGGCGGTGATGGAATCGTTGGACAGCCTGTGCCCGTTCCAGACATACCTTTTCCCGGATGGCCTCAGGTCCAGGAATCCGCCGTTCGGCAGCTTCCTGCTCCAGACGATCCTGCTGTACTCCAGCTCTTTGGGGCTGTCGAGGTCAGGATCGCAGCCTCCACGGCCGTACTTCGTGTTCCAGAAACCGTTCCAGTATCCCTGAGCGTCACTGGTGAAATCGAATCCGACATCTATCATCGTGGAGCTTCCCTTATCGCCTGACGAGCGAGCGCTCCCAGATGCTCTTTGCGATTCCGGGGAAATGCTTGCACATGAAGACCTGGAACCTGTTGTACCTGCCGCATATGGACACGCGCTTATGACGGGCCAGGTCCTTGAACGCTGTTTCCGCCACATCTCTGGCTTCCACGGTATGCTTGAAGACCTTCTCGGGGACATCGAACTTCTCGACGGACTTTGGGATGAAGTCGGTCTTCACCCAACCCGGAGAGACCTCCAGCACAGAGATCCTCCTGGGATCGTCCTCGGCCTCGGCCCTGAGGCCGTCGCAGAACGAGTGCACCAGGGACTTGGTGGCCGCGTAAACTGTGAGCTCCTTCAGCGGGAGGTATGCAGACGCGGAGCAGACCTCGATTATGGCGGAACCCTCGGCCATGTATGGCAAACAGATCGATGTGATGTCTATCAGTGCGGTGCAGTTCAGAGAGATCATGCCGTTGATCTCTTCTAGAGGCTGTTCGGAGACCTTTCCGAACGAGCCGAATCCGGCGCAATTGACAAGATAAGAAATCTCGGGCTTCTCAGAATCTATGGCATCGGCCAATCTGCGGATAGATTCCGGATCAGTCAGATCGGCAGAAATGATAGTGGAACTGGTTTTCAGATTCGCTGCCAAGGCTTCCAGACGGTCCTTCCTTCTTGCGACTAACCATATCGCATCGAGGCCTTTGGAATCAAGGCATCTGCAGAATTCCTCGCCGATGCCGGAAGAGGCACCGGTGACGATGGCGATCCTCATTTGATAAAGACGGCAGCCATTGCCGTTATTGCAACAACGATCATGATACCGACCATTCCGTAGGCATAGATCTTCTTCTTCGTTGCGGTTTTCATCGATATGCGATTAGGACCCTCGTATTAATCCTTTCGTAGAAGCTTCCCGACAGGCATCAATGGATCCAGCGAAAGCAGTAGAAGAAAGGTGTTTGGGAAGCGGTTTGAAAAGGGTTTATCCGGCTGCCGGATCAGTACACAGGGACCTTTCCGTCCACGAGGGCGTATCCGAGGTACAGGTTCAGCGCGAAGTTGGCCAGAGCCACGATTCCCTTCAGGAGAAGGAATATGCTGTCCGAATTGTCTCCAGCCAGTCCGCCGAAGATGAAGATCAGGGCTGTGGTCAGCAGGATGCAGGTGAGCAGCTTGGCGGTACCCGCACGAACGGACCAGACGAGACAGACCAGGTACATGAGGCCCAGGGTCAGGTTGATGTAGAGGTCTCCTCCGCTGGCACCGGCGAAGTAAACTCCGAGTCCGACCAGTGCGAACACGGTGAATCCGAAATTGCTGTTGATCTTGTACGATGCGAGTGCGGCAATCACTATGAAGATGGCTGCGAACTTGAGAAGGTCGCCGAGATACAGGCCGATATCATTATCCACGTTGCAGTATCCAAGGATGCATGCGATTGCAATAGGCAACGATACAAGCGCCACGAACAGGAGTCCGAATCCTGTCGGGTCTATGTTTTTACATTCATCAGTCAAACTATTTTCCTCCTTCGGGATTGCTCCCTTGAGTTCATGTTCGCGTTCATGGGTATAAAATACTTATTTCTTAACGGCGAGAACATACCAGAAAATGACCTAGGATGTATCAGAAAAATTCCATAAGAGTCGCATCCAAGGCCAGCATGTGCTCAATGGCCGTAATCATTAAATAGTAATGGATGTAAAACGGTTAAAAATCATCCAATGTAGGCAATAGATCGACGTTCCTCTTGGATGGGTCCCTGATACGGGAGGAGATCTTCAGCTGGATTTCATTGAACTTCTCGGGGGTGACTACAGGGGTCCCGTCATGGCGTATGAGGAGCTCCTCCCAGCGCATGAAGCCCGCATACACGGGGTTGTGGAGGATGTTGGACAGGTTGTACTTGGTCCAGGGATTGCCGCGCCTCGTGAGCCTTCCGGATGAGTTCAGCTGGTAGCATATCGCATCGATGGTGGAGCCCTCGTCGTATGATTGGAAGATCTCCGATACGATCTCCAGCTCTTCGGGCACATCCGTCAGCTTCCCGTCCACGATGGAGTACCCGAACGGCGGGTTGAACCCCATGGTGCGCTTGCCTTCCTTGGCCTTCTCCAGGCCTTCGGCCTTCTCGCGCATGCCCATCTTGGTCCTCTCGCCGATCTGCTCGCTCTCGAGCTGCGCCATGCGTTGGATCATATCGACGACGAACCTTCCTAGGGCGTTGCTGGTGTCCAGGGACTCGTAGCAGGAGACGAACTCCTTCTTGCTCTTCTGGAGGATGTCCATCATCTCCATGAAGTTCCTGCTGTTCCTGTGGACACGGTCCATCTTCAGGACCACGAGTATGTCCCAAGAATCGATCTCATCCATCATGCGCCTGTATTCCGGGCGCTTGGTGCTCCTGCCGGAGTATCCGTCGTCCGCGTAGATGCCGGCGATGTCGTAGTCCTCCGCCATGCAGAGGTCCTCCAGGATGGCCTTCTGGGCGTCCAGAGAGTACCCTTCCGCGGCCTGCTCGTCGGTGGAGACCCTGACATATATGGCCGCGCGCTTCCTTCCTTCGGGCATCTGATCAGCAGTCCGGGAGCGGGCCGTTGATGGATTCGAACTGATCCTGCGTGATGATGGCTTCCTGCTCGCCCTTCTTCAGGATGCCGTCCCAGCACCTGTATCCGGCGTAGAGCGGGTTGTGGAGGACATTGCAGACAGACTGCTTGTTCCATTGGCCTCCCTTCTTCGCGGGGATCTCGGCCTCGTTGAGGAACGATGCTATGTCGTCCATCGTGGAGCCTCTGCGGTACATGTTGTACATCGCGCGGACCGTATGGGCCTCTTCGGGGACTACGACAAGATTGCCGTCGGAATATGTGTATCCATAAGGGTGACCTGAGCCGAGGTGGCAGTCGCCGGACTCGGCCTTGAACTTCATTCCGATGTAGACCCTCTCGCCGATCTGCTCGCTCTCCAGCTGCGCGATCCTCTGCATGATGTCCATGACGAACCTTCCCATGGCGGTGGTCGTGTTGAACTTGTCCTGCATGGAGGTGAACTCCTTGCCCATGGACCTGAGCTTGTCCATCATCATGGCGAAGTTCACGCTGTTCCTGTGGATACGGTCCATCTTGAGGACCAGTATCGTGTCCCACTTGTCGGACTCCTCCATCATCCTGGTGTATTCCGGACGGTCTGTTGTCCTTCCGGAGAACCCTTCATCACGGTAGACATCGGCGATCTCCCAGTTCTGCACCCTGCAGTATGCCTCCAGGCGCTTGACCTGTGCATCCAGGGAGTATCCTTCGACCGCCTGGTCTTCCGTCGATACCCTGACGTATATCGCTGCGCGCATGCATCCATCCCAGGGGATTCATCGGATGCGCGATATAAAAACGGTGGGATGGCGTCTGCAGAGTTCGATAATTCGACCGCGAGCATACCCGGACAGTGAGCCCCGGGATTGGGGCTCGGGCGACGGCTATCCCGTTCCCGGCGACTTTCATGATCCGGGCCCTGAGGCCCTTGTACATGTTGAAGAAGTCGATCCTGCACATCACTTGGCGGAATGCCCCGAGCTCGCTCCTGGCTGCGACGGTCTCGAGGAACATGCGCTTGAAGTCGCTGAATGAGCATTCGCACTTCCATCGCCGACATCCCGTCGATTCCAGGAGCGCCTTTGTTGCCGACAATCTGCTTGAGTGCCCTCTCGATGTTCTCATCATCAAGGACCAGTCCGATCAAATCGCCGTAAGTGTCCCTTTCCTCAGTTTCCGCGCTCTGCATCCTGGGCGCAAAATGGGGATTCGGGGCATGCATGCGCCCCGAATCCGAAGCAATCCATCCATATGGTTCGACCATCAAGGCCGTTTCTCTCTAATGGCATGCATATGGAAAGTGGGAGATGTCTCCGTTTTGCTCATCTGTGGCGCTTCACGGCTACGACCGCGGCAACCAGGATCAGGATAACGACGATTATTATCGCCAGATAGGTGCCGCTGATCTCGAATGAATACGTATGTTCTTCGACAGTCAGCCACTTCGCGTAGAGGCAGCAGTCGGAGTATATCGCGGAGCCGTTCCATATGTCCGTGAAATCGCTGTCGAAGTACCATGCCACGAACTCGTGACCAGACCATGTGGGTTCTGTAACTGTCGGGACAGTACCTGCTTCTATGGTGATCGGGGCCATCGCTGTGCCGCCATAAGTCTCGAAGCTGATGGTTGCGACATCGCTGCCGTACGCGTTGATGGCAAATGGTGCCGGAAGCTCGAATCCGTAAATACCCACGACCTGTTGCAGGGTGTGGGAATCGGCTATGGTCAGCCCGTCACAGACGGTGTTCTGGCCGACGAGCAGGTATGTGTCCCCGATAGTGCCATCATAATTGTCGTCCCATGTGGCATCAACTGTATACCATGCACCATTCAGATAGACCATGTTCCACATATGCATTACCTTCGGGTCTTCGATTCCCGCAAGGTCAGATATCATGATGCAAGGGATATCGTTGTATTCGCATATGGCTCTGAACGCTCTCGCATATCCCTCGCACACGACATCATGATCCCCTAACAGCGCCCTGTAGAGACTGCGTATGCTCCAGTTAATGACCCCGGTCGTCTTTTCCTCCTCGAATTCATCAAAGTTATAGTTCAGTGTCTCTGCGACATAATTGTGGATCGATGTTATCTTCTCGACGGCATCGCCGGAGAAATGCAATGAAGATAAGAAGTCCTCGATCGCATCGTTCTTTTCTGATGTGTATTCATCCTCAATGGTGAATATGACCTTCAAGTCACGAACGATTGTACCTGCGGAACCACATTCATAATCAATATACGTGCAGTATGTTTCTGGGCTATCATTGTGCACGCTCCGCCAGAGCCTGTCTATTGCAAAATCTACTTCCTGGGATTTCCCGTCAACATAATCGTCATAGAGGTTTCCAGTGATACTGTTAGGTATGTCCACCGTAACTGTGGTATTGCCCGCAATGGAACTCTGTAGTTCATCGTAGGCGTATTTCATCGGTTCATCGAGCTGGTTGTAGTACCATCTCGAGTAATCAACGGCATTAGCAGCGTCTGAATCATCATTGCATATCGATATCGTGAGAGGTACCGACATGACAAGAACCACGACCAGAGCAAACATTTTGCGATGTATGGGTCCCATGGTTACAAAATTCGTTTTTGAATATATAATGATAGTACTTAGGATCAGATACTCAGCGCTCTGATTTGGATCCTATGCCCTCTCTTTTCCGCCCGGGATTTAACGCCGATTTAGAGTTATTCTGATGTGATTCTCCGGCTCTGACAGGAACGATTCGGTCATATATGGCCTGTGAACCCCGGGACTAGGGCTCAGGCGACGGCTATCCCGTTCCCGATGACTTTCATGATC
>CAVHQB010000099.1:0-6305 GCA_963637895.1 Lachnospiraceae bacterium
CCCAGGGATGGGAGACGAGAAGGCATTCGCATCATGCCCGGGAGAGGAGACCCTTCAAGGAGTGCCGAAGAATATGGAGATAGACAAGTACGAAATGGTCTATAATCAGAAGACCAGACAGGAAGAGTGGTTCGCGGTGGCAGGCAAGAAGCGCATACCCATGCCCACCGCCTTCCGCGACATGTATGACGATGAGCATCTGGCCATCAAAGAGGTCCACAGCGAGAGACCCGAGGTTCTTGATGTGCCAGACAAGGATTATTACATTCCTCTGAGGACGGCCTGACCATGGATGAACCCGATGTGCCAGAGAAGTCCCCCATCGAGCAACTGCGCGATGAGATGAATGCCCAGTACGCCGCCCTCAAAGCGTCGTTCGAGCAGTCCAGCAAGGAAAAAGACGACAAGATAACCGCTCTCGAGTCTGAGAACAAGGACCTGAAGACGGCGCTCTTGAAGTCAGCGTTCACGGAACGCCCCGAACCTGAAGCCCCTCCCAAAACCGAAGAGGAGCTCTACGCGGAGAAGATAAACGCCCTTTACGAGAAGTCCAAAATCTACAGTGAGATGATTTGACATGACCAACACGGATACCCAGTTCAGCGCCAGGTTCCCTGACATGCAGGCGGCGTCCTTCGTCGCCAACCAGTCGACCCTCGTCGATTGGACGCCCACGACCAGCCCCATCAACACGGGCATGCTCTCCGATATCGGACGTTCCTATGTGTACGCTCCCGACACTCAGGAGAATTTCTACGCCAGATTCATGCAGGCTCCCCTCACCAGAGGAGACTCCATCATGTCCGCACGCTTCTCCGAGGTCACCTCCAGAGCGTACGACCCCAAGGCATCCGATGAGGCTCTCTTCAACGGAGAGTACGCCACCATGACCTCCAATGTCGCCAAGAAGAACTTCTCCAGGCAGATTGCCACCGAGGTCAACGACTACCTCATCAGGCAGTTCTGCCAGACGGAGGAGATGATTGGCGATGCGATGGCCGCCATCATGGCCAGGACCAACGCCTGCTACAAGGACGACATGTGGACCGCCTCCAAGGAGTATTTCTCCGGCTCCACCCGCAATGCCAAGTCCGACCAGATCCACACGCTCACCCACAAGGTCACCGACGATGGCTTCGCCATGGAGATGACCGAGCTCCTGTGGTCCATCGGCCAGAAGCAGTTCGGATACAAGTCGACCAAGTACAACCCGTCCGGCTACAACACCAAGTCCAACTCCATCTCCATCGCTCTCAAGAAGGATGTGGAGTTCCCCACGTTCAAGAAGCTCCTGTCCGAGACGTACAACCCCGAGCTCCTGCGCGTGCAGTCCTCCATCGACTACGTGGATGACTTCGCCACTCCCGCAGGAGGACCCGGCACCGAGCTTCTCGGAATGGTCGTGGACAACAGGGCGTTCAAGATTACTCCGATGCCCGACACCATGACCACCGAGGCGTTCAGGAACCCTGCGAGGAAGTCCACCGCGTACTTCACCACCTACGAGTACGCGTTCCAGCAGGACCCGTTCTTCAACGTCGCGTACATCTTCGCTCCCGCTTGAAGGTGCAAACCAATGGCCACAGCCAAAGTAGAGATATGGAAGGATTGTGGCTACACGGAGGGGACTCTCGAGGTCCCCTCCTCTTCTTCCCTATCGAACCCGTACGCCACCTTCACAGGTCTCCAGATATCCCGTGAGACCCTGTTCTCTCAGCTCAAGCTCAAGCGTGCATACGAGGACCTGTACGACTGCTCGTACCTGCGCATCACGCTGGACATGAACAACGGCGATGACCTCGTCCTCTACGGATGGATAGACCGTACAGCATGCGGGTCGGACACCGCAGGGAGTCCCATGACCGTCATTGACTGGCATGTCGATTATTGGAGGACGTATTTCAACTCCGCCAAGTTCGGCTCCGGCATAGTCACCAGACGCCCCGCCACATCCAACGACCCTCCGCAGGTCCATTCGTACATAACCAACACCGCCGATGGAAGCACCCAGTCCATCACCACGGGCAACGACGACACGTCCTACTACTGGGCGATTGTCAACGTCACGACCACCGATTCCTCGGTGGGCACCACCTTCTACCAGACGTTCTGCTGGATGGTCAATCCCAACATACCCGACACCAGATACACGGCCAAGTACCAGACCTACGAGGCCCAGTGCCCGTCCTATCGTGAGACCGTCACGGGACAGTTCGACGAGCTCCTCCAGCTGGACCCCGATTCCATCTATGCCGCATGGCTGTCGCCCATCGCACCCAGTTCCTTCACGGTCTCCTCCGGCTACTTCTATCTGGACGGATGGAGGGTGAAGCAGGTGACCAGCGGGTCCAACACCTACGGATGCTTCTTCCCCGTGACCAGTGCCTCTCCATCCACTGTGTACGCGGAGAGGTCCAAGGGCATCTCGGTGAAGACCACTGACACGGACACGTTCATCGTGTGTGACATGGACAACGAGCCCTGCTACCAGTTCCCGTACGGACTGAACGTCACGGAGGTGCACTACCGCATAGTCAACGCCGATGTGTCCGCGTACATGGCCCTGAGGTTCGTCACCGACGACTCCAAGCTCGCAGAGGCTGGCGCCGATACGCTCACGTGCAACATCCCCCTCAAGTCCCTGGCCGTCTCGTCCAACGCCTACTCGTCCTACATATACAGCGGACAGCAGGAGTACGACCGCAGGGAGATGCAGATACAGAGACAGCTCGCTGCAACGCAGGCGATAACCTCCACTCTCACAGGCTCCACGTCCAACGCGGTCATGGCCAGCCTGGGGAACAGCAAGACCAACCAGAACGGCCAGTACATGCTCAACTCCGCAGGCAAGCCCGTGCCCACAGGCAGTGGCGCTGTGAACACCACCACCAAGGCGGGCATGAGCACAGGCACCGCGGCCATACTCACCATGGGTACGGGACTCGTAGGAGCGGGTCTCGACTATTGGTCGCAGGGTGTGGCCAACGACAGGGTGATGGCCAATACCCTCAGGTACAAGGCCAGCCAAGCGTCCACACTGACCCTCCCCGGCAGTGGCACGGACTTCATCGGCTACGGCAATAAACCCGTGATACGCTGTCTGACATGGGACAGCTACTCGAAACAGCAGAGACAGGCGAGCATCGACCTCTACGGTGTGGAGGTGGAGGAACCCAACACCTACTGCAAGACCCTCATCATGCAGGGAGGGCCCCTGCAGATACAGAACCTGACCGTCACAGGTTCGATCCCGTCGGGAGCCAAACAGTATTTCAGACAGAGATTCGCTGACGGAGTGAGGATAGTATGAACAAGATGAACAAGTCATGGGAGAGGAACCGTGACGCCATCCACAGCCCCGAGGGTGTGGAAGAGCTCAAGAGGGACGTCAAGTACGGCCTCATCAAGCTCTACACAGGCCTAGCGGAGTCGATGTGGCGCTACGAGTTCTCCGACCCGTCCTTCGACCTCATGAGGGAGATGTCACGCGACACGGTCCCCGAGAAGTTCCTTTTCAACAACGGCGAGTGCTGTTGGTTCAGGGACCCCGGCACGGACACCATCCACTGCCTCCCCTACACCTATGACACGGGAGGACTGAACATGTACGGATACCCTACGCAGTGGCGCCCCGTCCCTGTGGGATGGGACGATAACAAGACGATGCCCGCATCCATGCAGCGCATCCACGACCTCATACTGGACAGCGATAACAGCGTCATCATGCGCAACGACCTGTTCGGTGCCCCCGACAAGAGCTTCACCGAGGCCATGGTCAACGAGCTCGTGGACAACGTCCTGACCATGAACCAGCTCCAGCTCATAGCCAAGTGCCCGTTCGTGTTCAACGTCAGCGAGGACAATCTCCTCTCCGCGAAGAACTACTTCCTCGCACTGGCGGAGAACAAGCCCGTCATATTCACCAATCTGGCGGGAGAGCGCATGGACCCTGTGGTACAGGCCACGAACACGGCCATAGACCCCGCTCTCTTCGAGGTCTTCGACAGGTTCGAGTGCATGCTCCTGACATTCTACGGATTCCCCTGCGTGCCCATCACCAAGAGGGCACAGCAGACTGTCAGCGAAGTTCAGTCCAACGACTCCAAGCTCACGGTCAGGAGGCAGGAGAAGCTCAAGCAGAGGGAGCAGGCATGCGAGCGCATCTCGGAGATTCTCGGAGCGACCGTCACGGTCGTCTCGGTCGTGGACGAGTATGCACAGCAGGCCATGGAGGACGCCAGAGGAGAAGAGGAAGGTGATGAGGATGAGCGACTATGAGATGGCACGCATCGAACAACACGAGACCCGCATACAGACCGTGGAGCGCAAGACCGAGATGCTTGAGAACAGCCTCTCGTCCCTCAAGTTCCTCGTGTTCTGCATCATCTGCGAGGTCCCCATCGTGGGAGTGATCGTATGAACGACGGATACTTCCCCGACCCCGACCAGCCCTGGGTGCCCACCCTTCTCGATGTGGAGACCTTCAAGGCCAACGAGCCCGACGGTTCTCCCATAGATTGGAGGAGATTCGGTTGGTCCGCACTCGATGTGCCGGAGGACTGCACCCATGTGATAGCACGCTTCGACATTCTGGGCGAGAGGTTCCTCCAGAGGTACGCCAAGAGGATGCTCAATCAGGAGACCATGGAGCTCTGGCAGAACAGGCTCCAGAACAGGTTCGACGAAGTGGTGCGCATGTACGAGCGTGCATACACCCTGTACGAGCAGAACCAGAACGCGATGATGTCCGACGTTCTGCCCGGAAGCAAGCGCACGTACGACGCCCAGGACACCGACGGAGGGTCCGACTCGGCCACATCGAAGGATTCCACAAGCAACAAGAGCAAGAGCAAGAGGTCGGACACGCCCGACAGTACAATCAACGAATCGGACGACTACGCAGGGTCCCTCGGCATCGACGAGAGCACTGCAAGCAGGGAGAACACCTCCACGACCAACTACGGCCGTACCACGAAGCGCACGGGCACGGACACGCTGACACTGACGGGAGCACAGATTATGGACTCCGTCAACACCTCCATCGACGGATGGAGGGACATAGACACCTCGTTCATCGGGGCGTTCGAAAACAACTTCATGAACATATGGTGGTACTAATGGCAAGGATATCGCTCGTAGAGCAGTACAACAACAAGGACGTCATATCCCAGATATACGACCTCAAGGACACCGTCGGGACCTTCGACGAGTCCATCGCCGATGCGTCGGCCAAGGCGGACTCCGCGTACTCCATGGCAGGGTCCGTCACGACCATCGCCGAGAACGCGATGACGACCGCGCAGGGCGCGAGCACGAAAGCGGAGGGGGCGCAGACCGACGCGACCCAGGCACTGGCCGACGCGAAGACCGCGAAGGCCGTTGCCGATTCGGCACTGGCAGACGCGACCGTGCAGGTCACAGCCAGCTCAGGCACGTTGGCCATGGCCCAGAGCGACGGAGGACAGAAGAGCTCCGCCATCCCCGTGGCATCGTCCACTCAGGCAGGGCTCATGAACGCCCAGACGTTCAACTCCATCACGGACCTTCAGGGCAGGGTCTCGGCACTGGAGAACAAGCAGGCGGTCGTCTACGTCACTCTGCCGTCCACATCGCCCACACAGGCTCAGATAACCTCCGTGTTCACCGCGGCCGCAGGGAGAGCACCTGTGAAGGGTGACATATGCATGGACATCGCCAAGGCCATCTCCTACCAGTACGACGGCACCACGTGGATTCTCACACAGCAGGTGGCCGCACCGTGGAGCAATACCACTGCCGGACTGGTCAAGGGAAGCGCATCGGGTGCAGGGACCATCTTCGCAGAGTCCGACGGTACGGGGAGTGTCAACGGATGGGACGACCTCGTGGCCAAGACGGAGACCAACGCGTCGAACATCACGGCCAACGCCAACGCCATCAAGACCGTGGATGGGCGTGTGGACACGGCCAACACCAACATCGCCAAGAACGCCTCGGACATCACCGCCATGGGCACCAGGGTCACGACTCTGGAGACCACCGTGAAGACCATCCCGAAGCTCCAGCAGGCCACCGTGGTCCTGAACGCATCGTCTTGGTCCACGTCCCTCACCCAGACCGTCTCGTGCTCCATCGTGACAGCGAGCAACATCGTCTGGGTGGCTCCTGCGGGGAGCATCGCGTCCTACGGCAAGAACGGCGTGTATGCATCGGCACAGGGCGACGGTACCCTGACATTCACCTGCACGACCACGCCTCAGGATACTTATACCGTCAACATCGTAACAGCCGATATCTGAGGTGGACATATGACCATAATCAACACA
>CAVHQB010000100.1:0-6279 GCA_963637895.1 Lachnospiraceae bacterium
GAGCAGCCTGCGCATCATCCCCTTGCTGTAGGTGTCCACCTTGGAGTCTATCCTCTCCCCGAGGTCGGCCATGGCGATGCCCTTCTCAACCATCGCCTTCTTCTCTTCGCCCGAGGCGAAGAAGCTGGCCATGAACTCCAGGTACCCCCTTCCGGTAAGGTCCTTGTACGCTCCGGCGTCCTCGGGCAGGTAGCTTATGACCTTCCTGACCTCGTCCGGCTCCGTCATGACGTCGTGCCCGCAGACGGTTATCCTCCCTGATGTGACCCTTAGAAGCGTGGAGATCATGCGGAGGGTGGTGGTCTTGCCGGCCCCGTTGTGGCCGATGAGACCGAAGATCTCGCCCTCCTCGACTGTCAGGGATATGCCGTGGACGGCCTCCCTCTCGCCGTAGGATTTCCGCACTTCGTCGAGAACGAGTGCTTCCATGGGTGTCGCACTTTATGCTAGATACTTAATAGTGGCGGGCTCCGTCCACGGAAGTCCTGTGAAAAAAGGGGACAGGCCCCCGGAGGGGCCGTTGTATCGGGTTTGCGCTCACTGCCTGGGGGCGTTGCCCATGGCGGTGTTGATGGCCTGCTGGAGGACGGCGTACTTCTCTTTGAGGCTGTTCTCCTGCCTCTCGAGGGATCCGATCCTGACATCCATCATCTCCAGGGACTCCTCCATGTCAGCGACGAGGGCGTCCTTGTCCTCGACCTTGATGAGAAGGGATCCGCTGTTCTTGTACACGGCGCCGGTGCAGGCCTTCAGCTCCTCGAGGGTCCTGGTGGTCTCGCGCTTCTGGGCGTCGTACTGCATCTTCTGGGAAGACACAGCCTGGAGCTGCTGCTGGACCTGCTGGAACTGAGTGATCTGGTTCTGAAGTTGGGGGCTGATTCCGTTCATGGTTTCATCACCGCCAGGTTCTCGATGTCCTCAATGACCCTGATGCATTCGAGATGCGAGTTGAGCGCGGCCCTCATGGCGGAAGTGTCCGCCGCCTCCACCCTTATGACGGCATCCCCTCCCTCCATGGATATGGAGGACACGGTGCGGGACAGCTCCCTTCCCGTTTCGGGGCCCATCGACGGCATGACCGCTTCCGCGGCATGCCCGGTGACGGTGAGGACCGCTCTGAGCATCTCAGTCAGACTTCAGGACCTTCTTCGACGGAGGCCTCTCCTTGAAGAAGATCTTGGATCCGCACTTCTCGCACTGAAGCCCGAGGGTGTTGACGTTCCTCACGGGCTCATTGCATTTGGCGCATCTGTAGTCGGACAATCGGACCACCTGTTCAGTTCTCGCTGACCTGGGACAGCTCCTTCTTGGTCTTGGGGCTGTAGGCGCCTGCCGCGAACTTGGTTCCGCAGTGCTTGCAGCTCCAGATTCCGGAGCTGACCCTCTTCACGGAGTCGTGGTGGCAGACGGGGCACTCGTGCTTCGCTTTCTGCTGGGCCTCGATGTTCTTGACCCTGTTGCGAACGATAACTCCGTACCTGGCACCGAATCTGCCTGCGCTTCCTGCCTTCTCTGTTCTCTTTGCCATTGGAAATCACCCGATGATTTTTCTGATCTCCGCACCGATCTCCACGGCTCTGTCGAGGCAGAGGCTCAGTTCGTCGAGAGTGATGGAACCGCAGCCCCCCTTCTGCATCGCCCTGAAGTTGCCGACATCGTCGGTCGTGACTGTCAGGCGTGCGGATGAAATCTGCTCTTCGTCGTAGTCGGGGTCTACTATTAAAGTATTTCCGACTTTGGCCTCCGTGACCGATATGGGGAGGCAGGTGATGGGCAGGGGCTTGTTCTCGCCCTTCCCGTACTGCTCTCCGGGCACGATGGCGGTCTTCAGCGCGGACACGGCCGCCAGGTTGGCGGCGTCGAACAGGTTGCCGTCGTAGTCCAGGGCGTAGATGTCGACGAAGCACATCCAGACCTCCTCTCCGGGGGTGATGCACAGCTTCTCGACGTCGACCATGCCGGACTCGCGGATGCCGCGGTCCACGACACGGGCCAGCTCGATGGCGTCCTCTCCGGGAGGACCGGACTCGAAGGTGGAGTGGGCCATGGGGATCAGCTCGGCTCCCATGGTGAGGACTCCCAGGTTGGGGGTGTCTCCGAAGGGGGTTCCGGGGATGATCTTGACTCCCGCGATCACCTCGGTCTTGCCGAGCTTGACCCTTGCGGACCCGTCGGCGGATTCGATGCAGTTGGTCTCGATGGACACTTTCCTCGTGTCGGTGACTCCGCGGCCGTCCAGCCTCTTCCCCTCGGCGAGGAGGTTCAGCATGTGGTCGCGCTTGATCTCGGACATCATCTCGTTGCTCATTCGGATGCCTCCTGCGAAGCCCTGCCGTAGCGTCTCTTGAGGGCGTCCACCTGGAGGTCGTGGACCTCGTGGCACGCTCCCACTGCCAGCTCGATGGCGTGGTCGAACTCCTGGCGGGTCATGTTCCCGTCCATCTGGAGCAGGACGATCTCGTCGGTGGAGGGCATGATGGCGATGGGCACATCGGCCTGGCCGTAGTTGTCCTCCTCCTTGTTCAGGTCCAGGAGCACGTGGCCGTCGGCTTTCCCGGCGGCGATGGCGGGGACGATGTCCCTCATGGGGATCCCGGCGTCGGCCAGGGCGACGGATGCGGCGGTGAGGCCGGCGCACCTGGTCCCGGCGTTGGCCTGGAGGATCTCGATGTACACGTCGATGGACGCGCGGGGGTACAGCTCGGTGAGGACCACTTTCTCGAGGGCCTCGGAGATGATCTTCGAGATCTCGATGGACCTCCTGTCCGGTCCGGGCCTCTTCCTGTCGCTGACGGAGAAGGCCTCCATGTTGTACTTGCACTGGACGATGGCCTTCGTGGGGTTCTGGAGGTGCCTGGGGTGGCACTCCCTGGGCCCGTAGACCGCGGCCAGGACCTTGTTCTTCCCGATCTCGACGTATGCGGATCCGTCGGCGTTGTTGAGGACGCCCGCCTCGATCTTGATGGGCCTGTGCTGCTCCTCGGTCCTTCCGTCGATGCGCATGCCGTTCTCGTCAACCAATACCATGTCAGTATGTCCGCTCATATTCACTCCTCCCCCTCATCATATTCTTCGCTCTGGGGGAGCTTGCTCTCGATAAATGCTTTGATTCTGTCGGTGAGGTCCCTGGCCTGGGCCTGGGCCTCGATCATCTCGACGGCTGCGACGGCCACATCGGCGTTCTCGTCGTCTCCGTCTATCCATATCATGCCGTTCTGTCCGACGGTCATGCGGCAGTCGGTCATGCTCTTGAGCATGGTGATCATGCTGCCGCTCTTCCCGATCACCCTCGAGACCTTCGAGTGGGTGATCTTCACGAGCCTTCCGCCCTCGATCTTCCTGAGGCCGGAGTCCTTCATGGTGACCTGTATCTTCTTGCTCTCGTCGACGGAGAGCACCTTGAGGATCACCGCGTTGCCCAGGGTGAGGTAGCGGGACGTGTCCCCGAACTCGACCTTCCACGGGACCTCGCTTACATGCAGGGGCGCAGGGTAGGGCGCGCCGATGTCCACGAGCCAGTTGGAGGGCCCGACATCCACGATGACTCCGATGACGGTGTCCCCTGAGGTCGGCATGTAGCATCCTTTCAACGGGATGACCCCGACGGTGTTCTGGAACACGTTGCGGACTCCCATCACGCTGGCGCGGACCTTGCCGTCCAGCACATATGCGTTCTCTCCGGGCTTCATTCCCGTCCCGTCGAGGACGTCGCCGGGCACGACGATCTCGCGCGTCTGTCTGGCGTTTCTCTTCTCCATATTATCATCTCTCTTGAATTGAAAATCAGCTGACCAGCTTGACCGAGGCGGTGCCCTTGGTCTTGTGCTTCAGCTTCTCGGTTATCTCCGTGATCATCCCGGCGGGTATCTCCATCAGCCCGATCCACGAGCCGTCGGCGGCCCACTCCTCCCTCTCCACGATTCCGTAGTGGATTATGTCGTCGTAGCAGCGGCCGTAGTCGGTCCCGTTGAGCTTGATGGCGATGCGGCTCTTCTCGAACCTTATCGGCAGCAGGGGGCGGAGCAGCTTCATGGCCTCGTCGATCTCCTTCTCCAGGGGCTTGAACGGGTCCACATGGAACTTCGCCTCCTCCAGCGCCAGCTGTATCCTCAGCGGGGGGTGGGGGGTATGGGTCTGCGGGTTGATCGCGTTGGCGGCGATGTACGTGATCACCTGCTGCTTCTTGGCCTCGAGCATCTCCTTGCGCTGCTCGGTGGTGATCTGTATCTCGCCCTTCTCGACGATCTTGGCGGCGATCGCTCCGATCTCCTCCGTCCCGAAGACCTCCTTTATCTTGTCCTCGGGGGGCCTGGTGCCTTTGGACGCGTTCTTGAACACGTCCTCGACGGCCATGTAGTCGATGATATCGAACTTCTTGCCCTGCTTGATCATGTCGAACACGGCAGGGTCGAGGAGGATCTCGAAGGTCTCCCCATGGGATTCCAGCTTGGCAACGATCGCGTCGTCGAGATTGACCATCGTCTCACATCTTCTCGACGAATGCGGAGACCTCTTCAGCGGGCAGCCTCTTGAACTTCTCGCCGATGTTGGCGACTCCGATCTCGACGTTCTCCGCCTTGGGCTTCTCCTCGATGGCGGCTTCCAGGGCCTTGAGGCCCATGGCGATGGCCTCCTCGAAGGTCATGTCCTCTTTGTACTCCTTCTCGAAGTACTCCATGACCGCAGGGCGGCCGGTGCCGATGCCTGTGGCCTTGTACGCCACGAGGGCTCCCGAGGGGTCGGTCTCGAACAGGTGGACTCCCAGGTCGTCGGTCCCGGCGACCAGGAGGGCCGTCCCGAAGGGGCGGACTCCGCCGTACTGAGTGTAGTTCTGCTTGTAGTCGCAGATCTTCTTCACGAGCATCTCCACGGAGATGTTCTCCCCGTAGTTGACCCTGTGGATCTGCGCGTTCTTCCTGGCCTCGTCGACCAGTATCCTGGCGTCGGCCACGAGACCGGATGTAGCGCATCCGATGTAGTCGTCGATGCCGTGGATCTTCTCCGTCGACCTGGGCTCCAGCAGCCTGCTGGACGACCTGCGGTCCACGATGAGGGCCACCCCGTCCTTGTACTTCAGCCCGATGGTCGTGGAGCCTTTCTTCACGGCCTCGCGGGCGTACTCAACTTGGAACAATCTTCCGTCAGGGGAGAAAACGGTTATCCCCCTGTCATAAGCCATCTGTCCGGGTTGCATAATGCCTGCTCCTAATCTTTACCGCGACAAGGATAAAGGGAGCAGTATAAAACATGAATCCTAGCATGTTCGGGACGGATGCGTCATCTCTTGCGCTTCTGAGGAACCCTCAGGCAGGGGTACTCGTCCCTCAGCGTGCGGAGCGTCCCGGACACCTTGACCGTCTCGAACCCCTCGGACTCCGCCACGGATCCGACGGCTTCCCTGTCGGCCGGCGAGAACCTGACGACGGCGTTGCCGCGGTAGCACGTTATGACCTTCATCGAGGGCACCCTGCCTGCGAGGACCTCTTCGAGGCGGTCCCTGTGCATGCTTGCGGGCACCTTGACGTAGACGTACCTGCGCCTTCCGCGGACGGACTTCACGACCATGAGGACTCCCAGCAATGTATCCGATTTAACGTTTCCGAGGTTCAGGCATCCCTCATCTCCATGTTGGATTGTAGGTCGGCCTGCCATCCCTGGCGGACCTCCCGGCGGAATGCGCTGCGGAAGGGGTCTCCGGCCATCGGCCTCCGACGGGGGATGGATGCATGGATGCCGCACCTGATTTCAGATAGCCAGACATACGTATCGAAGGAAAGGCGTTCATCCATCATTAAAAGCCCTGTCGGGAGGGTGAAATCGGCGTTAATTATTTCGTAAACATACGAAGCATCGGCAGAAACGATACAGTTTTTCCTGTTGTATTATACCGTAGGATAATACGATTGGGCACGAGTTCCCGATATGCTGGCTATCAAATTTTTAAGCTACCCTAAAAATTTTAGGCGGTTCAAAACCTCGTAAGAAACAGAACGGTTAGAGGAATGACCGACAAGTATTTCAAACTATCTGGGTAGGTCTTAATATACCTTGTTAGCCATCTCCCCTCTATTCCAATTCACCAATTGGTATACGGAGGCAATGATTTGACAAAATCGGCATTGGTTATTGGTGGAGGAATCGCAGGAATCCAGGCTTCGTTGGATCTTGCAGACAGGGGCATACATGTCTACCTGGTAGAGAAGGACCCTACCATCGGTGGAGTTATGTGCCGTCTGGACAAGACCTTCCCGACGAACGACTGTTCCGCGTGTATCCTCT
>CAVHQB010000101.1:0-6206 GCA_963637895.1 Lachnospiraceae bacterium
CGATGCAGAAATGTAACTACAACCGCCTTGGCGGAACGCCGTCGGGGATGCGGCTGTCGGGCCCGTCGCCGTTCATCGGAGAACCCGATCCTCACCTTGGGAATGCCGTCCTTGAACGCCATCCCGATGAGGATGGTGCGCCCCTTCATGTCCCCGAGATGCTCGCTGCTGCGGGCCCGTTCGAGAGCCGCTTCCGCTTCCGCAACAGGGTCATCATCTCCGTCTGCCGCGTAGAGCGCGAGGACTATGCCGGGGCGATCCTGAGCCTTCGGAATGAAGGAGATGCCGATCCAGCCCTCTTCCGGCGGGACCTCCATCCTTGTCTCGCACCCTTTGGACATGTCGTGCACGAGCTCCAGCACCATGATCCTCCATGCGCGGTCGCCGAGGCTTGCGAAGGCGCGCTTGTCCATCATCCGGGCCAAGGCCGCCTGCGCTTTCTTCCCGTCTCCCTCCGAGACCGCTCTGCTGAAGCAATCTACGAATGTGCAGCTCAACGGAAGCGCGTCCCTCATCGCCCTGTGCATGGCCTTGAGCACATCCCTGTTCGGGACAGACAGCCTGTACAGCGTCCTGCCCGATCCATCCGTCATGTCGGTCGGAACGGCCCTGAGGTATCCGACCGTCGCCATGTAGCTGTAGAGCAGCATCTTTGAGGCCTATATGGGCCCGTAGCTGAACCGCTGCTCCAGAGCCGACAGGACGGAGCCGCCGGCCACGAGCCTCAGGACGTCGATGAAGTCATCTTCCGAGACGTTCCCGACCATGTGCCTTACCGATTCCAGGCTGCTGCTGCTCGTCCAGTAGAGGTATTGCTTGCCCCTCTCAACGGCGTAACGCATGACGCAGCAGGGGTTGAGGACCTCAGCATCTCCGAAGCGGTAGCCTCCGTGCCATTCTTTCATGAGCTCGAGCCCGTTCGGATGCCCGAAATCCGCTAGGATTCTCTCGGCCTCGGATTCCGTGAACCCGAACCTGTCGGGGGATCCTCCGGAGAGGACGGTGCTCGCGATGACATCCTTCAGTCCGACGTCGATCGGCATGACGCCCATGATGCATACCATCCCGCGGTACGGGTTGCCGTCGATGGACGTGCGCAGGAACTCCGAGAGGAACCTCATCATCGGCTCATGGGACTCCGTCCCGA
Organism: Lachnospiraceae bacterium; assembly: GCA_963637895.1. Taxonomy (GTDB): domain Archaea; phylum Thermoplasmatota; class Thermoplasmata; order Methanomassiliicoccales; family Methanomethylophilaceae; genus Methanoprimaticola. The sequence goes on from CAVHQB010000101.1 coordinate 1,148, forward strand.
AATGCTTCGATACCGGGCGGTCGTAGTCGTCTATGAGGATGATGGGATTCGTTCCGAACTCGGCGGCGAGGGCGCGGGAGAGGGATACGATGGCCGATACGGTCTCGCTTTCGGAAGCATCCATGCCGCCGAGAGCATGGAAGAGCTCTTTCAGAGAGCTCTCCGCCCCCTCCGATTCCAGCAGATGGCTATGCCTGCTGAAGCAGCTCCATAGGCAATCCTGCATCATATGGATGAACGAGCTGTACGTGCCTGTCCTGGCGCTTCCGAGGTCCAGATAGATGACCGGATATGCGCTCTTGAACTTCCCGTACTCGGGGCGCTCGGAGATCTCCAGCCCGTCGAACCATGTGTTCCCCTTGTGCTCGATGTTGAAGAACGCATCGAGCATCGTCAGGTTGAGGGACTTCCCGAACGCCCGAGGGCGGGTGAACATGAAGACCCCGTCGATATCGGTGTCGATCAGATCCTTGATCAGGAGGGTCCTGTCGATGCAGTATCCGCCTTCTTCGCGGACATGCGCGAAGGGCAGCCCGCTCATTATCGTGTTCCATTCTCTCGGATGCTCCGCGGCACCTGTCGGCAACATGCTCCTATCGATTTCTCATCCGTATATAATGGCTGGCCGGTTTCGACCCCATTTCTGTAACTACAACGCCCGGCCTCCACCTCTGATTTGCCCCTTCGGAACATGACCGCTCATGCCCGCCGAGCTGAGGAACCGCAACCGGGAGTCCCCTGGACCACTATCGACGTTCCGGGGAACGGGGCCTTCGGCTGTCGGAAGCAGGATATGGTCGGAGCATACCATGGTCCGGACCGGCAGGCCCTCTATGATGCTGCATCGATACGGCCGAATAGAAACAGGCTGTTTTCGAATAAAGACCGTGATGAATCGCATAAAAACGGCGGTCATCCGAACAATCGCTGAATAATGGATGAACATTTCTGTGCATTTTGTGAACCTGAAGTGCGATTCTTCCGGCATTGTTCGCTGTTATTATTCGGATTATTCGCTATCGTTCGAATAATCCGAATAATGGTCGGCCGATGGACAGCGGCCGTCGGGGCCTGCGGCATGAGGGTGCTTTCCGGAGTCGGGGCATCGGGATCCTGAGACCGTCACAGGCTCGGATGTGCTCGCTGCCGGGGGCCGGACGCCGCTCTGCAGATGCATGATCGTGGTTCGGGCCCCTGGATGTCTTGCTGTTCGATCCCATGGAGAGAGCTTGCGCCTCTTGGTATAAGCCCCTTCGTCCGTCAGTTCCCAAGCAGCCTCTCCGGAAGGGGGCGGCCGAAGGAGCTTGTCATGATGCGGCACTGTTTTCGATAAGGTAGAAGCCGCCGGGAAGCCCCGGCGGCGTTTCGGCTCAATGCTTCAAGAGCTTGAAGCCTGCGATAGCGGCTATGACCGCTATGACCACGACCGCGGCGATATAGTACATCGAGTCGCTGTTTGCGGAGGGCTTCTCCAGCGAGGCGTACACGCTGGGCGCTTGCCCGACCTTCTCGAAGTTGACCGCGTCTCCGGACAGGTCCGGCGAGGAGTACCATTGGATAGCCACATTGCCGCTCTCGTCTGTCGGGATGACGAGGCCTTCGAGGCTGATCCCCCGGTCCGGGTAGCTCACGGACTCTATGGCGGGGCCGTCGGAGCCTGTGCAGATGGTCGCATACGCCGTGCCGTTGATGAAGTACGTGGTCGATGCCGTTCCGACGCCCTCAGTGGAGGCTCCTGCATAAGCGAACACTGCTCCGCGGGACTCGAACAGGACCGTTCCCGTCACCTTCCCGGAGGTCTTGTGCCCGAGGGACAGGGCCTTCTCGCCCAGGAACAGGTAGTACCCGCTCACGGTCAGGGCGCATCCGTCCTCGATGTTCAGTTCGCCGATGATGCGGACCAGGTCGTAATCGTCCAGGACGAGGTCCGAGGCCTCCATGGTGCCGTTGACCAGCAGCTCTCCGCCGGCCTTGATGTCGGAGCCGTCCTCGAAGACGATCCTCCCTTCGACGATGACGGGCGCCCCGCCATCGGCGGGGGATGCTATGTCCAAAGCAGAGCCGAACTGCACCGTCAGGACCCCGTCCTCGCACACGAAGAGCTGCCCGGTGGCGGCGACGGCCAGGTTCTCGGAGATGTATCCAGCGTCGGCGGGTCCGGACACCGTCATGATGCCTGTCAGGCTCCCGTAGAGGACCGCGGAGCCGTCCTCGGAGAGGATGCTGACGCCGCCCGCGGCGGTCAGCGACACGGACGCTCCGGCCGCCTTCACGGTGCCGGTGCAGGACGAGCCTCCGTGGACGGTCATGCACCTGCCGTCCGTCAGGGAGATGTCCTCCCCGGCGATGTGCGTTCCGAACACGTGGATGTCCCCCTCGGCCCCGCTCTCCAGGAGCGCCTCGATGCTGCTGTAGCCTGTGGAGCCGCACATGGCCATGTCGTAGTCGGCCTTGGCGAGGGCGGCCTCGTCGGGAACGGGCTGCATGTCAGCGGATCCGAGGCTCACGGCCACATGGGCCTTGGGATCCCCCTTGGAGGGGTCGTTGGAGATCGAGCTGCCGTTGAACACCAGGGAGCCTCCGGCTCCGCCTAGGACCAAGGCACCGGTGTCCGACTTCACATCCTCGAGGATGAGGACGTTCCTCGCCTCTCCGGAGGACATACCGTTGACGGTCACGCGCCCGCCGTCGATGACGGTGACGGTGCTGAACAGGGCGGACAGGTCGGCGACGGCATCTGCCCCTGCAGGATAATGGAAGTAGCCGTTGCCGTCGTAGACACGGACGCCGAAGCCGTCCGGCGCGGCGACCGTGGACCTGATGTGCGCGTCATCGCCCTGCGATGGCAGCACGGCGCAGTAGATGTGGCCGGGGCTGGCGGCAAGGGCCAGGCCCGAGTAGCATCTGGTCGGAGCGGACTTGGCGTCGCCGTCGGAGGCCAGCTTGACGGTGACCTCCCCGGTAGCATCCTCTCCGTTGGTTATGGAGCCGGTCCCGACGAGGTAGATGGTTATGTCGCCGCTCTGGCCGGGGTTCAGCATGATATCGCTGGCAACATAGTACTCCTTGCTGGTGTCGGTGATGTCCTCGACGAAGGAGCCCGGCGATGCGGGCTCTATGAGCGTCGGAGGGACTGCGATCGGGGCTGTGCCGGCATCTGCGGAAGCATCGGACCCTCCTGCGGAAGATGCGAGCGCCAGGATGCAGACGGCGGTCACGGCCATCGCCAAGATATGTTTCGCGTTCATGATGGGAACGATGGCCGTGTGAATGTAAAATGGTTCGGACATCGGCTGCACGATCCGTGCCGTCCGGACAGCATCGTCGTCGGGCACCGGCTCCGCCGCCCGCCGGACGCTGAGCACGATGCCCGCCATGACGAAGGCAGAGGAGCAGCGCCTGCCCGTGGAGCCCGAGCCGGCGCACCGCGAGACGGGGAACCGTCACAAGACGACGGGGCCTGCGAGCAGGGGACAGGGAGGCGCTGTCGAAGGATGATGTCCAGGAGCCCCCGGGCCTTCGGCCCAGAGGCGGTGAATGGGTTTCGGGATCAGGTCCTGATGACCCTGTATCCGACGAGTGCGGCGGCCAGTACGACGATGACCGCGAGGACGATCGCACCAGCGTTCCATGAGGAGCCGCTGACATCGGATGCTGCCTTCGCACCGGTCAGCGCGAGGACGGCTCCGTCGTCATCCGCGCCGACCGTGAAGGATCCTCCGGACACGGTATCGCCTGCGAATCTCACGACAGCACCGTCGCCTGCATATCCGTCATCCATAGCCCACGTCACCGTGTGCTCTCCGACCGCGAGGCTGAACGCCTCGGCTGTCGGGACCTCGGTCCCGTCCACGAAGACCTTCGCGAATCCCTCGTCCATATCTACCGAGACGCTGCAGAGGGCCGCGTGCACCTCGTCGGCTGCGCCGACGAGCATGTCGCCGACCGCGACCTCCTTCCCGTCTACGGTGCAGGTCCATCCGGGCACGGACGTCCCGTTGAGGGCGGGCACCCTCAGGTCGGAGACCTTAGGGGAGCAGCCTACGGGAGACAGTGCGGTGGCGTACACGACGCCGTTGACCATGTACACGGTCTTGACCATCTCGCAGGGCATGCCCTCGACGACCGCGCCTTCGGCGATGTACATCGCCTTCAAGCCATCGATGGCGACCCCTTCTGGAACCAGCAGGGCGGCGACATCTCCCAGCGACGGGTTGTCGCTTGTTCCGGCGAGGCCCACGAATATCCGCTCTGCCGAGAACCTCTCGGCGGAGGAGAACGTTCCGAGGACTACCAGGTCGCCGACATCCAGTCCGCCGTCGGCTGTGAACGACACCTCGCTCGGGACGACCATCATCTCCGCGCTGATGACGCCGTCGATGTCGTGGCCGTTCCCGGCCATGACGCGGTCGGCTATGATCTTCCCGTCCACATCCAGGTCTCCGTAGACCTTGATGTTCTTGATCTTCATGTCCCCGCCCACCTCCAAGGATCCGAAGACGGAAACCTCATCATAGGTCAGACTGCTCTTGATCTTGATAATGCCCATCGCCTCGACCGTGCAAGCCGTCTCCGCGCCGAGGGACTTCGGCTCGGAGCACTCCAGGTCCCCTTCCACGGTGAGCTCTCCGCCCTCGGCGACCGTCAGGCCCTCGGCGGTCATGCTCCCTTTGATCTTCACGACGGCGCCGTCCTCGACGACGAAGTCGCCTGCGGCGACCTCGCCCTCCACTGCGAAGGACTGCCCGGCTTCGATATCGCCGAAGGGGACATCGCCGCGGACGGACACGTCCCCGCGGGCGCGCGTCTTCTCGTATATCAGGTCCTTGTGGACATCCAGCCTGCCTCTGACATCGACGACGTACACCCTCCCCTCGATGAGGACGGTGACCCTGTCGCTGAGGTCGATGTTCTTCGAGGACATGATGCCCCTGACGCTCAGGACGCCGTCGATCGTCACGTTCTCGGACGTCAGATCCCCGGCCACGCTGGCTCTGCCTTTTATGGTCAGGTCGCCGGTGGACAGGTTCCCCCCCACCTCGGCCCCGCCGTCCACGAC
>CAVHQB010000102.1:0-6148 GCA_963637895.1 Lachnospiraceae bacterium
GAAGGCTCATCCCTTCCTCACCACCGCTATGTACACGGGGTTCTGTGCGGTCATGAGATGGTATCTTCCAAGCTTCCTCGCCCTGGACACGTTGATGTTGGTGATGTCCTCTTCGACCAGGCCCAGCTTCTTGCAGACCTCCATGGTCTCGGCCATGGTCTCGATGGTCACCGAGTTGATGACGATCCTGACATCGGGGTTCTTGTCCAGGAGGCACTGGACGATCTGCTCCAGGTTCCCTGAGGACCCTCCTATGAATGCATGGGTGGGAGCGGGGAGGTCGGCCAGGGCTTCCGGTGCCAACCCTTTGATGACCTGCAGGTTGCTGGCCTTGAACTTGAGCTTGTTGACCTCGATGAGGCCTGCGGCGGCGTCCTCCTTCTCGACGGCGTAGACCATCCCGTTGTAAGCGGTCAGCGCCATCTCCACCGACACGGAGCCGGTGCCGGCGCCCACGTCGTAGACTATGGAATCCGGGGACAGTTTCAGCTTCGCCACGGACAGGGCCCTGACCTCGCTCTTGGTCATAGGGGCATCGCCTCTCACGAAGTCCTCGTCCGGGATGCCTATGGGGTTCCTGGTGTCCGGGGACGGGTTCATGATCAACGCGACGCACAGGTCGCCGAACTCCTTCCAGGCGAGCTCCGACGGCTTGCCGGACGCCATGGACTCCTCGGGATAACCGAAGCTCCAGCCCACATGGACTGTGACATCGTCCAGGCCGTAGTCGATCAGCTCTCTGCACATCTCCTGCACGGATTCCGTGGCGGTGAGCAGGGTGAACACCTTCGCATGGGTGTTAACCAGGTTCACGAGGTTCGCGGACCTTCCGTGGGAGCTTGTCAGATAGGCGTCCTGCCATGGCACGCCCGCTTTGGCGCACATGTAAACGACAGAGGATATCCCGGGCTCGACGAAGACGTCGTAGACGTCCCTGTCGATGGCATCCAGGAGCTTCTTCGCCCCGCTGTAGAAGCCGACGTCCCCTGAGAGGAGAACGGCCGCGTGCGTCAGCTCCGGATGGGAGTCCAGGAACTCCATGGTCTCCTTCGGGCGGTACTCTATCAGGACCTCCTTCCCGGTGGGGCCGACGGACTCCACCATCCTCTTCGCTCCGACGAGGACATCCGCGTCCATCACTCTGGCCAGGGCCTTCTGGGTGAGGTCTCCGGGGCCCATGCCGATGCCGATGAGCGAGATGCTCCTCTTCTCATGCTGGACCGAGGCCTTCGGAGGCTCTATACCGAATCTATCGGCGAGCATGGACACGGCTTCGTCGTATCCGACGCCGTGGTCCTCCGGCCTTGCTATGAGGACGACCTTCGCACCGGCCCTGCGGGCGGCGCGGACCTTGTCCATGAACCCTCCGGCCGTGCCGGAGTCCTTTGTGACTATGAATGATGCTCCTGTCTGGACCAGGGCGGCGTAGTTGGACTCCTCGGAGAACGGTCCCTGGGCGCAGATCAGGCTCTTGCCCTCGAACCCGAGGGAGACGCACTTCTGCATGGAGTCCATGGTGGAGAGCACCCTGGCGACGACCCTGTCCTTGAATCCGGGGATGCGGGTGTACTCCTCGATCTCCTTCGATCCGGTCGCGGCGAGGATGATGCCTTCCGTGGTGCAGAGGTAGTCCACAGCCTCCTTCACAGAACCGACAACGACGATGTCGTCGCCTTCGACGGCGGAGCCGTCCCTGACGACCCTTATGCACTCGGTGCCGGTGGCTTCGCATGCCTGGCGGATGTGCTCGGTTATCCTGGAGGCGTAGGGATGGGTCGCATCGACCACGAGCCCTATGTCCTTGGATCCGATCTCCTTGGCGATGCCCTCGGCGCCTCCGCAGCTGCCGACATCCACTTCCATCTTCCCTTTGTCCATTACGTCCGCCCCGTACTCGGTGGCGACCCTCACATGGACGTCCAGTCCGGCGGACGAGAGCCAATCCGAGAGCGTCCTGCCCTCCGTAGTGCCTGAGAAAACAAGTATCCCTTTCATGTCAATCGAACCTCGGCGACACCGTCCTTTTGCAGACGGCCAATGTCATCCCGTTCTCTGCGGTCTTCCGGAGCAGGAAGTCCCTGCCGCCGGATGCTATCGCGGCGGACCTCTCGCAGACGCAGTCCACCGCGGTGACGGATCTCACGAATCCAGACGAGGAGAACTCGCCCTCGAGGGAGTTCAGCTCGTCGGATGTATGGAATGTGACGGGAGCTCTGAGACAGGATGCGAGGTCCAGGATGGCGGCCTCGTCCTTCTTCAGGTCTATGCTGGCGATGGCGCCCACCCTCTCCGGGGCTATGCCCATCTCGGACAGCTTCCTCTTCACGAACTCCTTCAGCTTCTCGGGATCGGTTCCCCTCTTGCACCCGACGCCCAGGACTATGTCCGTCGGGACCAGGTTCAGGGTGGAATCGAAAGGCTTCGATCCCGGGTCGGGGGATATGCAGATCCCGAACTCCCCCGAATCGCAGACGGTGAGGCCGTCGGGGATCTTGCCGGAAAGCTCTATGTCGGAGTGCAGCCCGATGAACCTCCCGTCCAGTATCCTGGCGGAAGCGTCTTTGGCTTTCGCAAGGGACATTATCCTGAGCTTGTTCAGAGTAGCGAAGGTGTCCACGGAGAACCTGCCGTTCAGGTCGGTGGCCGTCGTGATGATCGGCTCCGATCCGATGGCGGTGGCGATCCTCTCGGTGAGCGCGTTGCATCCTCCGATATGTCCTGAAAGCAGTGCGACCGTCCATCTGCCAAGCTCGTCCAGGCAGACGACGGCAGGGTCCTTGTCCTTCCTCTTGACGTAGGGCGCGATGTACCTGACCGCGATCCCGATGGCCCCGACGAACACGATCGCATCGCATTCCTCGAAGGACCTGCCGGTCCATTCGCTCGTCTTGCCCTCGATGGCCTCAAGCCCGAGGTTGTCCGAGGAGGTCTTGGAGAACAGCCTCACGTCCTCGCCTTCCAGAGCGTCCTTCACCCTCAGCGCGGTCCGGCAGCCGTTGGTGGAGAACGCCACCACGTTGATCCTCATTCCTTCGCCCCCTGGGCCCTTATCTCGTCGAGCATCCCGTCGGCGAGGGACGTTTTCCCCAGGAAACCGTATTTCGAGGAGAACATCACCGCCGAGGTGCGAATAGCACCTGCTGTGCGGTGGTTCATGTAATATTCAATCTTCTGCATCAGCAGGTCCGACACAGGCTCTACGAGGCCCGCGGCGGATATTATGTCGAGGGCATCGTCCGTGGAGATGCACCCCATTATCCTCTTGACATCCTCGATGTCCGCTCCGACAAGGGCGGCGTTGGACGCCAGGATCTCCATCCTGCAGTCGGAGTTGCGGGAGTGCGTGTTCATTATCCCGCCGGCGACCTTCACGATCTTCCCGATGTTCGCCACCAGGACGACGTCGGTCTTCAGCTCGCAGGCGCAGTCCAGCATCTCCCCGACGAAGTTGCTGCATTTCACGGCGGAATCGGGGTCTATCCCTTCCATCCCGGAGCTGAACTCCTTGCCGTAGTTGCCCGGGACCACCAGGAGCACCTTGTCCCCGTTGGCTGCCCTCATCCTCATCTCGGTGCGGATGGTGTCCACGATGGCGGTCTCGCTCATGGGCTCCACTATCCCGCTCGTTCCGAGTATCGATATCCCGCCCTCGATCCCGAGGCGGGGGTTGAACGTCTTCTTGGCGATCTCCAGCCCTTCCGGCACGGAGATCACGACCGAGAACCCTCCGGTGTATCCCAGAGACGACGCCAGGTCTTGCAAAGCTTCTGCGATCATGCTCCTGGGCACATGGTTGATGGCGGCGTTCCCCGGAGGCTGGTCCAGGCCCTTCCTGGTGACCCTTCCGACCCCGAGCCCTCCGTCGATCACGATCCCCGATTCGATCAAATCGACATCGGCGTAGACAAGCGTGCCGTGGGTGGCGTCTATGTCGTCCCCGCCGTCCTTCCTGACGGCGCATCTCCCATGGGACTTGTCGAAGGACACATCCTCCACGGGCAGGTCCAGGACGATCCCTGCCGGAGTGCGTACCGGCACCCTCTCCACATGCTTCTGGGACAGCGCCGCTTCGGCTGCTCCGCGGGATGCGGCTGCGGCGCAGGTGCCTGTGGTATGGCCGCGCCTGAGCTTCTTGTTGTTCACGAAAACGTACAGATCCGAATCAGATGACATCATTCCACCGGTCCGCATGCCCAGATTCTAATCCGGATGGGCCTCGGTTGGATGAATGCGCCAAGTTATAATAGTTGGGATAACATGGCTGACCCATCCAAGAGGCGGATACAGATGTCTGGAAAATTGTACGGTATAGGGGTAGGCCCGGGGGATCCCGGACTGCTCACTCTGAAGGCCAAAGAGGTGCTGGAGAAATGCGGGGTCATCGCATACCCCGTGAAGAAGCTCGGCGAGGGGAGCGTGGCGCTCGACATCATCAAGGGCGTTGTCGACATCTCCGAGAAGAGCGTGGACGAGTTCCTGTTCTCCATGGACCCGGACGACTCCGTGAGGGAGAAGTGCAGGAAGGACGCCATGGACAAGATGTGCAGGCTCCTGGACAACGGCGAGGACATCGCCATGGTCACCCTCGGGGACGTGGGCGTCTACAGCACGTACATGTACATCGACCGCGAGATCGCCGCGAGGGGATACGACACAGAGGTCATCCCCGGCATACCTTCGTTCTGCCACGGCGCCGCCCTCGCGGGCATACCGCTCATGATCGGCGACCAGGGGCTGGCCGTCGTGCCGATGGCCAAGGGCAACACCAAGCTCCTGGAGGCCGCTCTAGACAATTTCGACAACGTCGTCGTCATGAAGGCGTTCAAATCGGTCCCGCTGCTGAGCGAGATGATGGAATCCAGGGGGATACCCCAGGAGAACGGGGTCGTCGTCAGCAACGTGGGCATGGAAGGCGAGTACGTGGGGCCGCTGGACAAGGACCGCGACTACGGGTACTTCACGACCGTGATCATAAAGAAGGAGATGTGAGGAAGATGATATCATTCATCGGTGCGGGTCCCGGGGACCCCGAGCTGCTTACGATCAAAGGGAAGAGGCTTATCGACGATGCCGACGTGATCATCTACGCCGGCTCGCTGGTCAACCCCAAGGTCCTGTCGGACCACAAGGAAGGCGCGAAGATCTACAACAGCGCCCTCATGGACCTGGACGAGGTCATCGCCGTCATGAAGGAGGCCGAGGACGCAGGCAAGAAGTGCGTCCGCGTGCACACCGGCGACCCCGCCATCTACGGGGCCCACAGGGAGCAGATGGACAGGCTGGACAAGCTCGGGATATCTTACGAAGTGATCCCCGGAGTGTCCTCGTTCCTCGGAACGGCCGCTGTTCTCAACAAGGAGTTCACCCTGCCCGGCAAAAGCCAGACCGTCATCCTCACCAGGATGGAGGGCAGGACCCCCATGCCGGAGCGCGAGAAGCTCACCGACCTGGCAAGGCACCACTCCTCCATGGTCATCTTCCTGTCCATAGGATTCATGGACGAGATGGTCAAGCAGCTGGAGGCCGGAGGCTACGAGCCCACCACTCCCGTCGCAGTCGTTTATAAAGCGACATGGCCCGACCAGATGATCGTCACCGGGACCCTTCAGGACATCGCGGAGAAGGTCAAGGCCGCAGGGATCAAGAAGACCGCCCTCACCGTGGTCGGAGATTTCCTGGGCGACGAGTACGAGCTCTCGAAGCTCTACGACAAGCATTTCACCACCGAGTTCCGCCAGGCCAAGGAGTGATCCGATGACAGGCAAGCTTCACGTTGTCGGGTTCGGGCCCGGAGGTAAGGAGCACATGACCATCAAGGCCGCCGAGACCATCCAGGCGGCGGACATCGTCACCGGCTACACGGCGTACATCAAGATGCTCCAGCCCATATTCCCGGACAAGGTCTACAAGTCCACAGGGATGATGAAGGAGGTCGAGAGGTGCAGGATGGCCATCGAGGACGCCATGACCGGCAAGGACGTGGCCATCGTCTCCAGCGGGGACTCCGGGATCTACGGGATGGCCGGGATAGTCTACCAGCTGGCCGACGAGATGGGCGCCGACATCGAGATAGACACCGTCCCCGGGATGACCGCCGCCTCCACAGCCGCATCCGTTCTGGGAGCTCCGTTGATGCATGACCTGGCGA
>CAVHQB010000103.1:0-6098 GCA_963637895.1 Lachnospiraceae bacterium
CGAAGGACATCGGGGGCGGGCTCTATGAGAGCAGGTCCCGCATGGCGGTGGAGTATCGCATGGAGTCTGCGGAGTACAGCTACAGGGCAGTGTCCGTAGATCCCGCTCTGACCATGCTCCTGGCGGTGCGCGGAGTGCTCTCCATGGCATCGTTGCTGAACCCGCCCAAGGACGTGGATATCGGAGGGGGGTTCGGGCTCACCATAGCCTGAACGCCCCCTCCAAACCGTTTACCGCCCTCGGGCGGGACCATCACCGTTTTAACCCATTAGGCATAACATGGGCCATGCCTGGTTTCGACAACGACCTCTATCTGAAGACGCAGTCCGAGCACATCCGCGAGCGCATCGGGGAGTCCGGCGGAAAGCTGTACCTGGAATTCGGAGGGAAGCTGTTCGACGACTACCACGCGTCGAGGGTCCTGCCGGGGTTCATGCCCGACAGCAAGATCAGGATGCTGGAGAAGCTCGGCGAGCAGGCTGAGGCCATCGTCGTGATCAACGCCGAGGACATCGTCCGCAACAAGGTCCGCAAGGACATCGGCGTCGGGTACGACCTGGAGGTCCTGAGGCTTGTGGACTCGTTCCACGACAGGGGGATACCCGTCTGCGGGATCGTCATCACCCATTACACCGGGCAGTCCGCGGCCGACGCGTTCCAGAAGAAGGCCGAGGCCCTGGGCCTGAAGGTCTACCGCCATTATCCCATTGCGGGATACCCCACCGACGTGGCGCTCATCGCTTCCGATGACGGTTACGGGAAGAACGATTACGTCGAGACCACGAAGCCCCTGGTCGTCGTCACCGCCCCTGGTCCGGGAAGCGGGAAGATGGCCGTCTGCCTGTCGCAGCTCTACCACGAGAACCGCAGAGGGGTGTCGGCAGGGTACGCGAAGTTCGAGACGTTCCCCATTTGGAACATCCCGCTCTCCCATCCCGTGAACATAGCCTACGAGGCTGCCACCGCGGACCTGGGAGACAGCAACATGATCGACCCGTTCCATCTGGAGGCCTACGGCAAGACCGCGGTGAACTACAACCGCGACATCGAGATATTCCCCGTGCTGAACTCGATCCTCGAGGGGATCTTCGGGGACTCCCCCTACAAGTCGCCCACCGACATGGGCGTGAACATGGCCGGGTTCTGCATCAAGGACGACGATGCCGTGCGCCGTGCGGCCCAGAACGAGATAATCAGGCGCTACTTCTCGGCGCTCAGGGACCGCCGTGAGGGGAAGGGCGACGACGACTCCGTCCTGAGGATGGAGATCTGCATGAAGCGCTCCGGCATCACCCCCGATAGCAGGCCCTCCGTGGTGGCCGTCAGGGAGGCCATGAAGGGCACCGAGAGGCCCGTCGTCTGCGCCGAGATCCCCGACGGGAGGATCGTCACAGGCAAGGCATCGCCTCTGCTGACCGCATCCTCCGCGATGGTGCTCAACGCGCTGAAGGTCATGTCGGGGATAGATGACTCCGTCCTCCTGATCTCGCCGGATGTCATCCGCTCCATGCAGCGCCTGAAGGTCGATTACCTGGGGAACAGGAACCCCCGCCTGCACATCGACGAGATGCTGGTCGCGCTGTCGATAGCTGCGAACACCGATCGCGTTGTGGAGAAGGCGTTCTCCATGCTCCCCGCGCTCAAGGGAAGCGACGTGCACTCCTCGGTGATAGTATCCGCAGTCGACGAGGGGCTGTACAAGAAGCTGGGGATGTTCGTCTCCAGCGAGCCCGAGTACCAGACCAAGTGCCTGTTCCACGGTGCTTGATTCTATAACAGAGGATGCTTCGCGGGGAGCCGTCACAGGATACCGCGGACATCCTCCTCGTAATCTTCGAAGACATCTCCGGACTCCACGACCTGGTCTCCGACCAGGTCCATGGACAGGGCGTTGATGGAATCCTCCATCTTCGCCATCTTCTTGCCGGCCTTCTTGAGGAACGCTGCCCCGTCGCCGTCCAGGCATGCGGACAGGTATCCTTTCTGCTCGTCGTCCAGTGCTGAGGCGAGCGCAGGCCATCCTGTCAGATCCTGCGGCGGTTCTTCGACGGCTTCCTCCTTCTGAGGCTCGTCTTCCTCGTCGGAGGCGCCCTCCACGGTCATGAGCTTCTTGACGGTCTCCAATGCGCTCTCCGCGTCAGCCACGGCAGCGGTGTCGATGCTTATCGATGCCATCCTCTTGGACCGCTCCTCGTTCTCGCGCTCGTCGCGGATCCCGGACACGGCGGACCTGGCGGCTTTCCTCATGATGTCCATCATGCCCGGGTCGATGTCCTTGGGCGGCCTGGGGCAGTTGAAGCCGAACGTCTCGTTGACGGCGATGATCGCCATCTTCATGGCCGCTGCCAGAAGGTAGCCGAGCTCGTTGTCGCGCATGGGCGCCGTCTTGAACTCGACGTACTTGGGCCATGTATGGATGATGCGGGGGATCATCTCCCTGTCGGTGACGCTCTCCCAGTTCTTGTAATGGTCGTAGAGCGATTCCGAATGGGCCTTCCGGCAATCCTTGTCGAGGGCCTCCACTATGCGGTTCAGGGCGGTGTCGTAATCGTAGCCGGGATGGACGTACTTCTCCGTGTCTATGCCCTTGAACTTCCACATCAGGGACATGGAGATGCGGCCCATGGGGCTGGCCTTCAGCTTCTGGGTGAGGATGAAGTCCCTCTCCTGCCCCGTGGCATCGAGGGGAGGGTCCTGCTCCGTCAATATGGCGTAGTCGGTGCAGGCCCCGCCGACGAGCGTCTTGATGGCATGGTTCTGGGACGAGTATGCATGATACAGGCCGGCCAGCAGCTCCAGGCATCTGGCGGGGCGGTCGATCGTGGCCACGGCATCGGTGATCAGCAGCTTCAGGTACCCGAAGTCGCTGTCGGAGTAGATCCCGTTGGCCACTTCGTACCTCCATTGGATGTAGAACCTCCTCTGGTCCGGGTCCATCTTGGCGGCGTCCATGTACCACATGTCCGACGGTATGTACGCGGTCGCCTCTTGGGGACGCTCGAAGGCCATGTCGTCCAGCGTCTTCAGGAGGCGCTTCTGGGCCGGCTGTCTCCAGAGGACGTCGTAGTCCACGATGATGCGTCCGGTCATGGGGTATTCCTCCGCGCCGTCCAGGGTGGACGACGGGGAGTCCGGGGATTGGATGTCGGGAACCCACCAGGGCCTATTGTCTTCCTGATCGGCAGGCTCCTTGTCTTCCTTCGTCTGCACGCTGCCCCTCTGGCCGCGCTCGGCCTCCATCTCGTCGGTGGAGACGTAGGTGCCGGCGATCACGCTCATCGCAGTGTGGTACTGGTCGGAGTCAAGGAGCGTCAGGGCCTCCCATTCCTCCTTCTTCCAGGAGGGGGAGACGGTGGAGGAGACGTAGCAGGCCAGCCCTTTGAGGAGGTCCTGCCAGGGGCGGCAGGTGCTGATGTCTATCTGCCTCACGGTCTTCTTCTGGGGCTGGCCGTAGTAGGCGAACCCGTCGAAGAGCAGGACGCTCTCTTCGCTCAGGCAGAACGACGGGTCCAGCTTGGACCCGCGGCCCTTGGAGAGCTCCTCCCTGACCACGGCCTTGAAGCAGGCGTTGAACCTGTCTGTGAAAAGGGGCCTGTCGCCGATGCTCTGGAGCTTCGGCATGTTGCATACCAGCGCTATGGCGCCCAGGGGCATGTCGGGTATGTCCTCGGACACGACGGTCTGGGTGAGGGCCATGCTCTTCAGGTACGTCCCCATCCATAGGATCGACGGGTCCCAGGGCTTGTCGAGTATTATGCTGAGGTCCTTGGCGGCGTTGGCCGCCAGGAGCATCAGCGTGTAGTTGTCATAGAAGGAGTTCGCCAGCCAGACCAGCTCTTCCAGGCCCTCCTCGGGGTGGGTGTAGGGGTCGTTGATTATCTCGCAGATCCTCAGCCAGAGGAACTTCTAGTCCGCTGCGGGAGTTTTCCTGTCCCAGACGAGGGTCCTCCAGCGGAGGTACGCCTTGAGGGTCCGGGGGCTCATCGCGGAATGGAACAGGGGATGGTCTCCCGTCGCCTCCACATCCTCCTCGCATCTGATCCCGTGGTAGCGGAATATGTCGGTGCGGAAGCTGGCGGGCGGCTCGAAGTTGCAGTACCTGCTCCGTATCTTGATGCATTGCTCCATCTCGGCCTCGGAGGGCGCAAGCAGGTGCGGATATTTCAGACCATGCCAAGTTCATTCCCAGGTCTGGTGCCTCCCGGCCTCGTGGTCCAGCTCCAGCTCCTTGGCCATGCGCTTCTTGGAGAAGAGCACGGAGTCCATGAACGCGACCCAGCAGACCTCCACGACGATGGATGCGGCTATGGCGACCATTGCGAACCTGGCGTCCGGTCCCATGACGGCCACGCAGAGCGCGATGGCGATGCCCTTGTTCTTGTATGAGATCATCAGGATGTCCGTGACGCGCTGGGACCAGGGGATGCCGATCCTCTTCTCCACCGCTTCCGATCCGAGCCCGAGGCCGATGTCCCTGAGGGCGGCGATGATCATGAACACCGCCAGGACGGTGATGCCGGCGGAGCCGAAGTTGGTGGATCCGACGGACAGCCATACGAGGAAGGCGATGACGCAGTTCAGGACCACGGCCATGACGGTCTTGTCTATCTTGACCTTGGTGAACAGCCTGGAGACGATTAGGGGCACTCCGATGAGCTCGATGACGGTCACTATGACAGTGGTCATGTCCACGGTCTTGCCCAGGGTGATCCACACGATGAACGGGATCCATATCAGAGCGACGATGTACACGACGATGGTGGACCTGAGCGCATGCTCCAGGTCTCCGCGGAGGATGAGGGACAGGGGGCCGACGGACGCGGCGAAGGGCGTTGCGGCGAGGAAGACGAGCCCGGGGGCGTATGCGGCGTAGCCGTCCACATCCTTCAGGATGTAGTAGGCGACCAGCGGGATGGTGGAGGCGACGATCAAGCCGAGCACGATGGCGCGAGTCACCGACTTGTAGTTCTTCACCGGGTCCAGGTTCCTGTAGGGGATCCTGGACAGCGTCAGCGTGAGCATGCACGCCAGGAGGATGATGGTTATGTTGCTGCGGAGGGCGCTGTTGGACGCCAGGCCGTCGGGGTACCACCCCGTGATGTACTCGTTGGTGATCAGGGAGACCACCACCGCAGCGCCCATCATGAATGCGGTGCTGCTCAGGAGCTTGACGATCGTCTTCATTGGCCCACACATCCCGGAAGCGGTATTAATATATTGACTAAAATTAAAAATTTAATGTTTATCGTTAACTGCATCATCATCGACATACTCGATGATGTCTCCAGGCTGGCAGTTCAGCGCCTTGCATATCCCGTTGAGGGTGGAGAACCTTATGGCGCAGATCTTCCCGGTCTTGATGTTGGACAGGTTCACGTTGCTTATCCCCACCAGCTCCGCCAGCTCGTTTAGGGAGATCTTCCTGTCCGCCATCACCCTGTCCAGTCTGAGGATTATCGTCATATCGGAGACTCACAGGGTGTGGTCGGATTCGTTCTGCAGGACCGATCCGTACCTGATTATGAGCGCGAACATGTACAGCACGACCGAGAGCAGGATGCAGCCGAAGAACATGAACGCCGCCGGGGCCGGGCCGAGCCCGCCGACGAGCTCCACTGCTCCGAGGACCACCGCTCCGAGCACGTAGGCCTTGGACATGGAGATCGCCCTCGATGTGTTCATCTCGGTGAAGGGGCTGTGCTCCGAATGGATGGAGGCCATGATGCTCCTGAGCTCGGCCACGGTGAAGGTGGCCAGGGCGAATATCGTCAGCAAGCTGAGGTAGAGGCATGCCTTTTTCGCGGAGGGGTCTTCCGACGTGAGCCCCATGATGCTCCACAGCGCGTCTGCGGCGGCATCGGAGAAGAGCGAGCATGCGCCGAGGACGAGGATTGCGGCAATGATCGCTCCGAGGACAGCTGTCCCGACGGCCATGACCTTGGAGCCGTAGAGGCATGCCTTCTTCAGTGTGGACAGGTCTCCTTTCATGGACTTCCCGAATCCTTCTTGCGTTATATAATCTGGCAGGGCTCAGGCCCTTCCGGTCTTCTTGTCGTGCAGTGCGAATCCGTCTCCGTTCATCACGGAATCGATCCTCA
>CAVHQB010000104.1:0-5950 GCA_963637895.1 Lachnospiraceae bacterium
CTCCCGCTGTCCACGGCCACCAAGAGCATCACTCCGTCGAAACCGACGAGCGACGTGCTCTACTCGGTCCCCTCGGGGACCGACGGATGGACCAAGGTGACCGTGTCGGGAGACTCCAACCTGCTGGCGTCCAACATCAGGGAGAACGTGACCATATTCGGTGTGAGGGGGACCTACTCGTGATAATCAACCCTACGGGATGCAGGAGGGAGGAGAAGGCTTCCTTCACCTCGGAGTCGACCACGATCACTCCGGGGGCATCCTCCACCACCGTGACGCCTACGGCGTCCGATGGCCTTCTCACGAAGGTCACCGTGGAGGGTGACTCCAACCTCGTTGCGAACAACATCAAGAAGGGCGTGTCCATATTCGGTGTGACGGGGACGTACAGTGTGAGCACCACGACCACGTACAACCTGCCCGGAGTGAACTTCGATGCCACGAGCATCTCGTGGAACAAGTTCGCTACGACCGATGACACCACGTACTCGGGATGGGGCTCCTATGTGGGCTGCACCGGAAGCAAGGCCGATACGTTCACGTACGGGAAGCTCACCGTTGTGACGGACAGCTCCGGCAACATGACCTCGTGGTCATCCACCCTGGGCAGGACGACACCGCACTACGACAGGGTGAACACGGTCATGAGCAAGTCTCCGTACCACATGCACGGCCAGTGGACCATAGGCAACTCGGCGCTGGACGTCTCGAAGGTCTACGTCTACTCCACGACCTATGCGGACATAGACAACGCCATCGACCCCACTCTGCCCAACGGGACGTACAAGGTGAACATCTCGGGATGGAAGTTCTTCTTCGGGTTCGGATACATCGACGGTACGGGCATGGCGCAGAACTTCTTCAACGCCAAAGCGTCAGCTACCATGACCGTGAAGAACGGCGGGAAGAACATAACGTTCTCCTCGGTGACACTGCCGTCCATCTTCTCCGATGTGAAGTTCTGCGTGCTGAACATGAGCGAGGACATACCGACGATTCCGACGTCCATCACGATAGCCGCACAGGTCTGCGAGGTGACGTCGTTCACTCCCAGTTGAAACCTTTTAATACCCGTGCTCCCATGAAGGTCTCGACCGGGAGAGAGCACGGGATGCTTTCGCAAGTTCCCATTCGTTCGTTCAGGTGTTTATCCCGGTCTAAGAACAAAGGAGAAAGCGAAAATGTACGCAACGAGAATCGGAGACTACGTGCCCATGCAGGAGACCTACTTCCCTGATGCGGAGTTCATCACCCTGAAGAAGGCCAAGGACACGGACTACAGGCTCATCGACTTCCAGCTCTTCGAGAACGACAAGGGAGCGGGAGTGGCCATCGAGATCGACGACGCCCTGGGCCTCTACAAGATTATCACCCACAGCGCACCCATCACCAACATGTTCAAGGAGCACGGCGGTACCATCAGGGAGGCACTGGAGAACGGAGAGACCATCGGCATCTGCGTCAGGTCCAAGGTCTCCAAGAAGACTGGCAAAGAGTATTTCTACATCGACTGAGTTGTCAGGGTAACTGTCCGCCAAGGATGGTGATTGCCTTGAGCCTAAGGGGAGGGGCCAATCTCCCCACCTTATGCCCGTCCGGCAGAGTTCTCATCTGTCATACGCTCTGCTCTCGGTCATCGGATGGGCACCTTTTTCTACACCCGTATATTATCTGAGTGCATGGTACGTCCAGGTGGATACAGCCTATGCAGACCTGTCGTCCAGGTGAAAGAAGGTAGGGTGGTCGAACAATGGGGGAGCAGGGCGGAATGCGCCAGGGCTCTGAATATCGACACAGCTGTGGTCGGTAGGATGATATGCGGCAAGCAGAGGAACGTCTGGAACCTCTACGATGCGGAGGCGTTAAATAGATAGGGCGAGATATGAGGGTCGTCAGGGCGAGGTTCTCTCACGTCCGCCTCGCCCTGCTTAGACGAATGGGCGTGGGGACGTGAGGAAGATGACAACCAGAAATGTTCTGATTCAGGTCGCCTCCCTTCAGAGGGAGAAGATGACCGTATGCCGTGAGACGCTCTCCCACCATATGACGCGGGAACTGAACGGTCTCCCCTACGTGGAGATATGGGGCTATGAGAAGCCCGACAGTTCGACCCGTGCCAAGTGCGGTGGGAAGTGCACATCGATGAAGCTCAGGGATGCTGTCTTGGACTACGTTCAGTCGGAGAAGTTCGACTGGGCCGATGACGACATCCACGGCGTACATCCCATGGGATGGGATCTCGAAAAGGTCCGTTCCACCGAGGGAGGGAAGGGATTCCTCCTCAAGGTGCTCATCATGGAGTGATTGATATGGCGTTCGTTCACACACCCAAGCGCAGGAAGGTCTCGTTGGGGACCACGATAGAGGCCGCACTCGGCCACAAGAGCATCAAGGATGTGTATGCCGAGAAGAAGGTTCTCGAGAAGAACGTCCACTTGACAGGCGCCGAGAGGAACCTGTTGGTCAACGACCCGAGGCTCAAGGTCCAGAAGAGAGGCGGAGGATGGGCCAAGGTCACCTACATGGATACGAGGGTGGGTTCGCCTGTCACGTTCTCCATCAGGATGTCCAAGATAGAGGGCGTCATGTACAAGCAACCCACCGCATGGTTCCACCCTGCGGAAGCGGTCTACAGCCAGTGGATAAACTACACCGCCAGAGGTGCGAAGTATTCTGCCAGGAGACAGGTCGAGGGTATGCTCAAGGTCGCCATCAAGAAGGGAGATTCCGAGATGGTCGACAAGCTCACATACATCCTCTCGCTCAACGACGACAAGGTGGAGCAGTTCAGGAAGGATTGGCTGGACTCGCACACCAACGAGGAGATAGAGGACTGGTACGACTACGAAGAGGAAGAGGAATGGGTATGAGGGCCAAGAAGCTAGTCATCGGCTACGGTGACTTGGAGACGGCCCACATGCTCGACCTCTTGGACAAGGGCATCGAGCCCCGCATCGTAGGCAACGAGGTCCATGACCAGCACGGCAACGTGGTGGGTGTCTGGGTCAAGTGTTGCGGGCTCATCATCAAGGAGAACGGGCAGGTCTCCGAGTACATGCTCCACTCCATCGAGGAGCTTCTCCAGACGCTGTACGACCACAGGGTCGACAGGGTCTACTTCCACAATCTGAAGTTCGACGACTCGTTCATCGCCTCATACACGAAGAACGACGAGATACAGCTGAACGGATGCACGTGCAGGTCCACGAGCAGGCTCATGACCGACAAGAACGTCCTGTACAGCGATGTGCTGGAGTTCGAAGGTGTCAAGAGGGACAAGAAGAGGCACAGATACACCAAGCATGTCTGCCAGCTCTGGGACTCCGCCAAGATATGGGCATCGTCCCTGAGGAGCATCGGTGAGGACTTCGGCGTCTACAAGAAGGGAGAGGGGCACGAGGAGGCCCTGAGGGTAGGGTGCGATGCCAGAATGGAGGAGTATTGCCTGCAGGACTGCAGGGTCATGATGACCGCCATGGAGTATTACTTCGAGAGGTGCAACGAGGAGTCCAGAGGGAAGAGGCCGTACGGATGGATGACGGCCGGAGCAACGTCCTATCACCTGTGCATGATGGCTGTGAAGCGTGGAATGAGGACGGAGGACTTCGCACTGACGTTCCCGCCCTGCAACGACAAGAACGGCTTCCCAGACTGGCTGAGGGAAGGATACAAGGGTGCGGTGCCGTTATTGAACCCTGAGATAAGAGGGAAGATGCTGACGGACATCATGGTGTTCGATGTGAACTCCATGTACCCTGACAAGCTCAGGAACTATCCCATGCCGTACGGATGCCCTCTCAAGGTCAGGGAGAAGACCATCGAGTATCTGATGGATGTGGAGAGGAGAGGCTACCTGTGGGTCGCTCAGGTGAAGCTCGTAATGGGCGTGAAGAACGGCCACAGGGCCACATACATGTCCAAGAGGAAGACTGTGGATGGAGAGACCCTATGCTGGCATGTGAACGACCTGAACGGTATGTACGCAGGGAAGGAGTCCTATCAGGTCATCACCAACGTCGACTGGAAGATGATATTGAGGGACTACGACGTACAGTACGTCGAGGTGCTGGATGCCGTTGCATTCAGGTCCAAGGTCGGCATCATGAGGGACTTCATCGACGATTGGTACGCCACCAAGAGCAAGGCGGGAGCAGAGGGGAACAAGCCCCTGAAGGCCTTCGCCAAGCTGATATTGAACTCTCTGTACGGCAAGTTCGGCACCAATCCCGAGCACATCGGTGGGGAGTACGTGTTCTTCAACGACCTGATACGCGTGAAAACGTCCACGGTCCAGACCGACGAAAGACCTCTGTACCTTCCTGTGGCGCTGTTCACGACGGCCTACGCAAGGAATGAGATCTCGGAGCTGTGCAACAGCATCGGATGGGAGCATGTCGTCTATACGGATACGGACAGTCTCCACGTCATCGGATTGGAGGCTGAGGAGTGCAAGAGGCGCATAGAAGCATGCGGGTACAGGATAGATGGGAGCGAGCTCGGTGCTCTGGACTTCGAATCGAGGTGGCAGTATGGGTTGTACGTGAGGAACAAGGGATACCTGCACGAGACCGCACTGGACACCGACGATGGGAGCGTACTGTACAAGAACGGCAAGACAGTGAACGAGACCAAGATGGCCGGAGCGAACGGACTCAAGTGGGAACACATCAAAGATGTGATAGGCAAGGAGATGAAGGCCACTAGGACCACTGGGTACAGGGTCCATGGAGGAACACTCCTGATGGACAAGGAGGTGTCCGTGGACACGACCGTGGATGCCTGCATCAAGTCCAAGAGGAAGCTCAAGGGAAAGACACAAGAAGAGAGCGACAAGGAACTGAAGAGGATAGACGACGCGATATTTGCGAAATACGGATGGTGTGCGAATGGGACTGGATAAGAACGGATACTACTCGCTGAGAGAGATTCTCGGCTACGGATGCAAAGTGAACATTGTACTCTCGGACAGGGGCAGAGGGAAGTCCTACGGGACGAAGCTGTTCCTCATGAAACAGGATGGGTGCTGCATGTGCCTGTACAGGAACGTAAGTGATGTGGAGTCGGCCGTGGGCACATGGCTGGATACATTGTATGAGAACGGATACGACCCTGAGGCGTTCGAATGGGTCAAGGGCAAAGGGTCCTCGGAGCTGTTGTACTGCGGCAAGGTCAAGGTCTATTTCAGGGCATTGACCCAGGTCAACCACATCAAGCAGGAGAAGTTCCCAGATGACCTGAACTGGCTCTGGATGGATGAGTTCATACCTCTGGTGTACAAGAAGCTGGCTGGTGTGCAGTCCGAAGGTGATGCGATACGTACCATCATGAAGACCATCGACCACGATTCGGCCCATCCCAGGGAGACCAAGGGACTCAAGCCTCTGAGGGTGTTATTGTATGCCAACCCGTTCACATGGAACAATCCCATTCTGTCATACTTCCATGTGCTCCCTAGGGGATACGGGATATGGAGGGTCGGTCCGGACATAGTGTGCGAGATGCTGGCTCCTATAGAGGATGAGGTGGGTGGGAAGATGACACTCGACCAATTCCTGGGCGATGAGATCAACAAGAATCAGGCATGGGCGGACCAGGACCACTTCGTGCTGGAGAGATGGCCCATGGGACTGGCACCCTGGTTGTCGGTGAGGATTGGAACGAACTATTACTGGCTGTACTGGAGGGATTCGGTACAGAAGATGTATGTACGCAAGGGTGGACAACACCTGGACAACTGCGACCGTGTGGGGACATTGGGTGGGCGTAGAGAGGATGAGAAGACATTGAGGAAGGCGCTGCTCAACTACTTGAAGAACATGACCGTGGATGCCAAATTGCTTTACAAGGACGTCAATGTCAAGTTCGATTGGATACGTGACATAATGGACCTATGAAAAGGGTCTCCTCTCCCGGGCATGATGCGAATGCCTTCTCGTCTCCCATCCCTGGG
>CAVHQB010000105.1:0-5779 GCA_963637895.1 Lachnospiraceae bacterium
CCCGTTCAGAGATGGTTGTTGCGTTGGGTATGAGCTATCAGTGTCCAATGTGGATGCTCTCGAGGCCTTCGAAGGCCTGATGCAAGGCACAGATGCCATATCTTGACGAGAACGGTTCATCTGCTTGTAGAACCTGCCGATAGCGAGAAGCTCCTGAGGAGGTTCTTCTCTTGACGATTCACCCATCTTCTATCATAAAAATCATGTTGGAGCCCCAGATAGTCAACAATCTGTGGGCGATGACGAAAGACATCTTCCCACACCGAGTGATCTGCAAACGAACTTTTTAACCGTTCGAACAGTATAGCTGATGTGAGCAGTCCATGAGCAAGATGATACCTGCAGCCGTCAGAGATTTCCAAACATTAGCTAACGGGAGCTATCATTTTGTCGACAAGAGCTTGTTGATCAAAGATATAGTCGAGCTCGGCGTAGGCGCTTTCCTGTTCACACGTCCCCGCAGGTTCGGAAAGACCATGAACCTGAGCATGTTGGAGGCATTCTTCGATAAAGATACGCCGGACGGAGACAGGCTATTCTCGAATCTTAAGATATCCGAGTTCTCTGATGTCATGGAACACCGGGGCAAGTACAAGGTGATACGTCTCAACTTTGCGGAAATAGAGTCATCTGACCAAGCGATCTTCTTCGAACGTTTCTCGATTATGATGTCTAAGATCTACGTCAGGTTCAGCCGTGTCTTGGATTGTGACGATGTGCTTGAAGATGAACGCGAGCAGTTCAAAGCCATACGCAGCGGGCGTGCCAGCGAAGGGTTGCTCTTGGAGTCGGTTTCCTTGTTGAGCAGGTGGGTGAGGATCGCCTACGGTACGGATGTGGTCATCCTCATCGACGAATACGACAAACCCGTTCACAAAGCATACCTGAAGGGGTTCTACACGGAGTTCATGGACTTTTTCGCCCCATTCATGGAGTCATCGCTCAAGAGCAATTTAGACTATAGATGTGCTATCGTCACGGGTGTTTCCAGGATATCCAAGGAGACGATCTTCAGCGGCCTCAACAACATGAGGGAGTTCGACATATTCAAATCGAATTGCGACGAATCATTCGGATTCACAGAGGCGGAGGTCGATGCCCTGATATCCGAGATCGGGTTGCCTTCCGAAGAGCTCGATACCATGCGGAAGCATTATGATGGGTATCACTTCGGAAACGAGGATGTCTACAACCCCTTCTGTGTCATGAGCTACATCCAAGACCGCTTGACAGGCCAGACGGGTGCCGATTCTTATTGGGTCCAGTCCGGAGACACGATGATGATCTCCGATGTGCTCTCCAGGACAGAGCCCTCTTTCAGAGACAGGATCCTCACATTGGCGATTCCGGGGAACTCCCTGAAATGCAGGATCAATCCCCGTCTCACCATCAGGAAGCTGCAGTCCACAGACGAAGCAGTCTTGGAAGAGTCCACAATAACGCTGATGGTCACTTCCGGTTACCTCAACGCCATCCCTTGCGGGGATGGCGATTATATCATCACCATCCCCAATATGGAGGTCTTCGAGGGTTACGAGGAACTCGTCGGTGACATGAAGATCTCCGATGTCACATCAGTTTCCCGTCTGTCCGAGTACATGTTTAGGAAAGATGCGACGAAAGCCTCGGAGGAGCTGAACAGGATCCTGGACGGCCAGGCTCCCCGCGACCATTACGACGAGACGGTCCACAAGTTCTTCCTGTCCCTCCTGTTCGGATTCTCCGGATACAGGTACCAGACCGAGCTCGGATCCGGCGACGGGTACGTCGACCTGTACATCAAAGGCGCGAGATCGCGTCCGGGGCTGCTGATGGAGCTCAAGTACTCCGACGAGAAGTGCGACATGTCCAAGCTGGCGGAGAGCGCCCTGAAGCAGATAAGCGAGAAGGAGTACTCCCGCAGCATCGATGAGGATCACATCATCGTCGGGATAGGATACCACAAGCATTCTGCGAAGGTCGTATTCGGAGACACCGTCGTCGGAACGCGGAAAGCCTGATCGCCCCGGGTCAGTCGCATCCTTCGAACTGGCTGTCGTGGAGCTGCTTGTAGAACCCGCCGAGATCGAGCAGCTCCTGGTGCGTGCCCTTCTCGACGATCTCCCCGTCCCTCATCACCAGTATCACGTCCGAGTCCCTTATCGTGGACAGCCTGTGGGCGATGACGAAAGACGTCTTGCCTTCCGTGAGCTTCCCGACGGCGGCCTGTATCTGCTTCTCGGTCACGGTGTCAACGGAGCTGGTCGCTTCATCCAGGATGATCATCGGGGCGTCCTTGATCATCGCCCTGGCGATGGTTATCTGCTGCCTCTGTCCCACGGAGAGGCCGGAGGATTCCGAGATCTTGGTGTCCAGCCCGTCCGGCAGGGAATCTATCAGGCCCTGGAGCCCGACGGAACGGCATGCTTCCATGACATCCTCATCGGAGACGCCCTGCCTTGTGAAGACGATGTTCTCCCTGACGGTCCCGTCGAACAGCCAGGTGTCCTGCAGGACCATGGAGAACAGGTCGTGGACGTTGTCCCTGGACAGATCCCTTATGGGCCTCCCGTCCACCAGGATGTCTCCGGAATCGACCTCGTAGAACCTCATCAGCAGGTTGGCGATGGTCGTCTTCCCGGCTCCGGTGGGGCCGACTATCGACACCTTGGACCCGTGCGGCACCTCCAGGTCGAGGCCGTGGATGACCTCCCTTCCGGGCACGTACCCGAACCTCACGCCCCTGAAGGACACGTCCCCCTTCACCTGGGAAGGCTCCAGGCGCTCCGCGTCCTCCTGGGGAGGCATCTCCTCCCTGGCGAGGAGCTCGAAGATCCTCTCGGAAGCGGACGCCACGGACTGCATCTGCGCCGTGGACTCCGCTATCATCACAATCGGATGGGTGAACTGCCTCACGTAGAGGATGAACGCCACAATCACGCCGTACCCGATGCTGCCCTCGGCGATCATCATGGATCCCGCGACGCACACGACGACGTAGGACACGTTCCCGATGAAGTTCATTGTCTGAGGGACCAGGCCGGTGACGACCCTCGCTCTGAACGCGCTGTCGAACAGGCCGGAGTTGATGGAATCGAACCTGGCCTTGGACCTCTTCCTGTCGTTGTACGCGGTGACGATGTCGTGCCCGTAATAGGACTCCTCCACGAGTGCGTTCATCCTGCCCAGGTCCCTCTGCTGGGCGATGAAGTACTTCTGGGTGCGGCGGGTGATGATGTACAGCATCACGAACCCCATGATCGGCGCAATCACCGCCACTGATGCGAGGCGCCAGTCTGTGTAGAACATCATGACGAAGGACCCGACCAGCATTGTGGCGGCGGTGACCGTGTGGGCGATGCTCTCGCTGCAGGAGTTGCTGATGGTGTCCGTGTCGTTGGTCATGCGGCTCATCAGGTCCCCTGTGCTGCAGCTGTCCAGATAGCTCAGCGGGAGACGGGAGATCTTCTTCGAGGCGTCGTCGCGCATCCGGGCGCCGATCTTCTCCGACGATGCGCCGATGATGTAGTCCTCCATGGTGGAGAACACCACGCTCAGCGAATAGATGACGAGAAGGAGCACCCCGGTCTTGAAGACGAGGTCCATGTCGAACGGCGCGGGCCCCAGGATGCTCCCGGACAGGCTGTCCGTGATCGTGGCAAGGTACTGAGGTCCGATGAGCGATAAGATCGAAGCGATGATGCTGAACGCTACCCCCAGGGCGATGTCCTTGCGATAGGGCCCGATGTACCTCAGGAACGAGGCCATGGCGGCCTTCAGGTCCCTGGGCTTCTCCGCCCTGGTCCAGCTGGGGCCTCCCGGCGGCATCAGGACCCCTCCCCGAGCTGCGACCTGGCGATCTCCGCGTACAGGGGGCAGGTGCGCATCAGCTCGCCGTGCGTGCCTATTCCGGCCATCCTGCCGTCGTCCAGCACCATGATCCTGTCAGCGTCGATTATGGTCCCGATGCGCTGGGCCACGATTATCTTGGTGGAATCCTTGGTCGCCCTTTTCAGCGCCGTCCTGAGGTCCAGGTCCGTCTTGAAGTCCAGCGCCGAGAAGGAGTCGTCGAAGATGTAGATCTCCGGGTCCTTGCATACGGCCCTTGCGATGGAGATCCTCTGCTTCTGTCCTCCTGAAAGGGTGCGCCCGTACTGCGCCAGGTCGGAGTGCATCCCTTCCGGGAGCGAGTCCACGAAGGACGACGCCTGGGCGATGTCCAGCGCCCTGCGGACGTCGTCATCGGTGCGGAGCTCCGCGCCCTCGCCGTAGTTGACGTTGTCGCGGATGGTCCCCTCGAATATCACGGCCCTCTGGGGGACGTATCCGATCTTGGAATGCAGGGCGTCCAGGTCGTACTCCCTGACATCGACGCCGTCCACCAGGATCGATCCGGAGCAGGCGTCGTAGAACCTGGGGATCAGGTTGGCGACGGAGGACTTCCCGCTCCCCGTCCTCCCGATGATGGCGAAGGTCTCCCCTCTTTCGACTTTGAACGTTATCCCGCTGAGGGCCTCGTGCCCGGCGCGGGGGTATGTGAACGAGACGTCGCGGAACTCCACGGTCCCGCGGGAGCCGTCCCCTTCCCTGACATCCCCGCCCTTGATGGACGGCTCATGCTCGATGACCTCCTCTATGCGCCCGGCGGAGACCATGGCCCTGGGCAGACCGCGGATGATGCCCGTGAGCATCATAACCGAGGTAATGACCTGCCCTGCATAGGACACGAACACTATCATGTCGGAGAACAGCTGCATCTGGTCGGCCTGGGACGGAGTGGACTGCAGTATCCCTGCGCCGATCCAGTATATCGCCAGGGTCAGGAAGCTGAGCATCGACGACGAGATCGGATGCAGAGGGGCCATCTGATGGACCACCTTGACGTTGTTGTCCAGCAGGTCCCTGTTGGCCTTGTCGAACCTCTCCTGCTGGGCATCGTCGGCGTTGTAGGCGCGGATGACCCTCACGCCCTCCAGGTTCTCCCTGGTGGAATGGTTGACCCCGTCCATCAGCCATTGGATCCTCTTGACCAGGGGCATGTTTGCCCGCATGATGAAGAATATCGCCAGCAGGAGGATGATCAGGGCGACGGCGGTGGCGGCCGTCCATTCCAATGTGCTGCCGCTTATCTTGAGCACCGCCCACACGGCCATGACCGGGGCCTTCACCACGATGACCAGGCCTCTGGCCACGAACTGCTGCAGATGGTAGATGTCGTTGGTGGAGCGCGTTATCAGGCTGGCTGCCGAGAAGGAGTCCATGTCGTCGTGGGAGAACGACTGCACCCTCTCGAACTCCAGCTCGCGGAGGGTCCTGCTGAGGGATGCGGATATGCGGGATGCGAGGATGCCGGTGGCCACGGCGGCTGCGAAGCTCACCAGGGCGCATGCGACCATCCTGGTCCCGTCGCGGGCGACGATGTCCGAGCCCATCCCCATCTGGAGGTGGGTGGTGATCTCGCTCATGAACTCGGGGATCCTGAGGTCCAGGTACACCTGGAGCAGCACCAGCGCCACGCAGACGGCTGCAAGGGCCCAGTCCTTGGGCCTCAGGTACTTCAATATCAGTCGGATCCCCTCACGCCTGCCTACAAGCGGAACGCTCCTTTAACGGAATCGGTGGATGGTTCGTTTCCGAACCATTTAACCGTTGAACGTCGAATGCGGCACCGAGAGGCTCATGGGAAAGAAAATGCCGTCAGGCATCAGCGAATTCCGTAAGTTGGCTAGCGGAGAGTATCATTTCGTGGACAAGAGCCTGATGATCAGGGACCTTGTCGGGCTTGGCGAGGGTGTATATC
>CAVHQB010000106.1:0-5725 GCA_963637895.1 Lachnospiraceae bacterium
CGGCGAAGCCTGTCATCTGCACCTGGGACCCTCCGCGGGTGTAGGTCCCTTCCGCCGATTCCACCTTCCCGGAGAACGTCACCTGGACCTTCCTGTCGTAATGGACGATCCACGCGTTCGTGTCCCATACGGCAGGCTCGCTGTCCCCGCCGAAGGACTCCCTGACATCAGTCGCCGTGACAGGAACTCCGTTAGGGTCTTGGACCTTCATCCTGTACGACTGCGGCACCCACACCAGATAAAGGTCCAGGATGCGGGTGCCGTCCGTGCCCGTGTACAGGGGGATGGTGAAGTCCATCGGATCGTCGGATACCTTCCCTCCCTCGGCAGGAGCCCACGAGCGGAACGTCGTCCCGCTGCCGTACTGCTTCAGCGCATAGCCGGGGCGCCCTCCGGATGCCCCGTCGTAGGGCTTCACGCCCGACCCGCCCGGGAGAACCTGGTCGATGTTGTAGATCCCGTTGCCGTTCAGGGAGGTCCCCGGCCTTATGATGACGGACTGGGGGCTGACATTGACCCCTTCGCCGTGGAAGACCACGGTCAATCCGAACCCTGCGTACAGGTTCAGGCTCTCGCGGACCTCCGCATACGGATCGTACTCATTGACCAGGTTGGGGTCCTTGTACCATGCCGTGAAGTAGTACGGATAATCGTAATGGCGGACCTGCCTGCCGTCGGCATCGTACACGATGCCGGTGACGTCCGTGCTGCCGCTGTATGCCGACCCCTTGGCGATCACGGTCCCGTCGGACAATACGACCTTGGCCCAGCCGCCATCGTCCACGGGCTTCTCGCCGCCTCTGTCGACGACAGATACCCCTGCGAGGATCCCGTCCGATACGCTCAGCTTCAGGATGTCCTGCCCTGGGGTCGAGGCGTCCGCGTGCTCGAACGCGCCCATGGTGTCCTTCATCAGGCCCATCGCCTCGGCAACGGACATCTCCCGGGCCGTTCCGCCGGGGAACTGGAACCAGTACCGCACCTCGGATGTCGTGGATCCGTACGGCACGGGTACGCCGCGGGTGGTGTTGCCCTCCGGATCCTCCGGCCAGCTCGCCTTGTACGGGTCGTCCTCCGTGCCGCTGCCTGTCAGATGTCCCGCATATCTGACGCGGCCGTAGACCGTGGTGTAGTAGAGCTGGATGTAGATCACGGTCGCAGGCTGGAAAGTTATCTTCACCTTGTACACGACGACGGTGCTCTCCGTCCCGTCCGCGTCCTTCTCGGTCGCGACGATGCGGAAGTAGATGTCGTCCGCATGGGTGGCTTCTGCGCTGTGGCTGTAGGTCACCTTTATCGCGGCGGACCTGAGCCCTGCCTCGCCGAAGAAGAGCTTGCCGGCCTCCGTGACGGGGACGTCCGTCGCGTGCAGCTCTGCATTCTGGTAGGGGGACCCGAACCATCCTCCCGTACCCAGGACCTCCTGGTCCGCGGCCATCCGCACGCGATCCCTCACATTGCTCCCGGTGTTGTCGTCCTGGTTGTACCATATGTAGTAGGACCGTCTCGTGTTGGTCCCGGAATCGGGCAGGACGACGTACCCCACCCCATATCCGGACGAAGTGTTCACCACGGTGGAGATGTTCACGATGTCTGCACCGGCCTCCTCCTTCGGCTCCATGAAGATCGTGATTTCCACGTCCGTCAGGTTCACAGGGAGCCAGACCCCTGTTTCCGATTCTATGAGCTCGACGATGCTCAGGGTCACCTTCCCGACGTTCCCCGTGAGGCCGAGGCTGTGCTCTCCGCAGAAATAGTCCTTGGAGAGGAGCTCAGCCCTCAGCGAAGGGGCGGTTCCGGTGAACTTGACCGAATATCCGGGCTCGTAGTAGCGCACCCAGCGGCCGTCGTCGAAGGTGTGCGATGTGACAGGTATGTCGAACGAGGCTGCATCTCCAGTGGCGCCTATGGACAGGGAGTAGAACATCCTGTCCCCGATGCTCTCCGTCTGCGTTCCCAGGGATGTGATGAATCTGCCGAAATTATCCTGGTCCGTCATGAACAGCGTGTCCAGCGCCAGAGGGCCGTTGTACATCCCGTTGTACGCGAACACCGATCCGGCGCCGCCGACCTTCCCCAGCGAGATGCTGTCGTCGACGGTCCAGCCGCGCCCCTCGGAGAACGTCCAGGTCTTCTTGATCTCGGAATACCCGGCGATGTACCATGTCCTTGATTGGTGGCCAGCGGTGGCGGTGTCTATGTGCATCGACTCCACGTAGCTCTTGTCGGACAGCACCATGAACCCGGCCGTGCTGTCGTCGGAACGAAGGGATCCGACGGCATACGCCCCGTAGTGCCCGCTCTCCTCCCCCTTCTCCAGGAGCGTGAACCCTTCGACGATCCCGCTGGCGGTGCCGAAGTCCCCCTCCTTCAGGACCGTGAACACGTTCCCGGAGTGGAGGATCAGCCTGTTGGCCCAATCGGAGCTGTCCGGATCCTCGGTGTTGTAGTAGAAGTCCGTCCTGGACGCCAGGCGGCCGCCGGTGTAGCTGCTGAAGCTCCCGATGTCGGCCGATTCGGTGAGGAGCTCCAGCGTGGTCCTGTCCTTGACGATCAAGGAGCCTATCCTCTTGATGGCGAAGAGCTGGCTCACACCGACCTGCCCTCCGTCGGACGCTCCGCGTATCCCTATATGGCTCCCGGACACTTCGAGAACGTCGGCACGCTGTATGGACCATATCGTGGTCGCTCCGTGCTGCTCGTAGCCGTCTATCCTTATGGTCCTGTCGCCGGCCACCTTGGTGTAGTTCCCGTCGCCGAAGACCGTGCCGTGGATGCACATCCCCCTGTCCTCGGCGCCCATCACGAACTTCGAGCCGTCGTCGAAGGTTCCCCCTATCTCTATCAGGGAATCCCCCATCAGGAGAGCCTCCGTGAACGGGTGCTCGGACAGCGTTATGTTGGACCCGCCGTAGACGTTGCCCAGGTACAGCCTCTTGTCGACGAGCCCGCCGACGGGGGCGGGGACCGTCCCGGATCCCTGGAATGCGGGCGCTCCGATGCGGATCTCGGAGGACATCCAGGAACTGCCCTGGAGGCCTCCCCCGAACACGCTGCCGTTCACGGTCCCGTAAGGGATGTCGATCTTGCAAGAGAACAAGGGATCTGCATCCGATCCATCGTTCCCGACCCTGCTCCCGCCGTAGACGGACCCGTCCACGACGGCC
Source organism: Lachnospiraceae bacterium (assembly GCA_963637895.1). Classification (GTDB taxonomy): domain Archaea; phylum Thermoplasmatota; class Thermoplasmata; order Methanomassiliicoccales; family Methanomethylophilaceae; genus Methanoprimaticola. The sequence goes on from CAVHQB010000106.1 coordinate 3,168, forward strand.
CCTTTGACCACGATGTGCCTGTCGGCGGACATCGAGTTGTTCGCTGCCGCCCCTGCGGTGTATCCCAGGCCTCCCCCGTGGATGTCCGAGAGGATCCTCGGGGCCTCCGTCCCGTCCTCTTCCAATGTTATCCTGACCTGCTCGGCGCTGGTATGGGAGTATGCTCCGCCTCCTAGCAGTGCATAATCCAGAGACGGACTGCCGATGACGCTGCTCCCGCGGACCCTGACGGTGAGGTCCCCGTTTATGCGGACGTAGCCGAGGTCTTCCGAGCCCTGCTTCCCCTGGCCCCCTCCGTAGACGATTCCTTTGATCGTGCTGTCTTCGATCAGCACGTTGACGTTCCCGACGGTTCCGGCAGAACCGTCCGAGGTCTGCCCGTAACGCCCGCCCCCGTAGACGGACAGGGATGCCGTGTCGGAGTAGTCGCTGATGCTCACCGTGAGGGTGCTGTTGTCCAGGACCACACGCCCCAGGACGACGTTGGACTCATATCCGCGCCCCGCTCCGAACACCGAGCCTCCGATATGAGCATTGCCGTTGACCACTACCGACAACGGGCCGGACGCGCTCATGACCGACAATGCGCCACCTCCGAACACCGACCCGCCCACTTCCGAGTTCACTGCCACGCGGACGTCGTTGGCGCGCACCATGGCGTACGAGTACTGCGGGTTGGATGCCGGGTCCGAAGATGATGCGTACCCTGTGGGCTGCCTGCCGTTTATCCATGGGATGCTCACCAGCCCGTCGGAGCCCATGGCGATGATGGATGTGTATTCCTCGTCGCTCGCCACGCTGCCATCGGCCGCATACATTATCCCGCGGCCTCCGCCGTAGACATCGCCTGCGACCGAGCCTCCGGACACTTCCACGTTGATGGCGGTCGCCCTCGTGTCCGCGACGCCATCATTGTAGGACATCGTGCCTATGTAACCGTACCCTGTGACGGCAGGCACCCCCTGGCCTCCGCCGTAGATGCTTCCGAGCACCTTCCCGCCCGTCACTTTAACAGTGATGGTCTTGGCGAACATGCGGGAATAGCCCGTGGAGTCCCCGTGGGAAGAGCCAGCGGAGAAGCTGCCGTCCGTGTTGTGGAGGATCTTGTCCAGGCCTCCGCGGCCTCCGCCGTATACGCTCCCCAGAACTGTCCCGCCTGATACGTTGATGTCCACAGATCCGATCCAGTTCGTCTCGGGATTGGCCGTCGATGCGGTGTTGCTCCTGCATCCCACGGAGCCTCTGTAGCCTCCGCCGTAGACATGCCCGACCGTCCCGCCCTCTATGGAGACCTTGATCGTCGAGTCGTTGCCCCACATCGAGGCCCATTCTGCAGAGTAGTACGTGTCGTACCCTGCTCCGAATACCGATGCCACCCTGGCGGTGTCCTTGACCTTGATGTCCGTGTGCATCACGCACTGCGTCTCGGGTTTGCTTCCGATCCCGTCGGTGATCGACCCGCATGCGATGTGCTTGACCAGCGCCTTGCCGGAGATCACCATCTCGGCCGTGCCGGTGACGGTTGATCCCCCTCTCCTCCCCGCGCCTTGGACATCCCACAGGGACGAGGTCCCCGATATCAGGACATGCGTGTCTCCCCTGACGGCCCCGTCGTTGGAGCCGCCCGTGAGGATCGTGGACTCCGTGACGGTGACCCCTGAAGGTATGCTGGAAGAACCGAGCCGATTCTCCTCGTAGGTGTCGCCGGGCATGTTCAGGGCTGTGGCGTAGACATAGACGCCGTCCCCTGCGTTCCCCGATCCAACGGTGCCCTGAGCGCTCGCGCCTACGAGGGTGTCGAGGACAGTGACGTCCCTGAGGACGAGCTTCGCCGTCCTGGACACTGTCCCATTGTAAGTGCCGCCGATGATGTTGCCGTAAGTGCCCGAATGGATGATCACCTGGGTGCTATCGACTGTTCCCAAACTCGACCCGCCGAACACCTGCGGGTAGTTGCTGGGGCCGGACCCGCTGCCGTTCGTTATCCCTGTGCCCAGAACGAGCATGCGGCCGTTGGCGAAGATGCCCTGGGAAGAGTTGCCGTGATTGTATGCAGTCCCTGTTATGGCCATGCTGTCCAGGATCAGGTCGTTGGAAAGGACCATGGACCCTCCGCCCAGCGCAATGCCCGTCCCGTTGAGGCCATGGACCGTGGCCGGATATGCCGGCGCGCTGCTGAGGGCGGCAGTCTGCACCACGTTGGTGTAGACGGTCCCATCGCTCCAGGACGGGGTCGAAGAGATGATCCATTGGCCGCTGGAGTATTCGTAGTCGGCCCCATCGACTGTTACGGTGCTGCTGGATGTTTTGTCCTGGCCTCTGTATGACACCCTGCCCCCGGAATCGATCGTCAACGTGTTGTTATTATTCGTTCTCTTGAACGTCGCTTCAGTCCCATCGAAGCTCAAGAAGCGGTAGGTGTTCCAGTTGTACACAACGGTGGATCCTTCTCCGACAAGGTACATCAGGTCCGCTCCGGCCACCGTGCTCGCATAATGGTGCTTCAGCACCGCCCACGTGGCGTATAGATGCGCGACCGATTGTCCGTTCTCGGTGGA
>CAVHQB010000107.1:0-5614 GCA_963637895.1 Lachnospiraceae bacterium
CAGAACAACATCAAGAGGATGCTCGCGTACTCCTCCATCGCCCAGGCCGGTTACATCCTGATCGTCATGGCCGTCATGTCCGAGTACGCCCTGAGCGCCGGTCTCTTCCACATGTTCACCCACGTGTTCATGAAGGGAGGAGCCTTCCTCGTCGTCGGTGCCCTCATCTGCGCCGGCATCGGCGAGAAGATCTCCGACTACAAGGGACTGGCCAAGAGGGCTCCGTTCCTCGCAGCCGCAATGATGCTGTTCCTGTTCTCTCTGGCAGGAATACCCCCGCTCGCAGGATTCACCTCGAAGTTCTTCCTGTTCTCCTCCGCCATCGGAGACGTGAACGGTGTGACTTCCCAGTGGGTCTGGCTTGCGTTCATCGCCATCCTGAACTCGGCTATCTCGCTGTACTACTACGCGAGGGTCGTCAAGGCGATGTACGTCGAGAAGGGAACCTCCACCGAGAAGATCAAGGTGCCGACTGCATTCATCATCGCAATCGCGATCTGCGTGGCCTTCGTCATCATCTTGGGAGTCTACCCCGACCTGATCTTCGGATACTGCGAGTCCGCAGCCTCTGTGCTCTTCGGATTCTGAGTGCGATCGATAAAACCCCTTACCCAAACCCTTTACCTGCATTCTCCGTATGTTCGAAGCCAAGGTCTTGGCTCCGACCAACCTTTAAGTACGTTACCGTGATTCAACGCCGATGACCCAGCAATGGCACTCTTGCATAGCCGATGAGCTCTCCCGGGTGGAGGATCTCATGATGGAGAACCTCGAATCGGAGAACGCCGAGCTGACGGAGATGTGCCAATACGTCATAGCCTCCGGAGGCAAGAGGCTCAGGCCCTCTCTGTGCATACTCGGATACAAGGTGTGCGGAGGCGAGGACGTCAGCAAGGCCATCGATGTGGGATCCGCTTTCGAGATCATCCACAGCGCCACCCTCATCCACGACGACATCAACGACCAAGGGGATGTCAGGCGCGGGAAGAAGGCGCTCCATAAGGCCTACACCATCACGAAGGCCATAATCGCAGGCGACTACATGTTCGCAATGGGGTTCCGCCTGCTGGCTTCCGCAGCCCCGCAGATCGTGGAGTACGTCGTCGAGGCGTCCGCCTGCATGGGAGCGGGAGAGTTCGTCCAGAAGGACTTCGAGCACGCATCGAACGTCACCGAGGCGGACTACATCAAGATCATCACCGGGAAGACCGCCAAGCTCTTCGAGGCCTCCATGAGGTCCGGAGCTGCCATCGCCAACGCCGACGCGGAGACCATGGACGCCCTGGGGGAGTACGCTTTCACCCTCGGCCTTGCCTTCCAGATCATGGACGACACTTTGGACGTCGTCGGAGACAGCAGGAACACTGGCAAGCTGGTCGGCACGGACATGATCGAGGGCAAGCCCACGCTCCCCGTCATCTACGCGATGGAGGACCCCGTCGCAGGGGAGAGGATCAAGGCCCTCTTCGAGAAGGTCGACGTCACCACGGACGACGTCCACGAGGCGATCGACCTCATAAGGACCACCGATGCCGTCGCGCGCTGCACCTCGAGGGCCGAGGAGTACATCGCCGCCGCAAAGCAGCATCTCGCCGCCCTTCCCGATTCTATCTACAAGGATTCCCTCATCGAACTGGCGGACTACGTCGTCCGCCGCGACAGGTGATACACCATGGACAGGAACGAAGTCGATGTTCTAGTGGTCGGCTCCGGCCCCGCCGGAAGCACCGCCGCAAGGTTCGCCGCTCAGTCCGGCGCCAGCGTCATGATGATCGAGAAGCGCCCCGAAGTGGGCGTTCCCGTGAGGTGCGGCGAGTTCATGCCCAGCCTCGAGGAGATCCAGCTCATGTTCCCCAACCTGACGGACGGGGAGTCGCTCTTCGACATACCGAAGGAGCTCCGCTGCCTCGACACCATCGGGATCAAGCTCATAGACCCCAAGGGGAAGGTCACCCTCCTGGACCACACGGGATACACCACCGACCGCGACCGCTTCGACCAGTACCTGGCGAGGCTCGCCTGCGAGGACGGCGCCGAGCTCGTCAAGAGCTGCCAGTTCCGCAAGATCGAGAACGGCGTGGCCAAGACCTCCCAGGGGGACGTGAAGTACAAGGTCATCATCGGGGCCGACGGTCCCGGATCTAGGGTCGCCCAGAACCTCGGCCTTCCTCGCAACAGGAACCCCTATCCTGCTGTCACTGCACAGGTCAAAGGGGATTTCGAGCCCTATCTCCACATGTTCTTCGGAGACATAGCTCCCGGCGCCTACAGCTGGATAATCCCCAAGGACGGAAGGGCCAACATCGGCGTCGGGTTCTCCCCGAAGTTCGCCAGCGGCGCTCTGTCCGACTTCTTCGACGTGTTCGCCAAGAAGAACGGGTTCGAGGTCGACTGCAAGCTCGAGGGAAAGTACGTGCCGAGCGAAGGGCCCATAGCGAAGACCGTAGCCGGTAACGGAATGGTCGTCGGCGACGCCGCAGGGCAGGTCATCTCCGTCAACGGAGGCGGAATACCTCTGGCGATGATCGCAGGCAGGATCTGCGGGACCGTTGCGGGAGCCAACATCTCTTCGAGCTCTCCGCTGTCCGATTACGAGACCCAGTGGAGGCACGTCCTTGAGAAGCCTCTCAAGATCGCCGCCAAGAACAAGAAGCTCGCCGACATGTTCGGGTTCAGGTCGGAGGGGTCCACCTGCTTCTGCATGAACGTGCTCGGCCAGCGCAGGCTCGGCAACCTGATCAGATGCAAGAGCATCTTCCCCTGATCGCTTGCGCCTGCATCCCTTCATCTGCGATCCGCATATGGGGCACTCGGGGAGCTTCTCCTTGTACCATTTGCGGCATCCGATGCACTGGTAGTTCCACTTGACGACCTTCTGGATGCCCTTCATGCCAACGGGCTTGAAGCCGAGCCCAAGGGTGCGGGCGACGTTCTGGATGGAGTAGTCATCGGACCATATGGTCCCGCCCACATCGAGCGCAAGGGCCACCACGGTCTTGTCCACGGGGGACAGGCGCCCTATGTCGCCGGTCTTCCTCGCGGCCTCCTCCACCTTCTCCAGAGACTCCTTGGAGCAGTCGGAGACGCGGATCATGTCCCCCCACAGGGCGAGCCTGGGGTCCTCGTACTTCTCCAGCTCCTTTATGACGCCCGGCGGGCACACATGGTCCTCCTCCGGGAGGACGTCCATCGAGAAGAACGCGGAGCTGTCCAGCACTATCATGCCCATGCCATCGGCTTATGGTAGTTAAGGCTGGCGCGATGCCCCACAAAGTTTTACAACATCCGCGGAGATGGCGGTGGCGGTATACCCATGGATGTCATCGGAGTCATCGTGATAATGTTCACAGGGATCTGGCTTTTCCTTCCGGCCATGCTTCCCAATTCGGCAGCCGTCGTGTTCGGAGGGAAGACCAAGATCGACTTCGGAAAGACCTGGAAAGGCAAGAGGATATTCGGAGACGGGAAATCCTGGAGAGGCTTCTTCGGAGGGGCCTTCTCGGGGATCCTGTTCGGACTGGTCCTCATAGGCATATCCTCGTTCTGGGATCCCGAGAACTACTGGGGATTCGGGCCTTTCTGGAGCAACGTGGGCGTCCTCGCCTGCCTGGCCTTCGGCGCTGTGCTGGGGGACCTGTGCGGGGCGTTCATAAAGAGGCGCCTGGGCATGGAGAGAGGCCAGAAGGCCCCGATCCTGGACCAGTACGACTTCGTCATAGGAGCGTTCCTGGTGACCGCGCTGTTCTTCCCCGGTTGGGTCTACGCCAACTACATCGAAGGATGGCACATCTGCGCGCTGATATTCATCCTCGTGATAATGTTCGCCATCCACAGGCTGGTCAACATAATCGGGTACAAGATGGGCCTGAAGAAGGAACCCTGGTGATTCAAATGAGCGAGCTTTCCCAAGCACTTACGGACTGCGGGGCGCTGCAGTTCGGCGAGTTCACACTCGCATCCGGCGCCAAGAGCGACTACTACATAGACATCAAGAAGGCCAGCACCAACCCCGAGGTGCTGAAGCTCATCGCCAGGCTCATGGCCGAGAAGATGAGGTCCGAGGGCATCCAGGCCGACAGGATCGCCGGCGTCGTGCTGGGCTCCGTCCCGCTGGCCACCGCGCTGTCCCTCGAGACCGGGATCCCCTATGTCATGATCCGCAAGGAGAAGAAGGACCACGGCACCGGGAAGCTCATCGAGGGCGACCTCCACGAGGGCGACAAGGTCCTTGTGGTGGAGGATGTCATCACCACCGCCGGATCCAGCATGAAGGCCATCGAGACGCTCCGCCAGGCCGGGGCCGAGGTGTCCTATGTGATCTCCGTCATCGACCGCGAGGGCGGCGGCAGGGAGAACCTGGAGAGCATCGGCGTCCAGTTCCGTCCCCTCGTCAGGGCATCCGACCTGGTGAAGAGATGAGGCCTCCGGAGGGCTGTGAGCTGTGCGGCCTGTGCAAGGGCCGCACGAACATGGTCCTCCCGGACGGGGACCCTTCGTCGCGCATAGTGTTCGTCGGCGAGGGCCCGGGAGAGAACGAGGACCTCCAGGGGAGGCCGTTCGTGGGCAAGTCCGGGAAGATACTCTCGGACATGATGCTCCAGGCCGGCTTCTCCAGGGAGGACGTCCTGATCACCAACACGGTCAAATGCCGGCCGCCAGGCAACAGGGACCCCACGAAGGAGGAGATGGAGGCCTGCAGGCCGTTCCTGGACTCCGAGATATGCGATGCCGTCCTGGTGATCGGGCTGGGGAAATCGGCATGCAGGGATCTGATGGGCTTCGAGGGCAAGATGTCCGAGATCGTCAACAAGGAGGTCCTGATAGACGTGGGCGGGAAGAAGGTCAGGTTCATCCCCGCGTTCCATCCCGCGGCAACCATTTACAACAAGCAGTCGCGCGAGTCCCTCAGGGAGACTATGCGCATCGTGAAGGAGGCGATGCAATGAGGTTCGGAGCATTCATGATCGACATGGACGGAACGATATACAAGGGCGGGAAGCCCATTCCCGGTGCCAAGGAGTTCATAGGCTACCTGAAGGACAACGGCATCCCGTTCGTGTTCCTGACGAACAACTCCGCGCACGGGCGCGGATTCTACCTTCAGAAGCTCACCCGCCTCGGGTTCGATGTCGAGATGGACAACATCCTCACATCGACGATAGCGACCATAAGGTACATCCTCAGCGAGCGTCCCGGGAAGAAGGTCTACGCGGTCGCCGTGCCCGACGTCATCGACGAGATCAAGGCAGCCGGCATAGAGCTCACGGAGGAAGACCCAGACATCGTGATGCTGACCTTCGACACCACGATAACCTACGACAAGATCAACAAGGCCTACCGCTTCCTCTCGGACGGTGCCGAGCTCATAGCCACGCATCCCGACGACCTGTGCCCCACAGAGGACAGCTACGACATCGACATCGGGCCGTTCATAAGGCTCTTCGAGCAGATGTGCCAGACAACCGCCAAGGTCATCGGCAAGCCCAACCGCCTGATGCTCGAGATGGCCGCCCGCGAGATGGGCGTGGCGCCCGAGGACACCGTCATGGTCGGCGACCGCCTGTACACGGACATCGCCATGGCTGTGGACGCAGGGACCCAGTCGATCCTGGTG
>CAVHQB010000108.1:0-5566 GCA_963637895.1 Lachnospiraceae bacterium
AGTACATGGAGGACGATTGAAGGACATGGCGCTAAGCACCGGTTCCGGAAGCATCGTGCACCCATAGATTGCTGGACCTCCGATATCCGGCTTCGGTCTGGACGTAAAAAATGTCGCAAACTGGGTGCACGTCAACTGGATCAAGAAAGTGGCCCTTCGATGTGGCTGGGAATAATGTCGTGAGCTTCCCGGGAATGCCACCGGTGCCTATGTGAGGACCTGGCCCGCCCCGCTCGTACCGATCGGGGCGGTAAGCGCGTGCGCAGCACGCGTTGACACTTGGATAGAGTGTGGTCAGCGAACGCTATGCACAGATTCATAAAGTTCGGTGGTTTTCAGACCTCGCGGTCACCGATAAATTGGGAATATGGGAATAATCAAGGCCTCCGGGGGTGGGTAGGCACCCGACCCTGATTCCGGAATTAGCATCAGAAGGATGTTGTCCAAGTATTTAAAATCACGGTCAAAGCGAAGAACTACAACCGACATGAATGTACATAAACGAACAATAGTGATGAGATGAGAATCAACTCTAATTCCCGAGTTTCATTCTTACCACAAGCCTGCCTGATCGGGACGGGTTCTTCTTCTCACACACATTCCGCCTGCTGAGCGCATACCGGGGCCGGCGATTCCGAGCCCGATCTTTCATGGATCCTGTGTTCCCGGCCATCTTCCTGGCCGCGTAGTAATAACATATTTATTCTATCTACACATACATGCATCATGCACCTGATGCTGGCGAAGAAGGGGTCGGGCACCTATGCCACCGTCGCGGACTCCAAGAGGGAGAACGGGAAGGTGGTGAAGACCAACAAGATCTACCTGGGCAAGGTCGTGGATGCGGAGAAGGGGATCTACGAGAGCAAGGAGAGGGGCCTGTTCACTTTCGACCTCGAGACGGGTGAGTTCGGAGTGGCCGACATGAAGGAGGTCCCGAAGATCGACCGCGGGAAGAAGCTCCTGGCGGCGGACTTCGGGGACATGTACGTCCTGGACCGTTTCATCAGGGAGACAGGGATGTACGGCTGCATAGAATCCAGCGGATCCCCCAACGATGACACGTTCAAGGCCCTGGTCGCGTTCTACACCCTCACCGCGGACCCCAATTCCTGGGCGGCGGACTGGTACGACGGCAGCTACGCATCCGTCCTCTTCCCGGAAGCGGACATGGACGACCGCAGGATCAGCGAGTTCCTGAAGAGGATCGGCGATCCCGAGGTCCAGAGAGCGTTCTTCGGCAGATACATCCCTATGGTGACGGAGAACGATCCGACAGCGATAATCATCGACAGCACGGGCGTCCCCAATTCCGTCCACATGGACATAACCGGGATCAGCAACCACAACGGCGACATCAGCCTGGAGGCCAGGCTCATCCTGGTATGCAGGAAGTCCGACAGGCTGCCTCTCTACTTCAGGTACGTTCCAGGCAACGTCATCGACTCCGACACGCTGGTGAGGACGGTGGAGGAGCTCGAATGCATGGGGATCGACCCGGAATACGCGATCCTCGACGCGGGATACTGCACGCTGGAGAACATGAGGGACCTTCTGGCATCCCACATAGGGTTCATCACCCGCCTGAAGCCCAACTTCAAGATGTACACGGACATGGTGGCCGATTTCGCCGACAAGCTGGACGAGACAACAAGAGTCCTTCACAACGACCGTTTCATCAGAGTGTATTCCGCAGAGAGGAAGGTCACGGGCAGCAGCCGCAAGGTATGGCTGCATCTGATGGTGGACGAGGACATGAAGAACTCCGAGGAGAAGACGGCGTTCAAGAGGTTCCAGAACGGGCAGATCGACGAGAGCCAGCTCAGGCAAGTGAGCAAGACCGCAGGGATGTTCGTCCTCGTGTCCTCGTTCTACCTGGACAGGGAAGAGGTGATCCCCTCGTACTACAGCCGCGGGAGCATAGAGCAGCTCATCGACACGGGCAAGACGACGGGCCGCTTGGACAATGCCGCGGTCCACTCGGTGGAGACGTTCAGCGGCAAGATGCTGCTGGAGTTCATCTCCCTGTCCCTGAAGCAGATGCTGCAGAACCACCTGAAGGCCCGCAAGGAGGAGCTGTCGTCCAGGAAACGGAAGAACAAGGACTCGATCCCCGGCCGGAACCTGTCGGTCCAGCACGCGTTCTACGTCCTGAGGAGGCAGAAATGCGACATCTTCGAGAACAGGATCCTTCCCAGGGAGGCCGCCAAGGCGGTGAACGATGCGTACAAGCTGTTCGGTTACGACCGTCCGAAATCGCTGGACAGGCGGTCGCTCCGCCCCTGACCGTAGTAAGAAGAATCGGCGGGAATTAGAGATTATCCAGTTTGCTCAGGGGCTCTTCGGATTCACAAATTACGATCTGATACAGTTTGCATGCAGATGCATGTGTTCTGCTCTGAATGTATCAGTCCGCATCCAGCGCAGGCTCTGTCCCGTCCAGCGGCCAGGCCTTCTCGACGACCGCTGTCATCACCGCGAACCAGATGCACTCGGCGATCAGCGACGCGATGCAAGGGAGGATTGCATCCGGGTAGACCGTGGCGAACAGCGCCATGCTCAACGACACGCTCATACCGGAGTTCTTCCAAACACCGTTCGCAAGATAGACCACGCCCTGGTCCCTCCTGACCTTCATGGCCCTCATGGCGTAGATCATGACGAACCCTATCGCGAACACCCTGATCAGGCAGGCGATGAGCACCCAGACGATGACCTGAGGGTCTCCGAGGATGAAATCCCTCCTGGAACCGAGGCCGACGAAGACCAGCATGAACATCATGAGGTTGATGAAGATGCTCTTGGGGATGTGCCCTGCATGCAGCCTCTTCACAGGGATGACCAGGATGAACGGGATGAGGATGAACATCAGGATGTACCTGATGATCTCCGACGGGCTGACAGCGTCCCCGATCAACAGATGGGTTATCAGAGGCGTCAGCGCGATGGCCGCGACATATGTCGCGATGAGCCCGAGGACGGACATCTTGGCGTCTCCCCTCATCGAGAGAGTGCAGACCACAACGGACACTGCACAGGGAACGGAAGACAGCATGACCCATCCGTACCAGAGGCCGGTGTCGTCGATGAACAGCAGCCCTGTTAGCAGGGTGACGATCGTGTTTATCCCGAAGCACGCGATGATGCACCCTACGGAGCGCTTGCTGTAGGCTTTGAAGTCCTCTTTCGCGAAGGATATGCCGTCCAGCGACACAGTCATCTGGGCGATGAGGACGAACATCAGGATAGTGGCAGCGTCGGGGCTGTCGAACCCTAAAGCCAGGCCCAGGACGATTCCTGCGGCCACCCATAGCTTCACATCCGTGAGGACTTTCAGTAGTGCCATCGATGGTCGGCGACTTATCAACGATTATATACGGATTTTCCCGGCGCTTTAGGAATGGTTGTAGAAGAACCTCATCACGTCCCCCACGGGATCGTTGGATTCAACCGCGCCGGTGTCCTTGACGTACCTGCTCATCCTGTTGTCCAGGATCACGGCGGCCCCGCGGTCCGTCTCCGTCCTTATCAGACGGCCGATGGCCTGGTTGAGCTTCCTCATGGCCGGGACCTGGCTGGTGTACAGCCATCCCTTCCCGTTGTAGCGCTCGTCGAACATCGCCTTCATGGCGTCCGTCTCCTTGGAAGGCGGAGGGAACGGTATCCCCACGATGACGGCGAAGCACAGCTCGTCCCCCGGGAAGTCGATCCCTTCTGCGATGGAACCGCCCATGACGGAGAAGAACACACCGTTCCTCCCCTCCCTGAACCTGGCCAGGTTGTCGGAGGTGCGTCTGGGGTTCCCGGACTCCTCCCAGTACTTGGGCTTGGAGATGTTCCTCTCCAGGTACGGGCGCATCTTCCTCATCATGTTGTACGACGTGAAGAACACCAGCGTGTTCTTGTCCACGGCGTCGCACAATTGCACGATCTTCCTCTCGATGCGCGGCTGCATCGACGGGTCCTGCTGCATGATGTTCTGCTTGGTGGTCACCTCTTTGTCGTAGATCACCAGCTTGTTCTCCTTGGGGAACGGCGACGGGTAGGTCCTGAAGCGGGGGTTCCTCCCCAGTCCGAGCACGCGTGCGTACTGGTCAAGGGGCTGCAGCGTCCCGGACATGTGCAGCGTGCAGGGGACGGAGTTCAGGAACCTGGAGATCTCGTCCGGGTCGATGCATGCCGCCCTGAGATACTCCCCTTTCTCCCCGGCGTTGATGGTGCGGACGAACCTCTCCGACCCGGACGAGAACCACAGGCCCATGAGATGCGCCAGGTCCTCCACGGGAGACACCCTGTTGTCCCCCGACTCTATGAGCCTCTCCGTGCGGGCCTCCCCCAGCTGCTGCATCGCCTCGATGATGGAATCAAGGTCGGACCTCTTCAGCCCGTACTTCGTTATGATCTTCTCCTCGATGTAGTCCTCCTTGATGACGGCGGACTTCTCGTTCAGGCCCAGCTTGTCTATTGCGAGGGAGCGGATGCAGCTCTTGAAGTAGTTCAGGAACGACTTCATGGGGACCTCCGGCCAGACGGAGGCGCTCTTGAACGTGTCCGCCTCGTCGATGGCGTTGTCGATCAGGTCCTTGTCTATGATGAAGGATTCCGTGTCCCTCGCAGCATCGAGGAAGTTGTGCGCCTCGTCCACTATGATCATGATGCCGTTGGGAGTGTCCACGAGATCGAGGTTCGCAAGGAGGCTGGTGCGGATGTCCGGGTTCAGGATCTGTATGTACGGGACTGCGATCACATCCGCTTTCTTCATCAGCCTCTTCTTGGCCTCGTAGGGGCAGACGCCGATCTTCTCGCAGTGCCTGTCGAACTCGTCCGACGAGGGCATGTTCTCGGTCCACCACTTCTCTATGCCGGGCATGGCCAGCTCCACCTTGTCGTAGAACCTGCAGCCTCCGGCCTGGCCCTTGATGCTCTTGTTCCTGCGGTCGTCGCACATCATGGACAGGATGTTCGACGAGATGTTCTCCGTCCCCGGCGCTCCCCTGAAGAGGGGGCACGACCTGCCCCTTCCCGTGATCGCCAGTCCTTTGACGTCCTTGATCTTGGAGATGGCCCTGAGCTCCTTCATGACGGCATCTGTCTGCGTTATGGTCCTCACAAGGTAGATTATGACCTTCGCCTTCGGCTTGCAGTGCTGGAGGGACGCGGCCAGGGAGGTTATGGTCTTCCCCGTCCCGGTGCCCGACTCGATGACGACGTGCCTCTTGTCCTCCAGGAAGGTGTAGATGTCGTTGATGATCTCAAGCTGGCAGCCCCTGGGCTCGTATGGCATGTAGGGGGCGTCGGCGAGCTCGTGCTCGACGGTCTTCGGCTCCCTGGCAGGAGCCCTCGGAGCCACGTCTGCAAGGCATGACTGGTTGCTTACATGGAGCCCTTCCGCCGGACGGCCGCACTTGACGCAGCGGTCGCTGTTCGGGGGCAGGAGGCTCTTGCATACTGGACAGAACTTGCCTTGCATGGCCTCTCGATTGGAATCAGATACTTAAAGCGGACGGGGGGTGTACTAGACACGGACTTCGTGAACAAGTCACACGAACACTTCTGAAAAGATAAA
>CAVHQB010000109.1:0-5428 GCA_963637895.1 Lachnospiraceae bacterium
GGATGATGCCTGTCTACCAAGATATGCGTAAATCAACTCCTACTATACCGATGGGTTTTTCAAACAGTCCATCCTACCCCGGAACGTCAGGAGATGGAGGGTGGCCGACGGTAGCCGCAAGGCAGCTGAGGAAGTTCCCCTCTCCAAGGGCGAGATGGACCGGGGCAATCCGGTACGGCGAGAGCCGTGGCAAGGGCACAGAAACGACACAGATCCGGCTATGAGGATGATCCGCCAGGCGGTGACGCTCCCGGAGATTTGGTGAAACGGCGACCCCCCATCGGAGCAAGTCCGCACAACGGGGTAGACCTGCCCGGGACCCGTGGGTAGGACGCATTAGTTGAATGCCACCTGAAACAGAAAGGGGGCTACTACCATCACCTGACCCTACTATCGCAATAGGAACGGAGTGATACCGCATGATGCTCAACCGCTGTCCCAAATGCTCGCCAGACACAGGAATCAGGATAATGCCTCCCGAAGAGACTCTCGAGAGGGTCATCCCGCTCCTGAAGACCGCAGGCCTGGAGGAGCCCGAGGACATCACCGGGAAGGACAACGTGGGGATACCCGTTTTCTCGGTGGAGAGGGACGAGACCGCCCTCGGCAAGCCCAAGTTCTACAACGGGAAGGGAGCCACCAGGGAGCAGGCGCTGGCGTCCGCGGTGATGGAATCGCTGGAGAGGTACAGCGCGGAGCAGAGGGATTCCGACGAGATCGTCTACGGGACATACGCGCAGGCATGCGACGTCATGATGACCGTGGACCCCAAGGACCTGATCCTCCCGCTGCCGGTCCAGGCCAGGTACATGGACGAGACCATCGCATGGACCCAAGGGTTCGAGATGTTCCGCGGATGCCCCATCTGGGTCCCGGCCTGCGCCGTGTTCTACCCCTACTATCCCGACGGGGACTTCCAGCTGTTCAAGTTCCACACCAACGGAATCGCATCGGGGAACACCATGGAGGAGGCCATCCTCCACGCTCTGTTCGAGGACATCGAGAGGGACGCCTGGTCCATATGCGAGCACAACGAGAAGACCAACGCGGACGTCATCATCGATGACGAGGACTCCGTCCCCGCGCAGCTCCTGGCCAAGTTCGCCGACAAGGGCATAGACATCCACCTGAAGGACCTGACCAGCGACATCGGCATACCGACCATCGGCGCGGCGGCGGACGACACGGTCACCCAGGACCCCGAGCTCCTGACGATCGGAGTGGGCACCCACCTGAACCCGGAGATCGCCGCCATCAGGGCCATCACCGAGGTCGCCCAGAGCAGGGCCACCCACAAGCACGGCGCCAAGATCAACGCCCAGCTGCAGAAGGTCACCCAGGACATGGGCTACCAGAAGGTCAAGGAGGCCAACCGCCTCTGGTTCGGAGAGAACCGCGAGAAGATCCATCTTTCTGATTACAAGGACGAGTCCACCCCGTATGTCCTCGACGACATCGAGGTGGTCCTGAAGCACCTCATGGACACCGGTTTCCAGAGCGTCATCGCCTGCGACATCACCCGCCCCGAGCTGGGCGTGCCGTCCGTCAGGATGATCGTCCCCGGGCTCGAAGTGAGCACCATGGACCATGAGAGGGAAGGCCCCAGGCTCTGGGGCGCATGGCCTCCGAGGAACGAGGAATGACTTTCGAAGGGATCAAGGCGGTCGGATTCGACCTGGACGGCACGTTCATGCGCACCCGCGTGGACTACGCCAAGCTGAACAACGGCGACCGCCTGGTCCTCGAGAGGCACGGCATCCCGTTCGACGACATCGATTTCGGGCCGTCGCTGAAGAGGCCCAGGCATCCGATAAGGGAATGGCTGGAGGCCCATGGCCGCGGGGACGAGTTCCCTGCGATCGACAGGGAGATAAACAGCGTGTTCACGGAATGCGAGTGCGAGTTCGTCGACGAGGCCGAGCCGTTCCCGGGATCGGTGGAATGCCTCAATGTCCTGAAAGAAAGAGGATACAAGGTCGGGCTCCTGACCAGAGGGAGCCTGGAGTACGCCACCAAGGCCCTCGGACCGCTGTTCAAGGAGTTCGATTACGTCATGGGCAGGGACCACACCTGCTACGACGATGCCAAGCCGTCTCCGAAGGCCATGGTCGACTTCGCTGAGGAGCTGGGCGTGCGCCCCGAGGAGATCCTCTACGTGGGCGACAACATAACGGACTGGCAGTCCGCTTCCGGTGCGGGAGCCTCCTTCGCAGGCGTCCTGACAGGATCCGGATCCAGGGAGATGTGGGCGGGCTGCGGCGACATCCCCGTGCTGGAGCATGCTGGAGACGTCGTAGACATCCTGTGATGGGATCGTGGCCACAGACCTGCCTGTTCCGACAGTCGGATCTCTGAAAAGCCTCATTGTGGTATGCGGGATGACGGCATACGCCTGCACCAGGCCGGACGGCGTGATGGTCGTGCCGATAACCTCTCTCGGACCTTGACGGTGCCGAGCCCGTTCCGATGGAACGGGGATGATGTCTTGCCCCTGCCCCCGAAGGGACAGGGGAATGTGTTTTCAGAAAAGCCTCACTGGGTTCCGTCGCCCAGCTTGTGGACGCGGTCCAGGACCTTCATCTCCTCGAGGTCGTCGTATCTGAACCTCTCGAGGTTCTTGCTGAAGGTCATGTCGGCAGGCATGACCTTCTTCATGATCTGCATGAGAGCGCTTCCCATGGACATGAGGCCCTTGTTCATGTCGACTCCGAACCTGGTCATTCCGCAGACCACGTGGCCGGGGCTGACGACGTCGTGGGGGTCCAGGACGGTCTTGATCTCCCTCGCCATGGTGGCGGTGGCGGAGTTGTGGATGACGTCCATGTTCCAGGCGAAGAACACTCCGAACCCGGTGGTCCTTCCGCCGAAGTTGGCGGCCTTGTCTCCCAGGTAGAAGTTGAACCCGAAGGACAGCATTCCGGTCAGGAGCTCGTCGTCCTTGAAGTAGTAGGGCATGAACAGAGCGGTGTTCCTGTCGACCAGGACTCCGATGACTCCTCCTGCCTCCATCTTCATGTCCTCGAATCCGGCGTAGCAGACGTCGGTGAAGTCTCCCCATGCCCTGGTGGGCACGATGACCTCTCCGGGGATCTCTCCGACTCCGACCCTCCTGGCCCTGAACTCGTAGCACCTCTCCTCCCACTCGTGCTCGGCGATCTCGGAGGAGATCTTCCTTCCGCCGGACTTCTCCGCGATGGCGTCGATGGCGGCCTCCTCGAGGTCGTTGTGCTTCTCGTCTCCCTGGAGGGTGACGAGCCACAGGTTGCTCACATCGGGGGCGTGGACTCCGGCCCTCTTCTGGTTGGCGAAGTGGAGGTAGTCGGACCAGGCGACGTGCAGGGGCCTGGCGGACGGGTGGTCGACCAGGTCCTGGATGGGCTGGTTCATGTCCTTCAGGGCGTCGAACTCGTAGGCGAGGCACCTGACCTGGCCCATGGGGTAGATCCTGAAGGTCATGGTCCCGATGACACCGAGGGTACCCTCGGCTCCGGAGAAGAACTGGTTCAGGTTGAAGGACGCCTTGTAGGACCCGGTGTCGGGGAACCCGGTGACGACGATGGAACCGTCATCGACGACGACCTCGGCACTGACGACGTTCTCTCTGGCGGAGCCGTACTTGTAGGATCCGATTCCCATACCGTTGGTGGAGTACCATGCTCCGATGGTTCCGGAGGGGAACGAGGAGGGGTAGGAACCGATGATGTATCCTTCCTTCATGCAGGACTCGAGGAGGTGCTTCCATGTGCATCCTCCCTGGACCTTGACGGTGAGGTTGACCTTGTCGATCTCGACGACGTTCTTCATCTTGGAAGACATGTCGAGCAGGATACCGGCGTTGGTGGGCATGCATCCGCCCAGTCCCCAAGAGGCGCTTCCCCTGGGGGTCACGGGTATCCCGTGCCTGTAGGCCAGCTCCATGACCTTGGAGATCTGAGCGACGGTGGTGGGCCTGACGACGACATCGGGGACGTTCTTGAACGCGAGGCCTGCCTCCTTGGGGAGGGGGGCCATGTCGTGGCTGTAGAGCACACGGTCCATTCCGCTGACGCTGACGTTGTCCTTTCCGACGATCTCCTTGAGCTTCTCGATGATGGCGGGGGTGACGGTCCTGTCGAGCTTGACGTCCTCGACCGGGGCGCCGGTGAAGGCTCCCTCGACCCTCTTGACGAAGGCCTTGGTGGCCTCGTCCCTGTACTTGCTGGGGCACCTGGTGCCCGCGCGTCCGCCGTACTCCTCGGCCTTGTCGGCGGCTGCGTCGACGTCCGCCTCGGAGCCCTCGGTCAGCTTGACCAGGACGGTGCTGCGGTCGGGGACGTTTCCGGCGATGGTGAACCCGGCGATGCCCTTGCAGTCCTCGATGAAAGCGGACATGTTCCTCAGGGGGAGGATCATGGTGGGAGCGCAGGGGTCCACGCATTTCCCGGTGTCGATGCTGCCGAACATCTGCTCGACGACATCGTCGCCCAGCTTGGCGGCTCCGGCATCGGCCATGATGGCGTCCATCTCGGAGATGTCGAGGTCGACGAACTCCTCGGCGCCCTGGAAGGCGATGACGACCCTGTTGCCGTTGAAGGAGACCTGCAGGGGCTTCAGCGAGGGGCTCTGGGCGACCTGCTGGAAGACGGCCTGCATCTTGTCGGATCCGGGCAGCTCGTAGGCCGCGGCCTTGGTGACGCCTGCGGGGTGGAGCTTGAAGGTGACCTCGGTGATGATGCCGATCTTCCCGCTGGAAGCGGCCAGGGTCTGGATCATGTTGAATCCGGACATGTAGTATCCGATGTGGTCGTATCCGGTCTCGAGGACGGATCCGTCGCCGGCAATGGCGATGATGTTCTCGACGGAGTCCTTGACGGTGCCGTACTTGTAGGATCCGATCCCGGCGTCCTCGGTGTAGACCCAGTCCTCGACGGTGGGGTCGGCGCCTGCAGGGTAGACTCCGAGGGTGAACCCGGCGTCTGCGACGGCGCTCCTGATGGCATTGATCTTGCATCCGGCCTGGACCTTGATGGTCATGTTGACCTCGTCCAGGTTGATGATGGAAGCCATCTCGGACATGTCGACGAGGACTTTTCCCTCGGTGTGGGTGCCCTTCCTGCTCATGGGGGAGACGGACACGCCGTTCTCCACGAGGACTGCGATGGCCTTGGACAGCTCATCGTTGCATGCGGGCTTGAGAACGTAGCTCCCGTCGGCCTCGACGAGCTTGCCGCCTCCGATGAGGTTCTTCACATGCTCGACGATCTCGGGAGTGACATTGTTGCATTCACATTTGCATTTCATGAGTTACACCTCCGCCCTTTCGGAGCGGTCGCTATGTACTGGAATCGAGCAGGTTTTCCTGCATTATAAGGGTTTCCCGCTCGGAAAAAGAATGAGAGAAAATGAGATTTTTCATAGGCCCGGCAAGAGGCTGGCATCGGTTGCGGAT
>CAVHQB010000110.1:0-5390 GCA_963637895.1 Lachnospiraceae bacterium
GGTGGATGCGAACCGGGACGGTGCCATTGAACCGCTCTAATGCTTGAAATATCGCCGATACGATTGCACCGACATGGTTGAAACGAAGGAGTACACGTTCGAAGAGCTCCGTCAGATAGTCGGAGCTGTGGCAGCCCGCCATGGGATGATCCGCGTGTACCTCTTCGGTTCCAGGGCCCGCGGTGACAGCACCGAGGGCAGCGACTACGACTTCTGCATCCAGACACCGGATGACTACGGGCTCTTCGAGGTCGGAGGATTCTATGCTGACCTCAAGGGTGCCCTCGGCACCGAGATAGATGTCGTATGCGAGGAGTCCCTCCGTGACGGCTTCAGCAGAGAGGTCCTCAGAGACAGGAGGCTCATATACGAAGCATGATCCCGAGAGCATCGACGCCATTTCGGGTGCTTCGACGGGATCATATGACGAGGCCATCGGACTCGCTCGGACCAGCCGTTTCAGATTTTCAGACATCATTCGTGTTACCCGTTATGCAACAATCTTGGACACGTGTTATCCAAGCTTCGCCGGAGTGATATTTGTCTGCAACAAGTAACACGCGGTGCTACGCATGAGGCCTTCTTGCAACTGCGGTCGCACGCATGCGGAGTTCTTATCCAGGGCAGGCGGAGGGTATAAATCCGTACAATC
Organism: Lachnospiraceae bacterium; assembly: GCA_963637895.1. Lineage (GTDB taxonomy): Archaea > Thermoplasmatota > Thermoplasmata > Methanomassiliicoccales > Methanomethylophilaceae > Methanoprimaticola. Next base: position 653 of record CAVHQB010000110.1, read on the forward strand.
CCAGGTCATCCATTCGATAGAATGGGCAGCATCAAGAGCTTCTTCGAGGACGAGATCAAGCGGTCCGTGTTAATCCTGGCGGTCGCAGCGGCATCGCTGATAGCGTCCCTCGCGATAGGCAAGGACCTGCCGGTGGACCCGGCATGGGTCGCCATCATCCTGTGCGGCGCCCCGATCCTCTGGGATGCCGCCACGGGGCTCGTGCTGAGGCACGACATCAAGGCCGATGTGCTCGTCGCGATGGCGATCATCGCGTCGCTGGCGCTGGGGGAATGGTTCGCCGCAGGAGAGGTCGCGCTGATCATGGAGATCGGAGGGTTCCTCGAGGACTATTCCGCGAACAAGGCAGGCAAGGGGATAGAGGCCCTGGCGGACATGTCTCCCCGCACAGGGAGGATCGTGGACGAGAACGGAGAGCGCGAGGTCCCCGTGGAGGAGATCGAGCCCGGGCAGGTCCTGAAGGTCCTTCCCGGAGAGTCCGTGCCCGTCGACGGCAGGGTGGTGTCCGGAGAGACGTCCATCGACCAGTCCGTCGTCACCGGGGAGTCCATGCCCGAGGACAAGTCTGTCGGGGATCCCGTCTACAGCGGGACCATCAACCAGATGGGCGTGTTCGAGATGGTGGCGGAGAAGACCGCAGGGGACTCGTCCTTCCAGAGGATGGTCGACATGGTGTCCTCCGCGGACCCGGCCAAGACCCGCATGGTCAAGACCGCCGACGTATGGGCCACCAGGCTAGTGGTGATAGTCCTCGTGCTCGCAGTGGCCACGTACATCGTGACTCAGGACATCTACCGCACGGTCACCGTCATGATCGTGTTCTGCCCCTGCGCGTTCATCCTCGCGACGCCCACGGCCGTCATAGCGGCCATCGGGAACCTCGCGAAGCGCGGAGTGCTGGTGCGGGACGGGGACGCCCTGGAGAGGATGTCCCAAGTGGGGACCGTGGCGTTCGACAAGACCGGAACGGTCACTGTCGGGAAGCCCCGCGTTGTCGAGTTCTCGCCTGTGGGCGACGGGAGCCGCACGGCATCCCTCGTGGCATCCGCGGAGTCCGGCTCCGGGCACCCGCTTGCAAAGGCGTTCCTCGATTACGCCAAGGAGAACGGCATCCCATACGGGAAGCCGGACACCTTCACCATGACCGCCGGCCACGGGATAAGGGCCGGGAAGGACGGCAGCGAAGTGGTCATCGGGAACAGGGGGATCATGGAGTCCTCCGGGATAACCGTGCCCGCCGACGCGCTGTCGCACGCCGATGAATTGCACGACACCGGCGCCACCGTGGCGTTCATCGCCATCGACGGGGAGTACGCCGGATCCGTGGCGTTCTCCGACACCATCCGCGAGACAGCCCGCGAGACCGTGGAGGACCTGAAGCAGATGGACGTGGGCTGCATGCTCCTCACAGGGGACAACGCCCGCGCCGCCAAGCACATGGCCTCCGAGGCCGGTATAACCGATCTGAGGGCGGAATGCACCCCCGAGGACAAGGTCTCGACGATAGAGGAGATCCAGGCCGGAGGCGGGAAGGTGTGCATGGTGGGCGACGGGGTCAACGACGCCCCGGCGCTGAAGAGGTCCTGGGTCGGGGTCGCCATGGGCGCCACCGGCACGGACATCGCGGCCGACGCTTCCGACATGGTCCTGGTGAAGGACGGCCTGGAGGCGCTGCCACACCTGGTCGGGATATCCCGCAAGATGATGTCCAAGGTGAAGGTGAACATAGCCTTCTCCCTCGGATGGAACTTCGTCGCAGTCGCATTGTCGATGATGGCCGTGCTCACGCCCGTCACCGGCGCGATAGTCCACAACCTCGGCTCCGTGGCCGTGGTCGTGAACTCGGCGCTGCTGCTGATCTTCGGCAGGCGCTGACAAACATATTCCTTCGGGGGGCCCCTTTCTAGGGCGGGGCCCCTCGGATACCCTTCCTCACAGGAACATCGCCATGTAGATCGGGATGAACAGCACGTTGCCGTCCTTCTTCAGGTCCTTGGTGTAGACGATGTAGGGCTGGCCCAGGGTCTTGGAGTAGCGCTCCATGAGAACATCGATCGACTTGTGGGCTGTGTAATCGCTGGACTTGACCTCTACAGGGTCTATCTTCTTGCCGTTGCGGACCAGGAAGTCCACTTCGTAGCGGTTCTTCCCGCCTTCTTTGTAGAATTTGTGGAAGAACAGCTTGTTGCCGTTGGCACGGAGCATCTGGGCGACGATGTTCTCCGTGAACATCCCTTCGTTCACATTGATGTCTCCGGTCAGGATGGCCGAATAGATCTCATGCTCGGCTTCATCGTCTCCGCCGATGGCCGATGTCACCAGCATCCCGGTGTCGGTCATGTAGGCCTTCCTGTCCCGAATGTCAGTGTCCAAGCTCAGATTCGTTGCGGGCACGGCCGTGTTGAGGCAGATGCTTGCGATCCCGTAGTCCGCCAGCCACCATACGGCGCTGTCGAAATCGTCCGCCGAGCTCTTTGGATCGATGCTCCTGGCGTTCAGCGTCTTCGAACGCTTACCGAGCTGCGAAGGGATGGAACCGAACAGCATCTCCGTGCGCCTTCTGCTCCTGCCTGCCTTTCCGATGATGTCGTCGCGATAGAGCTCGAGGATCCTCCTCTTCTCCTGCTCCGCATCGCTGAAGCTCTCCGACCTCGCGTATGCCATGACCGCCTGGGGCATCCCACCTACGAGCATGTACTTCCGGAACTGCTGCATCACGGAACAGTGGAGGGCGGCGCCCAGCGGCCTCTCCTCCGCGAAACAGGACCTGATAGTCGGGACGGTGACCTCGTCTCCGAGGGCCCAGCAGAACTCCTCGAAGTCCATCGGGAACATGCGGACCGACTCCTCCTCGGAAGGGATGGTGATGCTTTTAGCGCTGTGCTGGACAAGAGACCCCGTCTCGATGTAGTCATACTTGCCGTCGGCCACGAGGAACTTGATGGCCTCCCTTGCGCGCGGGAAGCTCTGGACCTCTTTGAACACGAACAGGGAATCGCGCTCGTAAAGGCTCCTGTGCATGATGGCTGCAAGGGCCTGCGTCAGGAAGGGTATGTCGCGCAGGTCGTCGAAGAGAGCTTTCACGCCATCGCCGGCCTCGCTGAAGTCCACGACGATGCAGGACCTGTACTCGTTGCGTCCGAACTCTTCGGCGATGTAGCTCTTGCCGACTCTCCTGGCGCCTTCTATCAGCAGCGCGCTGGAGCCGTTGGAGGAACGTTTCCATTCCAGCAGCCGATCGTAGATCTTCCTCTTCACATCTGCTGAATGTAGTTTTCCTTATATTTAATTACGACACGAAATGGAATTTTCCTTAACATCTTTGAGGATCTCAGGAATCGTGCGACAACCGGCGCAGAACAGGGAAAGAATGGGAAGGGCAGCTCCGGGAGCACCTGCCGATGCCCCCGGGACCGCGTTGCGGATATGTTCTCAAGCGGCCTTCGCGGAGCCGTTCTTCCTGAACCCGAAGAGCAGCATGACCGCGATGGCCATGATCAGAGCCGCGACTCCGAACACCGCCAGCATGTCGGGGTAGGACTCCCCGACCGCGCTGAACACGGGGATGGTGATGATGGAAACCGCGAACTGGCCCATGTTCAGTGCCACGGCGTAGATCCCCATCATCTTTCCGCGGTTGGATCCGGTGGAACCGCTCACGATGGAGTTGACGATGGACGGGATCATAAGTCCGACCGCGAATCCGGAGACGATCAGGCTCACGAGGCACACCGGCACGTTCCCTCCGACGGTCAGGGGGAGCAGCAGGGCGATGGCCAGGAGCACGAACGCCAGGGACACCATGTGCATGGACTTGACGCGCCTGGAGATCTTCCTGTGGAGGCAGGAGAACAATGCGTTCCCGAGGCCGTGGAACCCGAGGAACAGCCCCATGAGGGTGGCGGACACGCCCATGGTGGTCTCCATGTAGGAGGGCATCCTGGTGGGCACCACGAAGATGATGATCATCCCGATGAAGATGGTGATGTAGCATCCGATGAGCAGCTTCATGTCGCTTCCCTCGTTGCTCACGGTCATGTCGGTCATCTCGACCACGTCGTCGGGCTCCCAGACGTACCTCAGCACGAGGATGAGGAACGGGACGGCGATCAGGTAGACCAGGAACGGGGCGTTCCAGCTGATGTCCGCCAGGACCCCTCCGACCAGCTCGAGGATCAGCACGCCGATCCCCATCGCAGCGGACTGGAGCCCGAGCATGCGGACCCTGGACTCTCCGGTGTAGTAGCACCCGATGAGCGAGGTCACAGTGCACACGATACCAGCGATCCCGAATCCCAGGAGGAAACGGAGCACGAGGATGGCGTAGAGGTTGTCGAGGAAGTACGCTCCGGCACCGCTGACGATGAAGATGAGGAGCGATGCGATGAGGACGCGGCGCTTCCCCATCCTGTCCGAGAGCATCCCCATCAGGAAACCGACGATGGCGACGGCGAGGTGGGGAAGGGTGATTATGAACGAGGCCAGGTCCGCGTTGTCGGCGAAACGGGCCTCTAAGCCGGGAAGTCCGGGAGTGACCGCGGCTCCGCCCATGAGGATGAGCATGGAGCAGGTGAGAAGGGCGGCCATCAGCCCCGGGCCTGTCTGTTTGTCTGTCATAAAGCGTTCAACGTGGTTGTATATTTACGGTTTTCTCAGCGACAACCGGCCGGACATTCCTTCCCGGTCGGGGAATGGACAAAGGCGGGCATCCGGTCCGGCTCCGTGACGGTTATCATCC
>CAVHQB010000111.1:0-5301 GCA_963637895.1 Lachnospiraceae bacterium
GTGCGGAGTGCAGTCTACGCATGGGTTGTTCAATACGCAATTACGGTGAATCTGGACTCGGCCTATGCCCAAAGACAAATACGCGATGCGCATTCGCAGTTCCATGAAGCTGCTGATGACCGGGAAGGTCAAGGAAGTCTATGAGGTCGACGCGGACACCCTCGAGTTCGCGTACACGGACAAGATATCGGTTTTCGACAAGATCATCCCCTCCACCGTCCCGCACAAAGGCGAGACGCTCTGCAGGACCGCCAAGTACTGGTTCGGGAAGCTCAACGAGGCCGGGATCAACAACCACTACATCTCCGAGCCCTCCAAGGACAGGATGAGGGTGAAGAGGGTCGACGTCATCCGCGACTACAGCAAGATCGACGGCACCACCAAGAACTACCTGATCCCCCTGGAGGTCATCTGCAGGTACTACGCCGCAGGGTCCCTCCTGGACAGGCTCAAGTCCGGCAAGGTCAAGCCCGAGGACCTGGGATTCCCCGCAGGCCATGAGGTCAAGAGGGGAGAGAAGCTCCCCCGCCCGTTCGTCGAGTGCACCACCAAGCTGGAGGAGCACGACGAGAACCTGACCGATGCCGAGGCCAAGGAGATGGCCGGGCTGTCCGATGCCGAGTACCAGGAGATCGTCAAGACCGTCCTGAGGATCGACGAGATCATGGCCGAGGACGTCGCCAAGCGCGGGCTCATCCACTGCGACGGGAAGAAGGAGTTCGCCTACGACAAGGAGAGGAAGCTCATGGTCGTGGACACATTTGGGACCCTCGACGAGGACCGCTGGTGGGACGCCGAGGAGTACGCCAAGGGCAACATCGTGGAGCTCTCCAAGGAGTTCGTCAGGCAGTACTACCGCGAGACCGGCTACCACGAGAAGCTCTACGCCGCCAGGGACGCCGGCCAGGCCGAGCCCGACATACCCGCTCTCCCCCAGGAGATCGTCGACCGCGTGAGCAAGCTCTACGTGGACATGTACGAGCGCATCACCGGCGAGAAGTTCTGATCGCCGTCAAACCATCACGGAACCTGCCGGGACGGTGGACGCGTTCCACTGTCCCGGAGCCCATAAACATCCCTGGATGCAGGAGCGGGATCATGGATCCGGGAAAGTTCGAGTACATCAAGAGGAACCTTGCAATCGGTGTCGTGGACGCCGTCATGACGTCGAAAGGCTGGTCGGAGGATGAGGCTGTATGCCGTTTCATGTCCTCCGAAGTGTATGAGGCCCTCAGGAACGAGGAGACCAAGGTCTGGCATTTCAGTGCACATCAGCTGTCGCTGATGTTCGACGACGAAATGAAAGGCGAGCTGGTCTGGCCGGAGCATCCATGAAGCAATCGGAGACGATGAGGTTCAAGGTGCACTGCATCGAGGAGTACAGCCAAGCTCATGGCATCCTGCCGAAGGAGACTGTCAGGATCTTCTGCGAGCACGGAGTGCTGGAGTTCCTCAACCTTCCGGCGATGCGGTGGCAGCCCCTGTCGGATACCGTCCACGATATCGACGAGTTCATTGCAGCACGCTCCTGAACGGAACCTGTGCACTGCACAGGCGCGATGCCTTGGCGTCAGATGATCTCTGCTTCCACCAGGTCCTCTCCGAGAGGGCATTGCATGGGCTTCCCCAGCTTGACGACGGTGAACTTCTGGCCGTCGGTCTTGCCGGGCACATGGCATCTGCTGTAGTTGGGGCAGGACACGACATCGCATGCCTTCTGGGCATAGGTGAGCGTCACCCCTTCCATAGCGCCCTTCTTGGGCACGGCGAACGGCCCCGGGACCTTGTCGACCACCACGGCCACAACATCCCCTTCGGATTCGGCGCATCCGTGGCGCTGCCCGCGCACCTCCGAGACCTTGTAACGGGACCCCTGCTCCAGGTTGAAGCAGACGCCCTTGAGCCTGCAGTCCTTGCATTCGGTCAGCGGGCCGAGGAAGTAGAACTCCGCTCCGACCTTCGCCGTGTCTTCTCCGATCAACGTTATAAGCGTCATGTGAACCTCAGATTACCCCTGTGGTCTTGGCGACCTTCTCTGCGACCTCTTCGCTGACACCGCCGTTCCCCAGGATGGTGAACCTGTCGGAGCGGATCTCGTGGGCGTGGGACAGCGCGTAGATCGCGTCCTCCGCGGTGATCCCCAGCTCCTTGGCGGTGGTCGGGGCCCCGATCATCTTCAGGGCGTCCCTTATCTGCTCCCAGTCCCCTCCGTGGAGGTACATGGTCATGATGGACCCGACCCCGCACTGCTCTCCGTGGAGCGCCCTTCCGGGGTGCATCAGGTCCAGCATGTGGGAGAACATGTGCTCCGCGCCGCTGGTGGGGCGGGAGCTCCCGGCGATGCTCATCGACAGCCCGGAGATTATGATGGGCTTGATCGATATCCAAACGCTGTCCTCCAGGCCGGGCTTGATGAGCTCGGCGTTGTCCATTATGGACTCGGCGGCGTATTTCGCCAAGAAGTACGCGGACCTGCTGAACTGGACGTTCTGGAGCCTCCTGGCGAAGTCCCAGTCCTCTATCGCGGTCAGGTTGGATATCACATCGGCGCATCCGGACGCCAGCAGCCTGTACGGCGCCTTGGCGATGACCTCGGTGTCGGCTATGATCCCCATGGGCGAAGCGGACTCGACGGACTTGGAGCCGGTGTCCGATTTCAGCGAGGCCCTGTTGGAAGCGATTCCGTCATGGGCCGCGGAGGTGGGGATGCTGATGAAAGGCATGTTGAGCTCGTTGCAGACCACCTTGGAGATGTCGATCTTGCTTCCGCCGCCTACGGCGAGGACGAAGGTGGACCCGAACTCGCGGATCCTCTCGATGGCCATGTTCACGTTGTCGGTGGTGGCCTCGCCCACGTTGCAGACGTCCATGTCGTACCCGTCCATGTTGTCCAGGACCTCCTTCCCTGCGGCCTCCATGGTCTTGGAGCCCGTGATGATGGTACCGACCCTGCCGGTGTGGTTGTCGTCGCACATCTTCTTGACGGTGCCAAGGACTCCGTGGCCCGCGACTATGTTGCGGGGGAACTCGACGAACTTCACCTTGGTGAAGTCGTCGCTGTCAGTCTGCTCCATGGACACCCAATCCCTTGTTTGACCTTTATATCTGTTGTTCGGCGATACATATGCATGGAAGGATCCGTGGAAGAGCACAGGGCGCTGCTGATATGCGGCGGGGCACCGGGCGGATGCACAGACGAGATGTGCGATGCCGCTGCGGACGTGCTGCTCTCGGCGGGGTACGATGTGGACCGGATCATGCCGTCGGAGATGGACATCGCCCACTGCACAGGCTGCCAGAGGTGCGCCGGAGGCGCGGGATGCGTCATCGATGACGATATGGGCCTCGTCTACCATCTGTTCACCGAATGCGAAGGCGTCATCCTGGCCACGCCGCTGAGGTTCAGCGGGCCCTCGTCCATCATCAAGGCGGTCATGGACCGCATGCAGGTCTACTGGGATGATCCGGAGATCCCGCGTCCTAAATGGATGGCCATGCTGGCCTGCTCCGGATCGGATTCTCCGGATTTCTCTCACCTCAGGTCGATCATGAGGGCGTTCTCGATAACATTGGGCATGGAATGGCGCGGCGAGGTCTACGTCACCGGCACGGACTCCGGGAGGGACCACATCAGGGAGATCACTGGAGAGTCGATGGCGCGCCTGTTCCCTCCGGAGCAGCGAAGGGGACGATCGTCCTCATGTCCGCCATGGCATCCGTGGTCCTGCGAACAAACGGTATCGCACGGTCGGGGAGATGCTCCCACCTGCCGTCCGGAACGGAGCCGTCGGTGTCCACTATGACCATGTCCCCGAACCCGATGGAGCACAATCTGTCGGCAACGCGGTCCAGGTCCTCGAAGGCCCTTCCGCGGACCATCGCCTTCCCGTCCGACACGAATATCGCCGGCACGAAGCAGTCCGACACGGAGTGGATGTCCTTCAGGTCCCTGTCCGACGAAGAGGCGTGATAGGGCCCGATGACGGTCTCGGCGGTGGTGTTGAACGCATCGAAGAGGTCGTCGGCGTCCTCCACCCATGTCATCAGCCATATGTCCCTGCCCCTGGCCCTCATCATCTTCAGGACGTCGGGCGCGAAGGCCCTCCTGCGCAGGCTGTCCGAGTCCACCACGACCAGGTCTGTCCGGACATCAGCCTTCGGAAGCGATCCCACGGCCTCGGAGAAGCGCATGCAGCCGTTGCCGGAAGGCACGGGCACAGCGCCCCGGAACCATCCCCCTTCGGAGAACAGGGAGCCTTCGGAAGCGGATGCGAACAGCGCGGGAATCGTCGGCATGCGCGGTGCATTCCCGAACCCCCATATTACCGTATCCGAGAGTACACGGGGCTTAAAGGATAATCGGCGTTAAGAAATCTTTATATCGTCGCACGTCCAGAGCACCCTCAGAGAGGTCTAACATGTCTCAGAAATACGTATGTCCCAAATGCGGCACCGCCGTCGAGCTCCTGTACAAGGGCGGATGCATCCCGTCCTGCTGCGGATCCGTCATGGAGGCCGTGGAGCCCAAGACCGAGGACTTCGTCAAGGAGAAGCACGTCCCCTACATCGAGAAGGCCGACGGAGGCGTCCTGGTCAAGGTCGGGAAGGAGACCGCCCACCCGATGACCGAGGAGCACTACATCGTCTTCATCGAGATCTGCGCCGACGGCGTCATGATGAGGAAGTACCTCAAGCCCGGAGACGCTCCCGAGGCGTTCTTCGCCACCGATGCGAAGGACATCAAGGCCTGGGAGTTCTGCAACAAGCACGGGCTCTGGAAATCCAACCAGTGATCCTGTCGGAACGCCGGAAACCTTTTCCCAACTCCTTTCCCGTCGATCCTCCTTGCGACATAGTTCTCTTATATAGGCGAATCTGGCGGTTATATATAGCCAGGATGAGCATCCAAACACCTAAGTCCGAGGAACGGCGAAGCTATGAGACAGCTAGCGCGGAAGATCGTCTCGGAAGGAGGGAACCATATGGGTTCCGACAAGATGCAGAAAAAGAACATAGTCACGGTCAGCATCGTTGCCTGCCTCCTCGTCGTCCTCATCGTATCGATGATAGGCGGCAGCGGGGTGCTGAAGAACGACGGCTCCGATTCGGCGGACACAGTCGTGTACGGGAAGATATACACCTCCGACGACGGCCAGTACGTCGAGGCGTTCGCCGTGAAAGACGGAAGGTACGTCTACGTCGGCGACGAAGAAGGCGTAGAGGAATACATCGGCAAGGACACCAAGGTCATCGACTGGAGGGACAAGGGCCTCATAATGTCCGGAGCCACCGAAGGCCACG
>CAVHQB010000112.1:0-5287 GCA_963637895.1 Lachnospiraceae bacterium
GAGCATGGGGTCTCCGACGCACTCGATCGCCTTCAGGGGGTCGTCCTTCAGGTCCCCGGGCTTTATGCCGGCGGCCTCCATGGCTTCCGCCACGAGCCTGGACTTGAGCTCCTTCGGGTTGTTGGGGGAGCTGCTGCTGACCAGGTTCTCCTTCAGCACGCCCATGGCCATCATCACGGCCAGGGCTGTGGTGGTGCCTCCGGCGCAGCTCTCGCTTATCACTACGAAGTCGTATGCTCTGGCGAGCATCTCGCCGAACATGTAGCCCTTCTCGTACTCCTCCTTGACGTTCTTCACCGACTTCCCGGTGACGATCTTCTCGCCGCACTCGCCTCCCACGTCGATGTACGGCACGTAGGGGACGACCTCGCACCCGCCGTTCACGATGTAGTAGGGCATCTTCGACAGGTTGAGGGCGGCTTTGGTCAGCGTCGCGGGGGTGGGGATCCCTCCGGGGTTGATCGGTATGCCCTTCATGCAGGACACCTTGCCGCTGACGAGGATCTCCGCGTCCGCGGCGGGGGTGAACATGGTGAGCTCGGGCGTGTCGCCCGCATCGGACACACCGGGAATGGTGGACGTGCGGGTGTTGGCCACCGTGCATGTGAACACGCCCCTCTTCCCCCAGATCCTTGAGAGTATCTCCTTGGCTGTCTTCTCGTCCCCGTATACGCCCAGGGATGGCGGTATCTCGAACTCCATCTGTTGTTCACCTGACCTTGCTCAAAACGGTTTTCACTATGTCGGCAACCGGGACCATCCCGCCTTCGGGGACTCCCAGGTCCATGCTGGTCCACAGGGGGACCTCCATCAGTATGTGCTCTCCGGTGACGCAGGACGTCCCGTGATCGACGAAGTACACTATGTTCTCCACGTCCGGGAAGTACTCCTCCATGAGCCTGTCCGTCTTCTCCAGGACGGCCTTCTTCTTGAAGGGGTCCTTCTGGTGGCTGTACTCGTCCACCTCGTCCACATGGAGGAACACGTCCCCCTTCTTGAGAGCGTCGCGGGCCACGGGGAACCTGGACTCCAGGTCGTAGATTATGTGCGTCTCGTAGCCGAGGGACGCGCATATGCCCATGGACGTGGGGCTGTCGGAGACGGCGGTCATGTTGCGGATCTCCGGGAAACCGGGGTACTGGTGCCCCATCCTTCCGCATCCCCACGGATATCCTGTGACTCCGTCCAGCTCGCCTGCGACGGTGGTGACCAGCTTCCCCAGGTCTCCGGGGACCTCCTTGTACGGAGCGTCCACCGGAGGGGCGGGGAGCGTCGGGACCTCGTCGGCCTCCATGGTGAGGACAGCTCTGCCTTCTATGAAGAACTTGATCGCGGGATCGTAGGAAGACAGGATGTCCATGTGGGACATGATGTGCTCCTCCAGAGCGTCCTTGATCTCGGCGGTGTTGTAGCACCATCTGACCATGCCGTCGCCGATCCTGGCGGGGCTGAGCCTGAAAGCGGCCCTTTTCTTGTCCTCTATGGGCAGCCCGAGGCCCAGCGCCTCCAATGCGGCCCTCTCGATCTCCGGGGGATGCCCGGTGAAGAACTCGTTGAGGAACAGCTGAGTGTATCCTCTGCCGGTGGTCCGGTAGCGGTGCGGAGCCTTGCTGCGCATGAACGGCATGTCCGCGACCTCGAAAGGCTTCTTCCCTCCCATCAGCGGATTGGGGTCGTCCTCTGCTCCGTCGAGCAGAACGAAAAGCGTGTTGTCCATCATATCCTTCCGAGCGCGATGGCGGCCTGTCCCACGGATATGCCGCAGTCACCGTTCGGAACCTCCTTATGTATCGCTGGTAGATGGTCGGATGATATAACCATATCCTCGAACATGCTGGCTATGGCTGAGTTGTAGGACACCCCTCCCGATAATCCTATATACTCGAACCCTGCGGAGTCCGCTGCCGAGATGGATGATACGACCAGCTCACTCATGATGTTATATACAATGGAGTATGCGGCATCCTCTCTTCTGGCGGTGCCGATCCTGTCGAACAGGTGCGCTGTGCGGATTACGCCGTGGTCCGTGTATGTCTCGAACCCGTCCACGAGCTTCCCTCTGGACAGCAGCGGCTCCAGGAGCATCGCGGGCTCTCCGTCGTAAGTGCGCTGGCTGCAGACGCCCAGGCTGTAGGACAGCGCGTCGAGGATCCTTCCCATCGATGAGGTCTTCACGCTGCTGCCCATCATCTTGGACATGACGGCCGCTTCCCTGTCGGTGAAGTCGTGGTTCTCGGTGCCGTTCATTGAGTCGATGGCGAACCTGAGCCTCCGTAGGTCGTACAGGGCGCGCTCGGAGCCGAGAAGGGGGATGTACTCCAGGTGGGCGACCCTATTGTAATCCGAGAAGTCGGCGGAGAGGACCTCTCCGCCCCATGCCATGCCGTCGTCCCCGTGGCCGGTGCCGTCCAATGTCAGACAGGCGCATCCGTCTATGGACATGTCCGCCATTAGGGATGCCGCATGGGCCCAATGGTGCTGCACTTGGACGATCTCCGCTCCGTGCTCCTCCGCCAGGGCCTTGGCCAGCTTCCTGTTGGAGTATCCGGGGTGGAGGTCGATCGCAATCATGGAAGGATCGCATCCGACCAGCCTCATCTGCGTCCTGACAGCCTCCTCCAGGTACTCCGGGACGCCGATCTTCTCGCCGTTGCCGATGTACTGTGTGGGCCATATGGTGCCGTTCGAGGCGATGGAGCCCGTCAGGTTCTCCTGGGCTCCCAGGGCGACCGCGTAGCCCGTCTTGCCGAAGCGGAGCCCGAAGGGGATGCTCCCTCTCGATCTCCTGATGTACTGCGTCCTGTCGCCGAGCATCCTGAGGACGGTGTCGTCGGCGCGGTTGATAATCTCTTGATTGTGAAGCAGGTAGGCATCTGCGCCCAGCTCCATGATGCGGACATCGTCAGTGATCATCGGCTCCCCGGGAAGGTTGGCCGAGGTCATGAGGAGGGCGTCATGCTGCAGCTTCGAGAACAGGATGTGGTGCATGCCGGTATAGGGCAGGAATATCCCGATGTTGTCCAGGCCCGGCGAGGCGGACTCGATCCCGGGCACGTCCTTCTTCTTCACCAGCACTATGGGGCGGCTGGGGGACGTCAGCATGGCCTCCTCTTCCGGCGTGGGGTCCGCGTACCTGCGGACGGCGTCCATGTCCCGGACCATTATCGCGAAGGGCTTCCTCTTGCGGCCGTACCATTCCCTCATATCGTCGATGCGGTCGAGGGTGCAGCAGATGTGCATCCCGCCCCATCCTTTGATCACTGCACGGCATCCGCCGTCCAGCATCCCGGCCAGGCGGGCTATGGGGTCGTCATCGAACGTGGTGCCGTCGGGCAGGACCAGGCGGTAGGACGGTCCGCATACGGGGCAGCAGATGGTCTGGTGGTGGAACCTCCTGTCGGAAGGGTCCCCGAACTCCTTCCCGCATTCTGGGCACATTGGGAACCTGTCCATGGACGTGAGCGGACGGTCGTAGGGCATGCCTTTGAGAAGAGTGAACCTGGGCCCGCAGTCGGTGCATGTCGTGAAAGGGTACCCGTGCCTGCGGCCTCCGCGGAGCATCTCGTCGACGCAGCGGTCGCAGATGCAGCTGTCCGCGGGGATGGACGCTCCGGATCCCGTGCCGGACGACCCGATGATGGAGAACCCTTGGCCTCCGGTGTATTCGGAATAATCCTTCTCGACGGAGGATATCCTGGCCAGCGGCGGGAGGGATGCGATCAGCGTATCGAGGAGCTCCTCTCCGCGGTCGGTGTCGATGATGACGCAGGAGCCGTCGTTCCAGACGGTGCCCGATGCCCCGCAGGCCATCGCGGCACGGTAGACCGCGGGCCTGAAGCCCACGCCCTGGACCGTGCCACGGATTGTGATCCTCATGGTCGCGGAGAATGCATCGGGGGTTATTGGGATTATCCCCGGCTCAGCGGGTCTTGTTGCCGCAGGCGCATGCCGGCGGCAGGTCGTTGCCCATGGACGGGGGCTTCTGCCTGTCCACGCTCAGGATTCCGTCCGGGACATCCAGGAAGTCGGCGAGGTCCTGGTCGGAGGGGTAGGATCCGGTCGTTATGATGACGCCGTTGTAGGTGCAGATCGGGAGGGCTCCGAGGCCCTTCTCGGACACTTCGTCGTAGGCCTCTCCGGGAGGGAGGTCCTCGGCGGCCGTGCAGGCCACCCTGTCGACGGCTATCCCTGCGGAGGCGAGGCGGCGATGGGAATCATCGAACCTCTCGAAGTCCTCGGGATGGCTCTCGGAGTAGCCTTCGTATTCATAAACGGTCATTTCGCTCATGTGCGGGTCGCTCCTTTGTTAGTTTGGGGGTTTAGGCCCCCGGAGGGGCCTGAGAAAAGTATCAGTTGAAGGTCTTCTTGTACTTCTCGATGGTGTACTCGACGATCTTCTTGGACTCGGCGGCGTCGACGGTGCCGTTGACCTCGGTGGTCTTGTGCTCCAGAGCCTTGTAGACGGTGAAGAAGTGGCACATCTCGTCGATCACGTGCTGGGGGATCTCGGAGATGTCCTTGATGCCGTTGTACACGGGGTCCTTGTAGGGGATCGCGATGATCTTCTCGTCGTTGTCTCCGCCGTCGACCATCTTGATGGCTCCGATGGGGTAGCACTGGACGAGGGTCATGGGCAGGATGGGCTCCGAGCAGATGACCAGGGCGTCGAGGGGGTCGCCGTCGTCGGCGTAGGTCTTGGGGATGAACCCGTAGTTGGCGGGGTACTGGGTGGATGTGTACAGGATCCTGTCCAGCTTGAGCATCCCGGTCTCCTTGTCGAGCTCGTATTTGGTCTTGCTCCCTTTGGTGATCTCGATGACGACCATGAAGTCGTCGGCTTTGATCTTCTCGGGGTCCATGTCGTGCCATATGTTGCTCATGTTAAGCCTCTGGTTCTACAATTCCGCGTTCTGTAGAAAAACGTTGGCATGGGGCCCTTTCGGGAAAGCGATAAAGCTACGCTAGACCATCGAGCGGCATGTACGGGGGACACGCCTGCAGGGCCGCGGATGCGCATGTGCATCTCGCAGAGGAGATGCCGGCAGGATGCTATCCGGACCTTGACAGCATCGATATCGTCTTCTGCTGTTCCGCCGGGCCTTCCGATTGGGACAGGATTAGGGCGATGGACCGTCCAGGAACGGCCAGGTTCTTCGGTGTCCATCCTTGGACAGCCTCCGAATGGTCGCCAGAGGTCTCCAAGAGGCTGCGGAGCATCCTGGATGAGGATTGCTCGGCGGGAGTGGGCGAGATCGGCCTGGATGCCAAGAGCACCAGGTCTCCGTAC
>CAVHQB010000113.1:0-5267 GCA_963637895.1 Lachnospiraceae bacterium
ACTGCGGAGCCACCTTCCACGCTTGCGAGGATGAGGCTCCCGAGGAGTTCCTGAAGCATATCGCCGAGGCCGATGAGGACTCCTGGTACGAGTTCACCGTCTACGACCCGGAGGACGAGGAGGTTCCCTTCTACAACCTGGCCACCAGGATCAGCAACATCGCCTACCTCACCTGGGAGGATAACTACGAGTTCAGAGACCCCAGGTGCGACTGCGGACAGCCCCTCGACTGCCCGGAGGACGAGTACGTCGAGTGAAGGGAGGAAGGCTGGAGATGGGAACAGCCGACCTCCTGACCCTCGTGACCGTCATGTTCACGGGGGTCGTGATGCTCATGTGCTGGCTTTTCGCCGACAAGGAGAAGAAGAGATGATGGACGTTCGTACATGCCCCCGCTGCCATTCGACGGACGTCATCCGCGACAACCATGCTCTTGAGGACGACCGGGCGGGAAAGGTCGTCTTCATCAAAACCACTTGCAGGTCCTGCGGTTTCTATACATGCAGCATCGCCTGGAACGGCCCTACGGATATCGAGTTCAGGAGCTGGACGTCGTCCGGCTTCGTGCCCGAAGATGCCCCTGCGGCCGTCTGGGAGGCTCTCTGAATGCGGCTGGGCGATGCCCTCAAGACCAGGACCTACGGTGGCAAGACGAGGCCCATCATCCTCAAGGATGAGGACCTCACACCCATCATGCGCGAGGTCGCTCCGTTCGCATTCACCCTCATGGACGCCAAGTTCGGGGAAGATGTATTGGAGATCCTCCCCACCGTGGACATGGATGAGGAGTCTTTGACCCTCACCGTCCCTTACCAGCTCAAATACTGCGACCGCGACGCCATGTGCGAGTATATGAGTTGGGTCATCGCATTCATTACAAGGAATCCCCTGCCGGAGACGCCCAAGCTGGACGCGTATCTCCGCTCCAGGGCATTCCATCTCGATTACAGAGGCGTTCTCACCATGTACGGCGCATCGTTCGCGCTGGCGACGGATTGGGACATACGCCCGTACGAATTGATCATGGTCATGGAAGAGATCTCCAAGACCCCGTATGCGGGCATCGCCAAGGATATCTCGCTGACGGTCCGCAGATACTCACTGAATCTCATCTCGGAGCCGTTGGCCTCGGTCTCGCTCATAGGGAGGACCGTGCTGGTCGACCCGCAGCTCATGGACGGCGCCGTGCCGCTCGAGGCCAAGATGTACGCCATCCTCCATGAGCTGGTCCGCGTGGACCGGAGCAGGCTCGGACTGGAGCCTTACGGGAATTGGGTCCAGGAGATATGGGAGAAAGTCCCCGGCACGTTCGAAGGAGCCGTGTGGCTGGCTGAGAAGGGGTGGAAGTTCAGACCCTGGATGGACGAGTGGAGGCACGGTCTGCGCTGGATCGATCCTCTGCCGACGATGGAGGACCAGGGCAGGGACGTCCTGTTCCAGATCCCCTGCAACAACGAGCTCCGCAGGCGCATCAAGACCACCGAGCTCAACAGACTGACTTATGACAGTGGTATGAATTCGGGTCGCTATATCACCAATCTGGACGCGTATAAGAGGTTCGTCGCGGACGCCATCCACGTCAAGTACATCTTCGACAGATATCACAACAGGATCTTCCACTCCGACGGGTACGATGAAGCCTATGTGAAGGCGGTGGAGCTCCAGACGCGCATCGTACGCGCCACCTCCGACCTCTACGACCTGCAGAGGTCTCTGTTCGTCATACCGGACCTTTGCGTCTTCGACCTGAAGGATGAGTGCTTCACGCTCAGATTCTGCCTCACCGTCCCGTACATGAAGGACCCGCGTACGTTCAATCAGGTGGTCATCAAGGGTACTCCGGTCTCCAGCGTGATCATACGCAGGAATCTCCTCATCATCACATACGACACCGTCACGACGACGCTGGACTACAGGTGCGACCTCCAGGGTCTCTATGAGAGGTTCGTATGGCGTCACAGGAAGGATGATATCGAGAAGAAGGAGGCCGACCTGAGCATAGAGTTCGATAAGGAGGTCCTGTTCCAGCTGAATGCCGTCGCGGCCGAGTCCGGTCAGGTCCAGAAACCCCTGCCAGATATCTACACATACAAGGGTACCAAGCTCAGACCCGATAGCTACAGGGCGTTCGGTGCCGTCCGCTTCAAAACCCCCTACTGGAAATGATACCATGCCATCACGCAGTTCCGACTCGGACAGGGCGAGGCTCCGCGAGATATACAGGAGCATCCGCAAGCGCACGACCAACCCCCGGTGCAAAGACTACGCCCACTACGGCGGTCGCGGAATCAAGCTGTGCGATGAGTGGGCGGACCCGATCGATGGATTCGACAGGTTCATGGAATGGTCCCTGTCGCACGGATACCGCTCCGACCTCACCCTGGACCGCGTGTCCAATTCCAAGCCCTACGCCCCCTGGAACTGCCGCTGGGTGTCCAGGAAGGGGCAGGCGTACAACAGGACCACCAACCATTACATCCGCACGTCCGACGGGGAGGTGCACACGATGGAGGAGTGGTCCATCAAGATGAACATCCCGCAGAGCACCATGGACAAGCGCATCAGATTGGGATGGTCGCCCGACGAAGTCGTCGGCAAGAAGAAACATGTGTGAAGAACCGGACCCCTTCCCGGGGGCCCGGCGGAACACAACATGAATGAAAACGAACAGGGGTGTTGTGCAGGGGCCGGAGCCCCTGCAAGGTTTTTCATCAGACAGTCAGTTCGACGTCGGCCAGACCGATGATACGGCCGTGACCGATGAACTTGTCGATACGGGTCTCCATCCTGCAGTGCATGACGTTGACCTCGTGGAGCTTCCTGGTGATGGCAGGGTTGTTGACATTCCACACCTCGACGGGCGTGAGAGTCGACATCCAGATGTGCTTGAGGTCCAGGAGCATGATGTCTCCGGGCTTCTTGGTGGTAGGCCTCTTCCTCGCGTAGTCGAACGCGATGTTCGGGTCCACGATGATCGGGATGTTGTTCCATGCGTTGAGCAGGAGACCTCCGGGCCTTCCGGGAATGGTGTGCACTCCGGAGAAGTCCCTCTGGACGAACACGGAGTCGATCATCCTCTGCTGAGCCCTCATCATGGCGGAAGTCTTGGTCGCCATGATCTGGTTCATGAGGAACATCTTATGGTTGGGGGAGGCGTAGTCGTCCCAACCGTTGGCGCAGTCCCTCCACAGGGCGTCGAGGTAGTCCAGGTTGTAGGTGTTGCCGGCCGCGTTGATGACGTTACCGTCGAAGTTGGTCTCCCCGGCACTGCGGTAGTCGAAGAGGTCGGACTTGCGTCCTCCGTAGGCGGAGACCATCTCATCGGTGATAGCGACTCCGTTCTCCTCCACATTGATCTCGTTGTGAGAGGCGATGCACCTGGCGATCCCCTGAAGGGACGTCTCGGTGTTCTGGCTGCCGTTGACCATGGTGGGCTGCTTGAGGCTCAGGGGCCTGAGGATAGTCCTGTCGATCAGGTCGGCATAGGATGCGGCCATCTTGGCTGCGTAGTCCTTGTAGGACGAGACATCATCCTTGTTCTCGAGGGCCATCAGTCCGAGACCGTAGTCCCAGGAGTACGGAACCTCTTTGTAAGGCTGACGGATCTCATCGACAGGGAGCATGACGGAATCGGGGATGACTCCATCCTGGATGCATCCGGCTCCGATACCGACGAAGTTCCCGCTGGCGTCCAGGCCGTAGTCGGGCTGCTCGTATGCGATACGAACTCCCTCATGGTTGTATGGTTTGGATCCAAGAGATGCGAAAGTGGTCTGTCCGGAGAACATACCAGCAGTGATCTCTTTACCCATGATCGCGTTGAAGTATCCGTTGTCACCGTAGGTGGCGACTCCGGCGGACTTCCCGAAGCTGTTGAACATCTGGTACGCGCTGTCGTAGAATGTATCGCACAGCTCGTACATGCCAGCAGGACTTTCGTCGAAAGACGTCATTATCCTGTTGCCCGCTCTGAAATACTGACCGGTCATGATGATTACCTTTGACTGATTATTGGTTGTGTGGTTTTTAAAGGGGTTGGTCAAAACAGGCCTGAATTCCTGCTAGCAGCGTACTTGGCCCAGTCTTTCTCGAGGGACTTCCTCAGGGGGTCCATGTCCTCGGGAAGGTCGGGTTCATTGGCGTCCGCGATGGCCTTGTTGATGCCGTCGAATGTCGTAGGCGTGAGGAAGTCCCCGCTGCCGGAGCGTGCGGAGGGCGGCCTCCCGTCGGAGACGACGGCGTATGCGCTCTTGGCCATGGGTGCGTTCTCGGGCTCGGACTCGAGCTCGATGCCCTTGACCATCGCCTCGATCTCGCGGTAGGATTTGTTCATGGGGGGCTCGAAGTCGATGCCGAGCTCCTCCTTCTCCTGCTCGTCGTACTCGGTCGTGACGGACTTAGCGAAGTCGAAGGCCTGCGCCTCGCACTCCGCGGCGGTCTGCGTCTGGTGGGCGGTCATGAGGTCCATGAAGGACGGCAGACCCTTCTCCAGAAGGCTCTCGCGCACCTCGTCGGGTTCCTCGGTCTCCTCGGACTTCTCGAGCTCTTCGGGCTCCTCGTCGTCCGACTTCTCGCATCCCTCATCTTCATCCTCGGACTCGGCGATGGAATCGCATCCCGTGTTCAGACTGTCGGTGCCCTCGCCCTCGGACTCGGCGATGCTCTCGGTGGTCTCCGAGTTCATCTCGCCCTGGTCCGCAGTGACCGCGGCGTCCGACTTCTCGATGTCGTCGCATTTCTCCATGTCTTCTTCTCCGGTATCGAGAGGCGCGTCGCCTTCCGATTTCATGATGTCGGGGGCACCCATTCCGGACAGGTCTCCCTGCTCGGGGGGCATATCGGCCGGGGGCATCATGTCCTCCGCGCCGGGCATCCCGGTGCTCCCACTGAGGCCGGACTGCTCCCAGATCCTGCGCACGGCTTCCATGACCTGCGTGATCTGCGTGACCCTGGCGGTGTCGCCGGAGTCGAGCGCATCCTTGGCCTCGTCCTTGAGCGAGTCCATGAAGTCCTCGAAAGACCCGTCGATGGAGAACATCGACCAATCGATGCCTCCATCCCCGAACTCGTCTCCGCCCATGCCGGGCATCCCTTCATCCATACCCATGTCCCCTCCCTCGTCGGAGAGGTCATCTTCCATGCCCATATCATCCATGCCGGGCTCCGCGCCCAGGTCTCCGGGCATTGCCTCGGGAGCGCCTGCGGGTGCAGGAGGCATATCCGCCGGAGGCTCTTCCGCATCGGGAGGCATGTCCCCGTCCATGGGG
>CAVHQB010000114.1:0-5259 GCA_963637895.1 Lachnospiraceae bacterium
CGATGGCGGTGCTCAGGGGGTAGACGTTCTGGTAGAGGGCGTTGGCCTTCAGGGAGGGCCAGACGTAGTCGCTGACGAACTCCTCCCTGGCGTCTATGTAATCGGATTTGATGGCGCCGTTCCTGAGGGCGCGGGCGACGATGTCGTCCTTGCTGGGGGGCTGCCCGACGTTGATCGCGATGGCGATGACGTCGACGTTGTAGTTCTCCTGGAGCCAGTGGATGGCCACAGACGTGTCCAGTCCTCCGGAGTAGGCGAGGACGACCTTGTCCCTGGTCTCTGTCTTGGCTGCGCATTCTTTCTTCTTGCAGGCTGCCATGTTTATCGGCTTCGCGATTCCCCTATCCTTATAATATCCTTATTGTGCAGACTCGGGAGCATCCGTCCGCGGCTGCACTTGACACGGTCCGGGGCGGATTTATGGACAACACGTGTCGGATTGCAGACATAGCGAATATCCCGCTCTGCCGGGCCAAGTACGGCCCTTCAGGAGGCATTATCCTGTCGTACAAGATGGTCACACACGCGTCTATCCGTCTCTGCGGGAACGGTCTTCATAACATGTGTCCCAAATCGAACAATATCTTTTTTAACAGTTCTTCCGTCACTCGGATGCAATCACGTGTGATAGACATGACCAGGATAGGCATCATCGGAGGAACGGGGTACACCGGCGGAGAGCTGGCCCGTATCCTGTGCACCCACCCGGACGTGGAGATAGCCGCAATGACATCCCGCCAGAACGCGGGGGCCAAGGTCGGAGAGGTCCACAGCTTCCTGAACGGCTACCTCGACCTGGAGTTCACCGAGCGCATCCCCGACGATGCGGACCTGGACCTGGTGTTCGTCGCCACCCCCCACGGCGTGGCCATGAACGAGGTCCCCCGCTTCCTCGAGAGAGGGGTAAAGGCGATCGACCTCTCCGGAGACTACAGGCTCCACGACGTGTCCGTCTACGAGAAGTGGTACGGCCACGAGCACACCGACACGGAGAACCTGTCCAAAGCTGTGTACGGGCTCCCCGAGTTCTTCCGCGACGAGATCCGCGGAGCGGACCTGGTGGCCAACCCCGGATGCTACGCGACGTCCATCATCCTCGCCTGCGCCCCGCTGCTGAAGTCGGGCCTGGTGGAGCAGGACGTCATCGCCGACGCCAAGTCCGGAACGTCCGGAGCCGGCATGGTCCCGAGCGCGCGCACCCACCACCCGACCTGCGGGGAGACGATCATCCCCTACAGCATCGGCACCCACAGGCACACTCCCGAGGTGGAGATGGCCGTGGACAGGTTCGCCGGCTCGCACATGAACGTCACATTCGTCCCGCAGCTGCTTCCCATAGTCCGCGGGATACTGTCCTCGTGCTACTTCCGCCTGAAGGAGGAAGCTTCGCAGGAGGACATCGACCGCATCTATCGGGCCCAGTACGGAGGGGAGAGGTTCGTCCACTTCGTCAAGGAGCCGTCGATCCGTGCGGTGGTGGGATCCAACCACGCCCAGGTGGCCTCCCGCGTCGTAGGGGACAAGGTGGTCTCCTTCGGAGTGGTGGACAACCTGGTCAAAGGCGCTGCCGGCCAGGCCGTGCAGTGCATGAACTTGATGCTCAACCTGAAAGAGAGCGCCGGGCTCGACATGCCCGGTCTGGGGGTATGACAATGGTAGAAATCATAGACGGAGGGGTGACCACCCCTCAGGGCTTCAAGGCCGCAGGAGTGCACAGCGGAGTGAAATACCGCTCCCTCGACATGGGTCTCCTCTATTCGGAGGTCCCCGCCAAGGCGTACTGCGCCTTCACGAGCAACAACGTCAAGGCCGCGCCGGTCCAGGTGATGATGGAGGAGAACTCCCCCACCCTGTCGGCGGTGGTCGTGAACAGCGGGAACGCCAACGCCCTCACCGGGCGCCGCGGGATAGAGGACGCCTACGCCATGAAGCAGTCCGTGGCCGCGGAGCTGAACCTGGACCCGAAAGAGGTCGGGGTCATGTCCACCGGGCTCATCGGAAGGTTCCTGGACATGCACAAGATCCGCTACGGCATATCCCGTGCGGCGCGCGAGCTCGACGTGGGCCGCGAGGCGGACGGGCTGATCACCGAGGCCATCATGACCACGGACACGATCAAGAAGGAGTGCGCCGTCAGGGCGCGCCTGTCCGACGGGACCCTGGTCTACGTTGCTGGAATCTCCAAGGGGAGCGGGATGATCTCGCCCCACATGAAGGTCCTCCACGGCACCACACTCAGCCTCATCACCACCGACGCCACCCTGGGCCCGGACTTCGCCGATGTGTGGCAGTCGATCCTCGACGACACCATGAACATGGTCACCGTCGACGGCGACCAGTCCACCAACGACACCTGCATCCTCATGGCCAACGGGATGTCCAAGTCCGCCCCGGCGGACCACGACCCCGAGTTCGAGGCCGCCCTGCGCACGGTCATGACCAAGATCGCCCGCACCATCGCCATGGACGGCGAAGGCGCGACGAAGCTGATCGAGGTCCAGGTCACCGGCGCCGAGACCAAGGAGGACGCCAAGAAGGTGGTCCGCGCGATCACCAACTCCCCGCTCGTCAAATCGGCCATATTCGGAGCCGACCCCAACTACGGCCGTCTGATGATGGCCCTGGGGAACAGCGGATGCAAGTTCAACCTGACCGACGTCCGCCTCACCATCAAGGGAGGGGACATGGAGGTCCCGATCCTCGACTCCGGAGCGCCGATCTTCCAGGACGAGCGCGCCGTGGAAGTGGTCCGCATGGCCATGGACAACAAGGAGGTCACCATCCTGGTGGACCTCGGAGTGGGGAACGAGTCCGCCACCGGCTGGGGATGCGACCTCACCTACGACTACGTCCGCATCAATGCGGAATATGCGACATGAAGGTGCCCGAGTTGCCCGGCCTGTACGTATTGAAGTTCGGCGGGAACGCCATACGCGGAAGGGACGACCTGGCCCGCCTGTCCGGCGAGATAGCCCGCATGGTCTCCCGCGGATGCAAGGTCATCCTGGTCCACGGAGGCGGCCCGGAGATATCCGAGGAGATGGAGCGCCGCGGCCTCACACCCCGCAAGGTCTGCGGGATAAGGGTCACCGACCAGCAGTCTCTGGAGGTCGCCGACATAGTCCTCAGGAGACTGAACGCCGACGTGGTGTCCTGCCTGAAGGAGTGCGGCGTCAACGCCGTCGGCATGCCCGGCCACATGTGCTCGGTGTGCGTCAAGAAGCAGCCCATGAAGGTCTGCGAGGACGGCAGGGAGGAGGTCGTGGACCCCGGCCTCGTCGGAGAGGTCTCCGATGTGGACCCCACCTGCCTCAACGACCTGCTGGCGATCAACGCCGTGCCTGTCATCTACCCGATAGGGAAGGACAAGGACGGGAACCTGCTCAACGTCAACGCCGACACCATGTGCGCCGGGATAGCTGCGCACGTGGGATGCGTCGAGATGGTCACCATCACCGACGTCCCCGGGATCCTGACGGACGTCTCCGACCCCTCGTCGAAGATCGACTCCCTGGACCTGGCCCGCGTCGATTCCCTGATCGCAGACGGAACGATATCCGGAGGGATGATCCCCAAGGTCGAGGCCTGCAGGAAGGCCCTCGAGGCCGGTGTCGGGAAGGTCCGCATGGTCAACGGAAGGGACCCCGAATGCATCGTGGCCGACATCCTCGACGGAGTGAGCCACGGAACCGTCATCACGAAGTGATAATCATGGATTTCCAAGAAGTCAAAGAGCTCAGCTCGAAGTACCTGTTCCAGAACTACGGCCGCATCGACCTGTGCTTCACGCACGGCAACGGATGCTACCTCTACGACACCGAGGGCAAGGAGTACCTGGACCTGGTGGCCGGCATCGCCGTCAACTCGATCGGCTACGCCCATCCCGGATGGGTGGAGGCCGTCCAGGAACAGGTGGCCAGGATGGTCCACGTGTCCAACCTGTACTATGTGGCCGAGCAGGCACAGCTTGCCGAGAAGGTCGCGTCCATCACCCCTGCGGGAATGGACAGGACCCTGTTCTGCAACAGCGGCGCCGAGGCCAACGAGGGGGCGTTCAAGACCGCCGTCCGCTACACCGGGCGCGGGAAGATAATGTCCGCCCTGAACGGGTTCCACGGAAGGACCGCCGCCGCTCTGGGCGCCACAGCCCAGGGCAAATACCAGCAGACATTCGAGCCCCTGATCAGCAACGCGTTCGAATATTACGAGTACGGGAACCCGGAGTCTGTCAAGCAGATGATCTCCAAGGACGTGGCCGCTGTCATAGTGGAGCCCATCCAGGGAGAGGGCGGCGTCCGCACCGCTCCCGCCGAGTTCTTCAAGACCATCCGCGACGAGTGCACCGACAAGGGAGCGCTCATGATCGTCGATGAAGTGCAGACCGGTATCGGCCGCACCGGCGAGTGGTTCGGCATCCAGAACTTCGGAGTCGTGCCCGACATAATCACCATGGCCAAGGCCCTCGGCGGCGGAGCCCCTATAGGAGCTGTGAACACCACCGACGAGATCTCCAAGGTCATGACGCCCGGCACCCACGGCACCACCTTCGGCGGGAACCCCCTGGTCACCGCCTCCGGATGCGCCGTCCTGGACATCATGAAGCGCGACCATCTGGTCGAGCACGCCAAGGAGATGGGGAGGAGATGGATGGACGACCTGAAGGCTATCGATTCTCCAAAGATCAAGGAGGTCCGCGGATACGGGCTCATCATCGGAGTCGAGATGGACTCCTCCGAGTCAGCTTCCGCAGTCCAGAAGTACTGCCGCGAGAACGGCGTGCTTGTGAACGTGTGCCACGGCACCACCATCCGCCTGATCCCCCCGCTCATACTGACCGACGAGCAGAAGGACGTCTTCACAAGGCTCCTCAAGGAGGCCCTGGCCTGAGGCCGCCGCCGCCCCTCTCGGGCGGCGCATCCCACGGACATGTACTGCGCAAACTGCGGGACCGAGATCCCGGAATACGCCACGTACTGCCCCCTCTGCGGGCACAGGATCGCCTCCCGTTCCCAGCCCGGGCTGGAGCAGGGGACGCCCTCTCCGCAGCCCAGGCCCCCGGCGGCAAAGGTCAAGCAGGTGTCCGTCTCCACGGCGCTCCTGCTGTCCATAATCCCCGGCCTGGGGGAGATCTACCTGGGGAACGTCTGGAAGGGGATAGGGTTCTTCGTGATCGCCCTGGTCCTCTTCGCCGTCCACCCGGTGCTATCG
Source organism: Lachnospiraceae bacterium (assembly GCA_963637895.1). Classification (GTDB taxonomy): domain Archaea; phylum Thermoplasmatota; class Thermoplasmata; order Methanomassiliicoccales; family Methanomethylophilaceae; genus Methanoprimaticola. The sequence continues at coordinate 5,209 of CAVHQB010000114.1, forward strand.
CTCATCTTCTGGGTGTACAACCTCTACGCCACCCATTCCGACGCGAAAGCG
>CAVHQB010000115.1:0-5218 GCA_963637895.1 Lachnospiraceae bacterium
TGGTCGGCATCATATCGACACCTTGAGCTGACCCTTCCTGAACATGCAGAAATCGATGAGGTTCTGAGGCTTCCTGAACCCGTATGCGTCTGCTTTGATCCTCTTGTAGACGCTGTTCATGCCTTCTGCCACACCGTTGGATATCCGATGGTCGAACCATCTGATGATGTCCTCCAGGCGGTTGGAGAGCCTTCTCGCCAGGTCCTGCATCTCCGGTATGCCGGACAGGTTGGCGCTGTCATACCAGTCCTGGAACCTGGCTCTCGCGGTGTCGCTGTCGGGGGACTCGAAGAAGTCGCAGAACTCCTCCTTGAGGTCGAAGGCCTTGGCCAGTTCCGGGTTGAGCATCCTGACCTCCTCCATCCTTGCCTGATGCTTCCCGTCCTGGTTCCTCCTGCGGTACAGGACGGTGTACTTGACACGCTTCGGGAACTCCTTCCCGTTCTTCTTGAGCTCGCGGTTGGTCCTCTTCCTGACCTTGTCCAGAGCTTCATTGGCCTGCTTGACTATGTGGAACCTGTCCAGGATGATGATGGCCTTCGGGAAATGCTCCAGTATCCCGGACCTGTATGCCGATGACAGGTCCACGGATATGAGCTCGATCTTGTCGGGATCGCATCCGCACGAGACGATGTCGTCCTTGATGGCACGGATGGAGTCCGCATCATGCCCTTCCACCCCTGATATCAGCCTGTGGTCCTGGTCAGCCACCATGGTCACGTAGTTCTGCCCGCGGGTGCTTTGGATCTCGTCGACGAACATTACCTTCGTACCGCTCAGGTCACGGGACATCTTGCCTTCGGCGACGACCTCGCGGATGATGCTGGACACGATCCACTCGCCCACGCCGCATGTCTCCGCCGTGGACTTCATGGTCTGCTTCGTGGCCACGCTGGCAACCTGGATCTTCGTGAGCTTGGTGTAGGTGCATCTCGGGATGGCGAGCGGGCATCTGGCGATGCGGTAGGCATCGCAGCACGGGCAGTACAGCTGGGGCACATGGATGCAGGCCTCTGCCTTCATGCAGAGGATCGGAGGGCATGCGAGGGTGGTGTGGAGCCATTTGTGGACCTTCTGGACGCTCCCGCAGCAGGAGCATGTGTGGCGGAGACCGTGCTTCAACGAGATGTGGACGACCACAGACCCGAGATCGGCATCGCGGATGGCATCGGTGTCGGAGCACAGGATAGGGGCATCCGGATCCTCGTCGGAGAACGATGGAACAGGGCCGTTGTCAGGCACGATGCGGACGATCTCCCACCTGTCAGGGTCCAATTTGAAGCATTGGACCAACGGTCTCAGGATAAGTGCGGCGATAGATTTTTCAGAATGGTCGTTGTGTTCCATGACGTAGCCTCCTTGGGTTTTTGGTCGAACTTGTGAAGGCTACGCTTCTATTTCAACAGGATAGCAAGCCGCGCGGAAGCTCCGGGGGCGCCCTGCTGCCCCCTTCGCATCCTGCGCGGTCATGCTCGGCTCCGCCGAGCCAAAATGGATGCAGACCGCCTTCGGAGATCGCTGTTCGAAAGGGTCGGCTCAGAAATCAACAGAATGACCTACCAGCATCAGAACAAGTAGAGCTTGAAAAATGGCAAAATTCAGCTGAATTATGCACACTAGTGTGCGTTCTTCAGGCAATGAAAACGGCCGGACCCATGGGAGACGGGTCCGGCTTTGGATTCACAGGATCAGTGCCATACCTTGTGGCCGGGCTCCGCGCTGTGGTACTTCCCAGTCATGGACTCCGGGACGACCTCGAAGACGCCCGTGGGCCCTACGGCATGGGGGTTGATGGGGTCTGCCTTCCTCTCGGGGGTGAGCTTGTCCACCGTCGCACGGAGGATCTTGGCCTTGGTCTCGTCGTCCTCTATCCTGACGATCTTCCCCCTGATGATGACCGACTCGTACAGCGAGGTGGTGTTGCATCCGTTGTCCCCGCATCTCTCGAATCCCTGCTCCTCCACCACGGTGAAGCAGCACCTCGGGTCCCTGTCGATGTTGGATGCCTTCTCTCCGACCTTCCTCCCGTGGAAGAAGATCCTGCCGTCTACGACGACGAAGTTCACGGGGGTCCCGTAGGGGTATCCGTCGGCTCCGGTCGTGGAGACGACCGCGTACCTGGCCCTGTCGAGGAGGGCTTTCATCTGTTCCTCGGTGAGAGGATACTTCTGCATGTTAGGCTCCATGGACAGGGGAACGAAGTGCGGAGTATATCGCGGTTGCTACAGAACTCGCAGGAGATCAGAAGTGGCGCCGAGGGAGAGATTCGAACTCCCGAGGATTACTCCAGCGGTTTTCGAGACCGCCGCCATACCGGGCTTGGCTACCTCGGCTTGACCTCCCCAATTTTATCACGATATAAAAAGGTTCTATGGGCTGGATGCCGTTGTGAACACATATATATCAAGAATGGGCGATGGCTGGACGATGTCCACGTCAGATGTCGTCACGGAAATCCAGAAAGCCAAAGCCGCCTCCATCGAGCTGTCCGCATTGCCTTCGGACGTCAAGGACCGTGCGCTGAGCGCGATGATCTCTGCATTGGACAGCAGCAGGCAGGCGATCCTGGAGGCCAACGCCAAGGACCTGGAGGACGCCAAGAAGATGCTGGATGCCGGGGAGATCTCCGGTTCCATGTACAAGAGGCTGAAGATCGACGACTCCAAGATCGACGGGATGATCGATGGCATAAGGGACCTCCTGTCCCTTCCGGACCCCGTGGGCGAGGTCATGTCCGCTCTGGACTTGGATGACGGGCTCACGCTCTTCCAGATACGCTGCCCCATAGGCCTGCTGGGCATGATTTTCGAGTCCAGGCCGGACGTGGTCCCTCAGATCATGTCCCTGTGCCTGAAATCCGGCAATGCGGTGGCATTCAAAGGCGGGCGCGAGGCGTCCGCATCCATACGCGCGCTGTTCGACATCCTGAAAGGCGCTGCCGTAGGCGCAGGGGTCCCCGGGGACGCCTTCGTCCTGCTGGAGACGAGGTCGGACATCAACGCGATTCTGGGGCTGGACAGGTACATCGACCTGCTCATCCCCCGCGGCTCCAACGAGTTCGTCAGGTACATACAGGACAACACCAGGATCCCCGTCCTCGGGCACGCGGCCGGGATCTGCCACGTGTACGTGGACTCCGATGCGGACCTGGACATGGCCGTGTCCGTGGCGCTGGACTCCAAGGTCCAGTACCCTGCTGTGTGCAACGCCGCCGAGACGGTCCTGGTGTCCTCCGCCGTCGCGGACAGGTTCGTCCCCCGCATGGTGTCCGAGTACGTCGCCCACGGCGTCGAGGTCCGCGGAGACGAGAAGGTCCTCTCCCTGTGCCCCGGATCCGCCGTTCCCGCTTCCGATTCCGATTGGGACACCGAGTACGGAGACCTCATCGTGTCCATGAAGGTGGTGGGATCCATCACGGAGGCCATGGACTTCATCAACGCCCATGGGTCCCATCATACCGATGCCATAATCACGGAAGATGTGCGCAACGCCTCCGTGTTCGCACGCGGAGTCGATTCCGCGGACGTGTTCGTGAACGCATCGACAAGGTTCGCCGACGGCTACAGGTTCGGCAAGGGCGCCGAGGTCGGCATAAGCACCAACAAGATCCATGCCCGCGGGCCTGTGGGGATGGAGGGGCTGATGATCTACAAGTACGTCCTGTCCGGTCACGGGCAGGTCGTGAAGGACTATGTCGGGCCCGGATGCAGGAAGTTCGCCCACAGGAAGTCGGATGCGGAATACCCTTTCAGAGGTGCCTGACATGGCCGGTCCCGTGGACAGGTCCGCCGTGCTCGGCGACATCGGGCGCGTGGTGGTGAAGATCGGTTCGTCTTCTATCATGAGGAACGGGTCCAAGGTGTCCCGCGACTTCATGGACTCCGTCGCAGAGCAGGTCAAGGCGCTCAGGGACGAAGGCATAGAGGTCCTGATCGTCTCTTCAGGTGCGATCCCGCTGGGGCTGAAGAGCATGGGCGTCGTGCCCAAGCCAAACGAGGTCCCCATACGCCAGGCCGCCGCATCCGTCGGCCAGGGCATCCTGATGAGGGAGTGGGGCGACTGCTTCCAGAGGTACGGGCTCCTGGTCGGTCAGATCCTGATGACCATGGACACGTACTCGGACAGGGAGAGCGCCCTGAACCTCCACAACACCGTCATGTCCATGCTGGAGCACGGGATAATCCCTATCTTCAACGAGAACGACGCCATAAGGACGCAGGAGATAAGGTTCGGAGACAACGACACCCTTTCGGCGATAGTCGCCAGCAGGACCGATGCGGACCTCCTGGTGATACTGTCCGATGTGGACGGCCTCTACGATGCCAATCCATCCCGCAACCCCGATGCCAAGCTCATCCCCGTCGTCCCCGTCTTGGAGGACGTGGAGGACGTCGCGGGCGATGCGGGCACCGCCATGGGGACCGGGGGCATGAAGACCAAGCTGAAGGCCGCGCACATCTGCAGGGACGCCGGATGCTACATGGTCATAGCGCACAGCGGAGCCGATTCCGCCATCTACCGTGCGGTGAAGGGCCAGGACATAGGCACGCTCTTCCTCACCGGCGCGGAGATCTCCAAGAAGAGGCGCTGGATAAAGTCCGCCCACCCCTCGGGGAAGGTCGTTGTGGACGCAGGGGCGCAGAAGGCCCTGCTGGACCACAGGTCCCTGCTTCCGATAGGGATAAAGCTCGTCGAGGGGACGTTCGGCAAGGGCGATGTGGTCGATATCGTCTGCGACGGGCGCACGATAGCGAAAGGCATCGTGAGCTACGGGTCTGAGGACCTGAAGTCCATCGCCGGACGCCACAGCGACGATATCCCGAAGGTCCTGGGCTACAAGGTCCATGACGACGCGATAATCTCGGAGAACATCGCCGTCCTGTGAATTCCGACTCGCCTTCCGGGCAGATGCCGAAGCGCGAGGTCCGAAAAAAGAAAGGAAAGGGGGGCCGGAGCCCCCGTTTGCGATCAGAACTTGCCGATCTTGTTGCCGTACTCTTCGTCCTTGAGCTTCTCGAAGACGTAGTAGGTCGCGATGAGCACGATCAGTCCGAGGATGATGCATGCGAACAGGGTCGTGTTGTTGCCCTGGTCGAAGCTGTATCCGCTGCCGACCCCGATGATCGCGGCGATGGCCAGCAGGATGTAGAAGACGGTCTTCTTATCCATGTTCAGTCCTCCCACTCGGTGATTCCGCTCGCATCGGAGAGGACGCTCT
>CAVHQB010000116.1:0-5177 GCA_963637895.1 Lachnospiraceae bacterium
AGTCCGAGGTGTCCGCCGTGACTTTAATCTTCAATTCTTCAGTCATTTTTTAGCCATCCTCATGAGCTTCGCGAACTGCTGACGCTCGGCCATGGCCTGCCTTGCCTCCGCCTGCTCCCTCTCAATGACCTCCCACTCCGCAGAAGTGTAGAAGGGACGAAGAATCGCGTTTGTGTCCCCTCCATTGAGGTTGATCCCGATGCCTGCGCAGATGGAGAGCGACAGGGCGATCATCTCCTGACGCGACCTCTCGCGCTTGAGCCTGATGGCATCCATGGCCTGCCCGGGCGGTGTGTCGGGAGGGATGCCCTCTGCCAGGCACACGACCCGGAGCAGGTCGCTCATTCTGCTTCTGTCGGCTCCGAAGCCGTAAACCCCAGGAACTGCGACCCCTGGACTGCCCCAGCCATATCCTCGAAGGTGTATCCATCGTCGGCCCAGGCTTTGAAGTCCGAGTAACCGAGGAATCTCGCGAGAAGGTTCATGTCGGTGAACCTCGCGCTTTTCATCCTCTCGAGGAGCTGGAAAAGGCTCCACTCGGGATGCTCTTCCTCATAGGCGCAGATCGCGTCTATGTCGAGGTCGATGTCCTTGGTGATGCCCTTCTTGGAGGTCATCAGGGTCATTCGGTCGGAGCCTCCTCGGTGGTGTCCTCGATGACCTCTGCCTTGTCGGAGAACATCGGGTAGAGATGGAGGGATTCGACCATCGCGACCTTTTTCCCGACCTTGTAGGTGATGCCCGTGCCGTCTGCCTTGGTGTTCCATGCGCGGAAAACCTTGCCCTCGGGGACGATGCCCTTGTAGTCGGAGATGGTCACGGTCTTGCCGTTCGCGACCTTGATAGAGGTCATGCCACCGCCTCCTGGCCGTCCTCATAGGTGAGGGTCTGGGTGGCGGTGACATCCTCGAATGTCAGCCCCGACTGCGGGACCAGCGTGAGGATGAAATCCTGCCTGGTGGAGACGCTCGCCGCGCCGATGCGGTAGGAGAACTGCGCCTTGATGGTAGCCTCCTTTTTAAGTTGGGCGTAGGTGATTTTCCACTCGTAGGACGCGTCCTCGTCGAGTCCGAGGATCAGGTCGAGGTTGGAGTCCGTCGAGCCTGAAGGCATCGCATTCATCGTGAACTCGAGGTCAGATGACCAGTCCGGGATATCCTTGACGTACTCTTTCATATCGGACGTGAGATGGGTCACGTCTATCTTCTCGGTCGACTGCCCCACCTCGGGGACCGCCGAGACCTCCTTGATTTCCGTCCACGCCTCGTCGATTTTGACGTAGAGGCGTGTGCCTTTTGCAGTAACTGCTTCTGTCATGTGATTGCCCCCTCTGTAGGGTTAAGAGAATGTGTTTCCGCGCTTGTCAACCGCGCCCGAAAGGGTGAGATTGGTGCGATATAGGTGATTTGGGGCCTCATAGGTGCCTGTGAAGCCCGTGGCATGGAAATTGTAGCAGGCCATCGCGTCGATGACCTTCAGGGAAAGCTCGCGAGCCGAGGATGGCTTGTCGGCGAGGATGCCGACGGAGTAGATCAGGCGGACGCGGACTTCGGAGCCTTCATCGTCGATAAGCTCCGAGACACGGGACACGAGGTCGACCACCGCATAGGGTGCTTTGGGGACCTTCTGGGGCCATGCCATGTAAGCGTTGCCCACGGCATCCCTGATGATGCCCACAACCTGCTCGGTGACATCAATCGCCATTGACTTCCTCCGAGATGCGCTTGGAGATGATCGTGCGGAACGCTTCGCCGTTCTCGTAGAGCGCAGGGCGCATGAACGGACGGGCAGGTTGCGCCCGAGCCGTCTTGAACGGCTGCCTTGGGTCTCCCGTCGGGTACACCCATGAGTCCGCCGTCGACTTCTTGCCGGGCGCGTCCATCTCCCCTCTCGATCCTGAACCATATTCGATGGGGAGGGCGTAGTGTACGTCGGTCTTGATGCCGATAGACACCACGTCCATGCTCTCGCGCTCGGCGAAGCCCGAGTCCATGGTCTCCACGGAATTGCGGAGCGCTCCTGTGTCGACCGCGTTGTGCTTGTCGAGGTTCTGCACGGCCGCCCTGCGCATCGTCTCTTGTATCTTGTCGGCGCAGTCCCTCTCGATGAGCGTGGAGATATCTGCCAGGGCTTCGAGCTTGGCGGATATCCTGTCCGCGCCTTCGACGCGGATGTTGTAGCTCATAAAAGACGCACCTCGAGATTCTGGATCGTCGGGAAGTCGAGCGCGGACAGGACCTCCATGTCAGGCTCCGAGGAGGAGACGGGGCCGAGGCGGTCCCCGACCTTGAAAGGGTGGGCGGAGCCTCCGATAAAGACCTTCCATCTGGTCTCGCTCACGTCGGCTCCGCTGTCGGACTGCCCCCTCGCAGATGACACGGGGGTGAACCCTGCCTGGATGGGAGATGCCTGGCGGACGAACTCGGGAACCGCGTCCCCGTTGTCCTCTCCGTCAGGCTCGTTCCTCGTCCAGCGGACAATGGTACGGTAATCACTCGCTATCGGCTGCAATCCCGACCACCAGTCTCCACGTCTTAAGCTCCTTCTCGATGTCTATCGGAAGGTACTGTTCGGAGTATTCGCGCTCGAACTCCCCGTCTTTCGTCTTCTTGGAGCCTTCTCCGCCCTCCTGGTTGCACCACACTACGGCGATGCGGCAGATGAGCGAGTCCGCTCTGCTCCCGGGATCGTCGATGCGGTGGGTCGTGTTCAGGAAGAACGACGTGGCATCCTCGACCTGCATCTTGAGGTAGTCCTCGGACTTGTCCGAGAGCGTCCGTCTCAAGGCGAGGCGTGCCACGCGGCGGAGGATGTCCTGCTCGGTCATGGTCAACTGCCCGACTTGCCTGTTACGGCATAGATCCCCGACGCACCGGAGTTCTTCTCCACGATGACATCATGGTAGATGCGGTACATCACGGAGTCCGCGTCCTTAGTCTGGTTGTCCTCCTTGGAGATGAATTTCGTGGAGCCGAAGACAACGACTCCCTGGGCGCATCCCGGAGCGACGATGGCGAAGTGGATGGGCTGCGCCGTGCTTGTGGGCGTGAACCCTCCCTTGTCGGTCGAGGTGCTGCCAGGGGTGCCGTAGGTGTATGCGGTCTTCATCCTCGCGTCGGGGACGTAGACGATGGTGTTCCCATCGATGGCCTCCGTGGTGAGGTCGATATTGGGGACTCCGGAGATCTGCCTGACTTTCTGATACTCGGAGGAGTCTCTAAGGACAGACTTCATGGAGTTGGACACATAGATAGTCGCTCCCGAGTCGGTTCCCCTCTCCTCATAGATGGTGTCGAGTCCGGCGTAGATCTTGGACAGGATGTTGGCCTTGGTGGGCGCGGTCGCATCCTCCACGACGTGCGTGGCATCGGCGGCCTTCGTCTTGCTGACGATGCCGGAGAGCCTTGCAGCGTCAATCTCGGGGATGATCTGCGCCCTGGTGAGGTCGGCAGCGACGTTGGCAGTGGTTGCCACTCCGTCGGTCTGGATGCCCTCGAGCCTGTCGATGTCTATCTTGAGCGCTCTGTCGTAGGCGAGTTCATAGGTCTCCCACTTGACGGTCGCGGTTCCCTCGGGGTAGCCCTTGACTGTGTCATAGTCCCCGAGTCCGCTGGTGGTGATGGTCGGAATCTTCGCGGTCTTCGCACCGTTGAATGCGGCGATTATCTCCTCGGAAGCGTTCATCCCTGCGGTGACGCTCTCCTTTTTGATGATCTGGTCCATTTTGGTGGAGATCATCTTCGTGATGGTGTCGATCTCGTTGGCGACACCGACTCCCGAATATGTAGCTGCCATTTTATCACACTCTGATGTTCATGAGCTTGTCGAGCTTGTCGCTCAACTCTTTATCCTTGGTCGGGGCCTGCCCTCCTGCGGGAGGTGTCCCGTGATTAAGGTTCCCCTTGACCTTCTCGGCCACGAGGTCGTTGACGGACTTGACGAGCGCATGGATGTTAGCGTCCGTCTTCTCGTCATCCTCGCCGATGAGATTGCCTGCCAGCTCGATGGGAAGCCCCTGGGCCGAGAGCTTGGCTTCTGTGCGTGAGATGGCCAGGTCGCGCTTCATCTTCGCGAGTTCTGCGTCCCTCTCCTGCATCTTCGCCTCGTACTCTGCCTTGACACGCTCCTCTCCCTCTAGAGCAGCGATTTTACGAGCTTTCTCCTCCTTGTCGGCACGCTCTTTGTCTTCGCGCTCCCTGCGGTCCTTCTCGGACTTGAGGCGCTTGGACACGATCTCGTCGACTTCGGCTTGCGTGAATGTCCTGACAGGCTCCTCGGTCTTTGTCTCGGCCTCGATTCCCGTCTCGCTTGTGATCGTAGTGTTCGTCTCTCCGTCAGTCACGGGTTTAACCCCCCCTAGGGTGATGCGTAGGATAGTGTGAGGTTATTTAAGGGGGGTTAAACCGAAAAAGGAGCAAAAAGAAGGGGTTTGAGAGGCGGTCACTTCTTCGACCGCTTCTTCGGAACGTATTCGATGCCGTCCGTCCTGCCCGGGCCGTAATCTTTGTACCACTGCGCATAGGTGTAGTCTTGAGGGACTTTGTGGAACTGCCCAGTTGCCCTGTCCCCGATCTCACGAGGTGCCATAGTGTCCTCGATGCTCTTGGAGAGCTTGGCAACGGTGGTGCAACGGCAGTTAGGGTGCATCGGTGGATAGTTGGTGCCGACCTGTGCCTTGGTGATGTCGAACACCTGCCTGTCGAGGCTGCCGCACACCGGGCAGGTCCTCTCGTCGTAGGTCGCGACGAAGATGTACTGCTCGACGTTGTGCCTCTTGTAGGACTCCATGTGGGCATCAGATGCGGTGCTGGTGATGACCGTCCGCGCCTCGCGCTCGGAACGGTACTTGGTGGCGGTCTTGACCTCTTCCACGTCCTGTTTGACCATCCTCCACGGGAGCCTTGTCAGCAACCCGGCGCGGACCGCCTTGGCCGCCATATCTATGGACGGGTTCATGAACTTCCTCACATCCTCCGAGTTTAGAACGCCGTCGACGAGGACGCGGACCCTCGGATTGGACAGTCCGTCCACATTCCACGCCACGCCTGCGGACTTCTGCATCATGAAGGTCCCCCTGAGATATCCGTCCTTGGCGATGGGCGAGAGGATCCTCATGGTGGAGTCGATGGTCGTGTCTATCTGCGCATAGACGTTCAGCACGGCCAGATGGTCTATCA
>CAVHQB010000117.1:0-5115 GCA_963637895.1 Lachnospiraceae bacterium
CCAGACCATCTCGTCGGTATCGGCCTCCATCACGTAAATTCAACCTTCGGCCTCGCCGTCGGTTCAGATGATGCCATAGATTGAACTTAAAAAATGCATAATCATTCACTTTTTAAGCTTTATTTCTGTAATGAATCTCAATAAATCAACTTAAAAATTGAAAAAATATAAAGCCCCAGGGGCGATTCCATCATCATGCTCAGACGGAAGGCCTACGACCAGCTGATGGAATGGAAGAACCGCGACCACAGATGCCTGGTCGTGAAGGGGCAGCGCCAGGTCGGCAAGACGTTCATCATCGAAAAGTTCGGCAGAGACAACTACGAGCACGTGGTCTCCTTCAACCTGAGCGAGAGCAAGGAGGTCCGCACAGCCTTCGACGGGGACCTGGACGTGGACACCGTGATCCGCAACCTGATGCTGTACCACGACCCGGACGATTTCGTGCCCGGATCCACCCTGATATTCCTCGACGAGTTCCAAGAATGCCCTTCCGCGCGCACGGCGCTGAAATTCTTCTCCATCGACGGACGCTACGATGTGATCGCCTCGGGCTCCCTCCTCGGAGTCAACATAAGCAGGGACGATGCCATCGAGCCCCTTGTCCCGACGGGCTACGAGGAGCACATGACCATGCACTCCTTGGACTTCGAAGAGTTCCTCTGGGCCTGTAAGATACCGCAGACCGCCATCGACCACGTGAAAGGATGCATCCGCGACAAGAGACCGATCGACACTCCCGTCTTGGAGAGGATGTCGTCCCTGTTCCGCGACTTCATGATAGTCGGAGGGATGCCGGAAGCGGTCACCAAGTTCCTCGGATCGAAGAACTACGCGGAGCCGGGCGAGGTCCAGAGAAGGATCCTGGACACCATCGAGAAGGACATCAACCGCTATAACAAGGGCATCGAGAAGGACAAGACCCTGGAATGCTTCCTGTCCATCCCGGCACAGCTGTCCGACAGCAACAAGAAGTTCACCTACTCCCGCATCGGCGGCGAGGGGTCCCGCAAGGCCGAGGACACGTACCGCGAGAGCCTCCTGTGGATCAAAGGAGCCGGCATCGGCAGCTTCTGCTATGCCCTGAGGTCGGTCGAGCCTCCGTTGGCGATGCAGGAGGTCAGGAACATGTTCAAGGTCTACATGTCAGACACCGGCCTCCTGATGAGCATGTACGGAAAGATGGCGGTGCGCGCCATCGCCAAAGGAGATGCCAGATGCAACATGGGGGCCGTGGCGGAGAACGTGGTGTGCGAATGCATCATGAAATCCGGGCTTGCACCCAGATACTACCGCAAGCAGAGCGGAGAGATGATGATGGAACTGGACTTCGTGACAGAGCTCGGATACGAGCTGGCCGTCATAGAGGTGAAGTCCGGGAAGAGCAGGAAGGCCCCGTCCATCAGCAAGGCCGCCAAGTGCTTCCCTGTCGACCGGAGGATAATGCTCGAGCAGTCCAACATCTCCGTCTCCGAGGACGGGATCGAGCATTACCCCCTGTTCGCCGCCGCGTTCCTGAAGGATATGGAGAACCCGGAGGCCGGACTGGGACTTGAATGAAAAATAGTGATTTTCTACTAATAATCATAGTGAATAAATACCGAAATTCATTCCAACCGGCATGGACCGCTCGACCTACCTCCCCCGCCTGACCGACCCTGTCCTGGAACGCTGCATCCGTTCTTCCGGAGCGGTCGCGATCACGGGGCCCAAGGGCTGCGGGAAGAGAGCCTCTGCCGTGATGATCGCATCCAGCAGCGCGATGCTGGACGATCCGTATGATGATGGCCTTCTGTACACGGCCCGCTCCAACCCCCGTTCCGTTCTTGACGGGGCCGTCCCGAGGCTCATCGGCGAGTGGCAGCTCGCACCGGAGATATGGGATGCGGTCCGCAACGAAGTAGACGGAAGGGATTCCATGGGGCAGTTCGTCCTCACAAGCTCGTCCGTCCCGATGGACGATGGCCAATCGCATCCCGGAACGGGCAGGATAGCGGAGCTCAGGATGCGCACCATGTCCCTGTACGAGTCCAAGGACTCCTCCGGGGCCGTGTCGCTTGCGAAGCTCTTCGACGGGACGCAATGCGATAGAGCAGCGAACTCATCCCATGGCCTGAAGGACATCATGTCGATGATCGTCCGCGGAGGATGGCCGAGGTCCGTCGGAATCGGTCCGGAATACGCTCCGGACCTGGCCGAGGGGCATTACCATGCCGCCATAGGCTTGGACCTGTTCAGGTCCGACGGGAAGAAGAAGGACATCGGCGCCGTCGACCGCCTGATGCGCTCGTACTCGCGGAGCATATCGACATTGGCGAGCACCAAGAGCATCATATCCGGGATCGGTGCGCATGAGCCCCGCGTCTCCCAGTCCGCAGCGGAGGATTACATCGAAGCCCTGAGGAGGACGTTCATCATAGAGGACATCCCGGCCTGGTCCCCTTCTATCAGGTCCAGGCCGTCCATCCGCCAATCCCCCAAGCGCTGTCTGGCGGATCCGTCCCTGGCGACCGCATCGCTCGGCATCACTGTCGATGGCCTCATGAAGGACATGGCCCTGGCGGACAGGATGTTCGAGGCCATGTGCGCAAGGGACCTCCGCGTGTACTCCCAGCTCATCGGCGGCAGGGTGCACCACTACTGCGACAGCTCGGGACTGGATGTGGACCTCATAGTTCAGCTCCGCAACGGCGGATGGGGCGCGATCGAAGCGGAGACAGATTGCAACAGGATCCCCGATGCCGTGGAGGACCTGAAGAGGCTGAAGGCCCTCGCATCGGGATCCGGCCTCCCGGAGCCGTCGTTCATGATGGTCCTGATTCCCGACGGATACGTGTGCAAGAATGAGGACGGCATATGGACCGTCCCCATAGACTGCCTGGAGCCTTGAAGGCAGAAATAGATAATCTCACATCACGGACACGGTGCCCGGATGAAGACGAAGACCGCGAACCTGCTGGGAACGTCGCTGATGGCGCTGGGATTCCTGACGTTCTTCCTCGTGGTCTACTGCATCGTGGCATGGGGGCCGGCGTTCTGCGGCATGATGTTCGTCAGCATGATCATGCTCGCGGGCGGGGCGATGCTGATGATGCGCAGGCCCGCCGGTCCCGGCATGTCCAGAGCCGCCAAGCTCCCTGAAGACCCGTTCGCAGAGAACCGTCGCAACGACGGCACAGGAAACGGGTACTGCCCCTTCTGCGGGCCCCCTCCCTCGAAGGGGGAATCGTGCTGCGGAGCCTGCGGGAAGAAGCTGCGATCGCAGCTCGTCGTACTTCAGGTTCCTGCCCTTCGACGACTCCACGGGATACTTCTCCGCGTTCATCGCGATCTTCCGGGGAAGCTCCTCGGACAGGTCGATCCCGTTCATCTGGGCGAACCTCAGCACGAAATAGAGCACATCGGACAGCTCCTGCTTCACATGCTCCGAGCGCACCGGGTCGGACATGACCTCCTCCGGGTCCCGGAACCTGAAGATGTCCAGCAGCTCGGAGGACTCCGTCACCATGCCTATGGCCAGGTCCTTAGGGTTGTGGTACTGCTCCCAGTCCCTCTCGTCGCAGAACCTCTTCACGAGCTGCTTCAGCTCCTCCACCGTGGTCTCGCTGTCCGTCATGGATGATCGTCTCGGATGATTGTGGAAAGGCCCGTCGGGGATCCTCTCCCCGACGGGGCCCGAAGGCTCAGAAATCCTTGGGCTTCTTGGAGTTGTAGACGGCGTAGACAGCCTTGTACAGCATGTAGACGTCCGCCTTGGCGGTCACTTCCACCGGAGCGTGCATGGACAGCACCGGGACCCCGATGTCCAGGGTGTCGATGTTGTGCACGGAGATCTCCGATGCGATCGTTCCTCCGCCTCCCAGGTCGATCCTCCCCAGCTCTCCCATCTGCCAGGGAACATCGTCGTCCCTGAGGATGCCGATGATGTAGCTCATCATCTCCGCGGAGGCGTCGTTGGTGCTGTACTTGCCCCTGGCGCCGTCGTACTTGGCGATGCAGGGCCCGCGGTTCAGGTAGTTGCAGTTGTTCCTCTCCTGCACCTCGGGGAAGGCGGGGTCGAATCCGGCTCCGACGTCGCATGAAAGGCAGATGGAGTTCCTCAGCACGTGCCTGACCTCGCATCCCTCGTCCTGGGCCAGGTCCTCGATGAAGTCCCTGAAGAAGAACGACCTCATGCCGGTGACTCCGTCGGACCCGGTCTCCTCCTTGTCGGCGAAGATGGTGACGGTGGTGTACTCGGGCTTCTTGGTGTCCAGCTCGGCCATGAACTCCGCGTAGGCGCAGGAGCTGTCGTCCTGGCCGTAACCGGCCACCATGGACCTGTCGAACCCCATGTCCCTGGGCTTGAAGGCGGGCACGGCGCAGAGCTCGGCGGTCTCGAAGTCGCACTCCCTGATGCCGTACTTCTCGAACAGGATCTTCATGACGGCGAGCTTGACCCTGTCCTTGACCTTGTCGTCCTCATGGGGCCAGGACCCGAGGAGGATGTTGAGCTGCTCCCCCTCCACGATCTCCCCTGCGGGCTTCTTCATCTGGTTCTGGGCCAGGTGCGGGAGCAGGTCGGTGATGATGAACGACGGCTCGTCGTCCTCCTCTCCGATCCTGACGTCGACGGAGCCTCCGTCGCGGAGATAGACAGTACCCCTTATGGACAGGGGGATGGTGGTCCATTGGTACTTCTTGATGCCGCCGTAGTAATGGGTCTTGAAGTAGGCCATGTCGGCGTCCTGGAAGAGCGGGTGGGGCTTGAAGTCCAGCCTGGGGCTGTCGATGTGGGCCACGGTGACCCTCACTCCTTCCTCGACAGGCCTCTTCCCCTTGGTGCACATGAGGATGGTCTTCCCGCGGTTGACCTTGTAGAACTTCTCCCCGGCCTTGTACTGGGTGCCGCGGACATATTCCTTGTAGCCGTGCTCCTTGAGGATCGGCAGCACGTAGGCGATGACCTCGCGCTCGGTCTTGTTGGATAGGAACGATTTGTAGCCTTCGCAGAACTCGGTCGCCTTCTCGAGGATCTTCGGATCCTTCTCAGGCAGGCTCTTGGGCTGGACGAGGATGTCCTCGGCCAGCTTCTGACCTTCTGTCTTCTTGACCATGGAGGGAAAGAGTGTTAGC
>CAVHQB010000118.1:0-5115 GCA_963637895.1 Lachnospiraceae bacterium
ACGAGCCCGGCGATCTCGGACAGGGCCTTGAAGGCGGCGATCAGCCCTTCGTGCCTGTGCTCGTCGAAGGGCGTGAGGTCGAGGCTGGTCAACGCCATCATAGGAATCTCGACGTTCGTCCCGGCCGAGTCCAGCGCTTCGAGCAGCACGAACTGCAGCGGACCGATGTGACGCATGCACATGTCGCACAGGATGTCCTCGAGGGCCAAGAGGACCAGCTCGCCGCCGACCTGTTTCCTGGTGCCCACGATGTTATTGAAGCCGTCGATGCGGAGCCCGTCCGCGGTTCCGTCGGGAAGGATCATGGAATCGACGTGGATCCGGGAGCGCTTGAGGCTCAGCTGAGTCTTGTAGGGCTCCGGAGAGGGTGAATCGAGCACGTGGAACCCGTTGCCGTAGCCAAGGGACTCCAGCCATTCAGCGGCGCTGCGATCGTCATCGTTGAAGGCATCCCACAGGTCCTGATGTGACACAGGGCATGCGGAGCATGCCCATGTCTCCGCCGCATCGGACAGCGCCAGGGCCTCTTCCAAGGGCCTGCGCTCCATAGGGGTCCTGTGGAGCCAAGCCCTGACGCCTTCCTGGACAGCCGGCGACTCGGAGCCGTCACTCGTAGAAGGTATCAAGGAAATCGCCGCCGGCGGGCTTTCTGCGGAGGAACCTGCTCGATTCGAACTTCTTCGTGGCGAGGGGCGCTCTCTTCACCGTTCTGTACAGCCTGTCCTTCCCGACCATCTCGCTGATGTCCTTCAGCTTGACCCTGATAGGAAGGCCCCTTCCGCAGAGCATCACCGCTTCTCCGAGGTCGAGCCTCATCAGATGCCCCGGGGTGATCAGCGGCTCATCGTCGGGCCCGTTGCCGATCAGGTAGCTGAACTCCTTGAGGAACGCGATGTCCCTGGAGTAAAGGTACACGATGTTCCCGCAGTTGTTCAGGATCACCCTGCCGTTGGCCTTGTACGCCCACTCAAGCTGGTCTGTGGACTGGATGGCCAGGCAGAACCTGATGTTCCTGCTCCTCGCGGCTGTGATCATCCCGGCCATGCCGTTTATGTTCAGGTTCCCGAACTCGTCGATGATTATGTTGAACCTCTCGGGGAGCTTCCTGCGGTCGTCGGACTGCGCCTTCCAGATAAGGGACTCGTACAGCTGGCTGACGAACACCGACGCCAGAGGGGAGAGGTCGGGCCTCTCGTCGGGCAGGATCAGGAATATCGTGTCCTTCCCGCCGCCTACGGACATTATGTCTATGTCGTCGCCGGACATGGCGTCGCAGAGGTCGGGGTCCCCCACGAAGGGGCCCAGCGCGGTGTAGACATAGGCGAGGATGCACTTCCTCGTGTTCTCCGCGTTGTTCGCAGCGGTGGCGATGTTGGACAGCACCCCGCTGTCGGTGATGGAGGACATGAGCTTGCGGATCTTATCCTCGCTGCTGAACGTCTGCGTCACCAGGTCGTTGAGGTTCTTCAGCGTGACCTCGCTCGCATCCCTCGCCCTGTCGGCGAGGACGAGCATCATGCCGAAGAGCAGGCTCCTGGCCGAGAGCGGCCAGAAGGGATCCGCCCCTTCCAGGGGGATGAGGTAGTTGGCGAGCTCGCTCATCACGCGGACACCGCGGTTCCTCTCTCCGGGGTCGTCGCTCTTCATGAGCTTGTAGGGCATCTGCATGGGGTTCCATCTCTCGCCGGACGCGGGGGTCCTGAGGTCGAACACCTTGACGTCCCTGCCGTTGGCCTTGAAGGAATCGTAGGTCCAGTCCAGGATCTCGCCCTTGGGGTCTATGACCAGCGCCGATTCGGGCGTGCCGGCGATGAACTCGGTCAGCGGCCCGAGGCAGCACCTGCTCTTCTTGGACCCTGTCCCTCCGATCACCATGGTATGACGGTCGCTGGAGTCGATGTAGACGCCCTCCTCCGTGTACAGGATGGGGATCCCGGACCTGGCATGGGCGGAAGAGGGAACAATGGGCTCGAAGTCCTCCTTCATGTCCTCCTCGGTCGCCCACCCGGGGCAGTTCTCTTCCGAATCCTGCTGGGGCACGGAGAATCCTGTCTCGTTCTCAACGGTCCAGCACTTGAACGCATCGAGGTAGCCTGTCATCTCAGCACTCTCCGGCGGTCTTGATGACGTACTCGCTCTCCTTCTCCTCCGGGATGTCCCTGAGGATGTCGGACATGTAGCTGCTGAGCATGCGGATGCCCAGGGTCATCTCGTTCCAGAGGCATTCCTCCGTGAGGGACATGCCCTCGTAGCAGGAAATGAAGTGCTTGAACGCCAGCACCCCGTCGGCCGGGTCCACGGTGAAATGCCCTCTCCTGAGGTTGCTGTTGATGGCCATCAGGTTGAGGGCGACGTGGGGCCTCGCCTCGGGCGGGAAGACGCCACCCTTCGGCATCGTCTGGACAGAGAAGCCCTCTTTGTCGGCATGCATGATGAATTCTGCAGTCTTGTTCCCGCTCGGTATGCTCGCGATGAGATACTCGATATCGTCCTTGCGCCTGACGTCTGCGAAGGCGAATGGGTTTTTGAGGATCATCACCTTCGCAGCCGTGAGCACGTTCTCCCTCCTTACTTCAGTAGCAGAATTCATTTCTATCACCTGGACTTCGACGATAGACGGTTAAAGTATTTAATCCTGCCATCGAAAAAATTGTACCTTTTTCGGGATTTCTTTATAAATCGTTTGTATTTTGAGGATAAATCGGTGAAAAATCAAGCCGATTGCGATTGTGCAATTAGAATCAATATCGACGATTGTCGTAATTTAAGGACTTAAATGTGCCAGTCCTGAGAAAAGCTACGATTGCGGTTCTGCAACAGCCTGCAATACGATGTGTTTCGGCACGGAAACTGTCGTACAAACGCCGTATATGGGATGAAATTACAAGAAAACGAGTAGAAATCGAACATCCGTGCACGTCTCGGATAGCTCGAATTCGCCAGGAATATAACCATGTATGGCGATAGGGAGAGCATGTGGGATGCAGGGCTTGTGACCAGGGTCAAAGACCGTAAACTGAACGAGATACTCATCTTCGCCTCCATGGCGAAGATCGACCAGGAGAACATCGACGAGTACATCGACATCATCGAGATGCTCGGAGACGACATCAACGGGTGCGATGCGCTCCTCGACACCGAAGGCCAGGCGGAGATCGCCGTGGAGCCCATAGAGTCCGAGGAGTACAGATGCCGCCTGTCACCCAACGAGGCGGCAGACGAGGACGCGTTCAATGCCATGAAGGTCCCTCCGCTCTACGAGCAGCCCGACCTGGACTATGTGAAGCAGCTCATCACCGACGCTGTCGAGTCGATCCGCTCCGAGTCTCCGGGCCCGGCCGACCGGGCCAAGGTCTTCGAGCTGGAGGCCGAGAACTCGAAGAACCTCAAGATCATCCTTCAGCTAGAATCGGAGCGCAACGAGCTCCAGCTGGAGAACGAGAAGCTCAAGAAATCCCTGGACGCGGTGAGCCTGGAGATGGACTCGCTGAAAGACTGCTCCGGATCCGAGATATCCCAGTGCAAGGAGGCCATGGCCACCCTCAAAGAGGAGATCGCTTCGCTGCGCACCAGGAACGAGCAGCTCTCCGCTCAGCTCGACTATGCCCAGGAGTCCATCGCCACCGTCGAGTCCGAACGCGACGAGCTCAAGGCGGCAGTGGCGCAGCTCACAGAGCCTCCGGCACCCGCCGAGGATCCTGCAGAGGAGCCTGTTGCAGAGGCTGCTGAGGAGGCTCCTGCCGAAGAGCCGGTGGAAGAAGCGGCCAAGGAGGCTCCGGCACAGAGCATCGATGTCTTCGACAATGTCGTCACCGACCGCGAGAGGGACCTGCTGGCCAGGATCATCAGCATGAAGTCCAAGAAGATCGACGAGTTCATCGACAAAGCATTCAGCGGAGAGGTCTCCGAAGACGTGTCCGAAGATGTCGTTTCATTCCTGAAGGACGACGTCCGCATCTGCCAGCTGATAATGGCCATCGACTGCTCGACCTTCGACAGCATCGTGTCCGGGCTCAAGGCGGTGCTCGACGCGGTCGAGAGCTGCACCGAGTCGAGATATCAGAAGATCTACCTGAAGTCCCTCGATGATGAGGAGAAGCTCCTGGAGGACAACTACGTGGAGGTCCTGACGGACATCCACGCGTTGATCTCGGCCAGGTACCTGCCCTACGTCAGAGGACAAGTCTTCTGAGCTCGTCGGCATCGCCGGCGAACTTCAAACCTTTTGATTCACATACCTCACGGGTGAAGCCGAAGCCGTAAGTCACGGCGATGAAATCGGTGCCGCAGTTCATGGCGCCCGTGAGGTCGTTACCCGTGTCGCCGATCATCAGCGTCCTCTCCCTCGGAACGCCTGCATGGTTCATCGCGTTCTCGATCAGATCGGTCTTCGAGGCCTGCACGAACATGTTCACGCCGTTGACGGAATCGAAGAAGTCGATCATCCCCCAGTTCTCCAGTTGGATCTCGGAAGTGTCCTGCAGCTTCATGGTGGCGACAGAGAGCTTGATGCCCGCATCATGGATGTCGGAGATGAGCTCCTTGATTCCCGGATACGGAGCGCAGTTCATCTGCCCGTGCTCCTCGTACAGCCTTCCGAAGAGCATGAGCGCTTCGTTTGCGGTGTCTTTGTCGATCTCGAAAAGGCCTTCGAAATCCTCGTTGAGACGGCCCGATGATTTCTGCCTGAGCTCTTCATCGGTAGGGATCCTGAAGCCCATCTGCTTGGCGACCAGTTTGATGGTGTCGAAGATTCCGGGGGATGTGTCTGCTATAGTGCCGTCCATGTCGAAGATGACGAGGTCGTATCTTCTGGCGGTCGAGGATTCCTTCATGTTGCCCGGAATGAGGACGTCATAGACAATGGTTTCCAATCCGGGTTCGTTGCAAAGATTCGTTTTCATCTATCTTACATAATAAAGCTGATTGCTTTATCGACATAATTATTTCATAAACACTATGAATCCCCGCCACGGATTCCGTAGAGGGGCTTGATCCCCTAGGACTTTAGGCCAGGGATGCAGCTCATGATGCCCACGAATTTGAGATAATGTCTGATTGTGCGGATGAGCCCATACGGAACCGATAAATTGTCATTCGGCATCTCGAGGGATG
>CAVHQB010000119.1:0-5103 GCA_963637895.1 Lachnospiraceae bacterium
TCGAGGCCTACACCATCAACAACGCCTACGAGATGCGCATGGAGGACAAGCTGGGATCCATCGAGGTCGGCAAGTACGCCGATATCGTGGTCCTGGAGCAGAACCTCTTCGCGATCGACCCCTACACCATCCACGACGTGCTGGTCCATGAGACGATCATGGACGGAATCACCAGGTTCAAGAGGGAGTGAGCTCCCCGCCTCCCCTGAGGGGGAGGAGCATTTTCCCTTCGGAACGGTCCTGTCGCAATGGCGGGAACCGTTCCGGAGGAGCACCTTTTTCGGACAAGACGGGTCCCCTGCCTCGTCTATCCGCATTGTTTCTGTCATCATCGAGCCCTTCTGCGGCCTGTCCGGCCGAACGGGGTCTCCCCGGATGCCCGTGTGGGAAGCATTGTCCGGGCCATGCATCCCGCATGTTCGCCAGCATCCGACCTATCTCCCATCGCTTTTATACGGATGTTGCGGATAACCCGTCCCATAGAGGTTATTGTATGGCTAAGATCGTGGAGAACACAAACGACGATTCCAAGGCGAAGGCGAGGCATGCCAAGATCGCCAGCGAGAAGAAAGCGGCCGAGGAGAAGGAGAAGAACAAGATCTCCGACGAGAAGTGGAAGGCCAAGCGTGCGGAGGAGAAGCGCAAAGAGGAGATCAAGAAGCTCCCGAAAGAGGAGCGCGCCGCCGCCAAGCAGGAGCTCAAGGAGCAGATCAGGCGCCGCAAGGAGCACGAGAAGAAGGCCAAGGCCGAGCAGAGGGCCGCCGCCAAGGCCAAGCGCGAAGAGGAGAGGCAGAAGGCGAAGGCCCAGGCGGCCGGCGCCGTCGCGCACCAGGAGGAGAAGGTCGAGGAGGCCATCCAGGCTTCCGAGAAGCAGGAGGAGGCCCAGGCCGAGCAGGTCGAGGAGATCGCGGAGAAGGTCGAGGAGACCGTCGAGCCGACTCCCGAGGACGCCCCTGCAGAGGCCGCTCCCGCCGAAGAGGCTCCTGCAGAGAAGAAGGAGTGATCCCCTTCGCGACCGCCCTCGATGGCGGTTCCGCAAACGCATTCCGGCCCATGTCCGCCCCTATGGGGCGGCAGGGCGCCTTTTTATACATCTGGCCAAGGGACTAGGCTAAATATGAAAAGTCGATGCAACCGCCGTGGTAACCGGTTCGACGACACCAGAAGAAAGGATGAGGCACGCGGCATCGGTCGATGCTGACGCCATCACCAAAGAATTGAACAGCAGGCCTGAAGGCCACTACAACGAAGAGGTCACGACCTCCCGTATCCAGTACGGGAAGAACGAGGTAACGAACCACAATCGTCACGTTGCACTGAAGAGGCTGTATCACTCCTTCGCTAACATCTTCATAATCACGCTCGCAGTCATAGACATCCTATGGTTGATCCTTGACCCGGACATCATTTACTTCGTCATCCTCACCACCCTGATCCTCGTCAGCGGAACGGTGACATTCATTCAGGAGACGCGCAGCTCCAAAGCGGCAGCCAAGCTAGTGAGCATGGTGACGACCATCATCACCGTGCGCCGCGAGGACACGGAGATCGAGATCGACTCCAAGGAGCTGGTCGTCGGAGACATAATCATCCTCGACACGGGGGACATGGTCCCTGCCGATGTCAGGATCCTCAAGTCCAACCACCTCAAGGTGGACCAGTCCGCCCTGACCGGAGAGTCCGGCGGGGTCTCCAAGCATTCCGATCCTATCCAGGACGCCGAGGTCCTCGGATGCAACAACCTGGCGTTCATGGGAACCAACGTCATCGGCGGTTCCGCCGAGGCCGTCGTCGTCGCTGTGGGCGACGACACCATATTCGGGTCCATGGCGGAGAAGCTAACCCGCCGCAAGGCCCCCACCACTTATGACAAAGGGAGCAAGGCCATCGCCAACGTGCTCCTGAAGATCATGTACCTCATGGTCCCGCCCGTGTTCCTGATCATGCTGATCAAGGACTACCTCAACAACGGGGCCTTCACCGTGGACGGGATCCTGTCCGCGGTCACATTCGCTCTCACCCTGGCCATCGGGCTCATGCCCGAGATGCTGGCCACCATCGTCTCGGCCAACCTGGCCAAAGGGTCCATCGACATGTCGAAGAACAAGGTCATCGTCAAGGACGTGACCGCCATCCAGAACTTCGGCGCCATGGACGTCCTGTGCTCGGACAAGACCGGGACCCTCACTCAGAACAGGATCTCCGTCCACGACTGCAACGACATCTACGGCAACGCCAGCGGCTCCGTGGAGCTCATGTCCTGCATCAACTCCGCCAACCTGAAGTCTGCCACCAACCAGATCGACTGGGCCCTCGACGAGTACGCCGAGGAGAACGGGCTGACCGAGGCCGTCGCGGAGTACGAGTACGTCGCCGATGTGCCCTTCGACTTCATCAGGAGGAGGGCAACCGTCGTCGTCAAGAAGAACGAGGACGTCAACATGATGGTCTCCAAGGGGGCCATGCCCGAGATCCTCTCCATATCGTCCGGATACCTGGACGCCAACCGCGACATCCAGCCCCTGGACCAGAAGACCATCAACGACATGATGGGCCTGGTGGAGTGGTACAGCTCCAAAGGGATGCGCGTGCTGGGGATAACGCACAAGTACATCCCCGCAGGCAAGACCGAGTTCACCGAGGCCGACGAGTGCGACCTCATCATCGCCGGGTTCCTTGTGTTCACGGACCCCGTCAAGCCCACCGCCGCCGGAGCCATCAAGGACATGGCCGAGTACGGCATCAGCGTCAAGGTCCTGACCGGGGACAACGAGTACGTCTCCCGCCACGTCTGCGACCAGATCGGCATCGATTCCGAGAACATCCTGGTCGGCAGCACCATCGACGGCATGACCGACGAGGAGCTGGCCGCGGCCGTGGAGGACACCTCGATCTTCGCAAGGCTCAGCCCCGACAACAAGTCCAGGATCGTCCTGGCCCTCAAGTCCAACGGCCACACCGTCGGTCTCATGGGAGACGGCATCAACGATGTCGTCGCCATGAAGAACGCCGATGTCAGCATCTCTGTCGACACCGGCTCCGACATCGCCAAAGAGACCGCGAGCATGATCCTCCTGGAGAAGGACCTCGGCATCCTCAAGACCGGGGCCATCGAGGGCAGGAAGGTCTACGTCAACTCCATCAAGTACGTGAAGATGATCGGATCGATCAACTTCGGGTTCATGTTCTCCCTTATCCTCGGTTCGCTGTTCTTCAACTTCGAGCCAATGGGCGGGATAATGATCCTGATCTTCAACCTCATCAACGACTTCGCCTGCATCTTCATATGCTGGGACAAGGTCGAGGACGAGTTCGTGAAGGTGCCTAGGAAATGGGACCCGGTCAACCTCAAGCAGGTCATGTACCATTACGGGCCGATGTGCGTCGTGACCGACCTGATGTCATGGGCGTTCTTCGTGTTCGTCGTGATGGCATCCGTGTCCATCTCGATCCCCGATGCGGTGGTTGATCAATACGCCCAGCTTGCGGGAGTGACGACCGCGTCCGGAGCGGTGCTCAGCGGAGCTCCCCTGGGCGACATCGACGAGCTCATCCCTGTGATGGTGCTGTTCCAGTCCCTCTGGGTGATAGAGCAGTACTGGATGCAGGTCTGGGCCATCCACATCGTCAGGACGAACAAGCTGCCCTTCTTCCAGTCCTGGTCCTCCAAGATCCTGGTCGCCACCACGATCATCGCGCTGGCCGTCGGAACGCTCCTGCCGTTCTCCGGCCCGCTGTGGGAGGCCATCTCCGGATGCACCGACATCATCCCCGTGCCCATCTGGGCGCTGATCTGGATGCCCTTCATCGGTGCGGTGTACTTCTTCGGGTCGCACGCGGCCAAGAAGTACATGCTGAAGAAGTACGGCTACTTCGCCTGCTGAGAAACATATTTACGGGGCTCCGGCCCCGGAACTCCATCTTCTGAGGATTCAACGGTCCGATCTCAGGCCCCTGAACGGGTCCAGGAACACATACCTCATGCTGCGGGTCTTCCCTTCTTTGCCGAGTATTCCGGATCCGACAAGGAAGTCGAGCTTCTTCCTGATCGCGACTTCTCCGAGAGGCAGCCACTTGGAGGCGTCCCGTATCGTGAACTCTCCCATGGATTTTGCCATGCGGGCGACGTGCTTCGTGTTCTCGTCCATGTCCCTGAGACGGTCCTTCGCCGAGAATTCTTCCACTGCATTGCGGTAGGCGAAGAGTATGGACTCTGTCACGTACCTGACCAGGGGCGTGTAGTTCCCGGTCTGGTCCGTGTACGAGAGCAGGCTGTAGTAGGTCGCGGAGTCCTGGAGCATCTCCTGCTCGAACTTGCACAATCCGCAGTTGCTCAGGCCCATCTCCCTGAGAAGCGATTGGAACAGCACGCGTCCGGTGCGCCCGTTCCCGTCAGCGAAGGGGTGTATGCTCTCGAACTCGTGGAAGAACAGGGTCGCGGTCACGATGTCGCCGAACGGGGAGCTGTTGACCCAATCCACAAGGGACAGCAGCTCCTCCTCGACGGATCCTTTGGGGCATGCGATGAAGAACTCGGTCCCATCGGACCCCATGACGCTCACATCCACTTCGCGGAGCTTTCCGGCTACGGTCTCGCCGACCCCTGTCATCAGAGCACGGTGCACGAAGAGGACCGTGTTGAGCGTCCAGGGCATCCCGAGCTTCTCCTTGAAGAGGAAGCCGAGGTGGTTCAGGATCTCTTGAGTCGGGCCGTTCGGGCTTTCTTTCCTGCCACTTGCGGTGAACTCGGTGGCCAGGGTCCTGACCTCGTCGAAGGTCATCCTGTTCCCTTCGATCTTGGTGGACCAGTGGATGTTCGAAGAGTAAGCATCGAGGACCAGATCGTAGTAGTCCTGTTCAGAAAGCATGAACCCGCCCAGGACAGAGTCCAGCTTGTGGATCTCCGCCATCATGGACCTCATGTCCATATCGATCGACAGCATCGGATAGAACGGCACTTTCTTCATGTGCCTAACTGGGAAGCCGATTGCCCGGTAGCCCGAATAATCGCTTTTTTTTGTTGTAATCCGATGCCATAACGGGTGTTGTTGGGAGTTCCATTATTTAATAATTATCTAATTTACGTCTGTTAATAGTTACTAT